>NZ_BAAAIX010000044.1:0-2113 GCF_039526385.1 Luteococcus peritonei | reverse complement strand
TTTCCTGTGGGTACTGAGATGTTTCACTTCCCCACGTTCCCTCCAACTTCCCTATGTGTTCAGGAAGAGGTTGCCGGACATGACTCCGGTATTTCAAGGTTTCCCTATTCGGAAATCCACGGATCACAGCTCGTTTACCAGCTCCCCATGGCTTATCGCAGGTTACAACGTCCTTCATCGGCTCTTGGTGCCTAGGCATCCACCGATCGCACTTAGTAGCTTGTTTTCTACAAAGATGCTCGCGTCCACTGTGCAGTTCTCAAAATACGGGCGAGCCCAGAACCACCAACCCAAAGGCCGGCAATCACTGGTCCGCTAGAAGGCGCTGCCAAAGCAACCGACCCCTCAGGACCCAACAACGTGCTCACGAACCAACCACCCACCAACACCCGTTCCACACCCCCGAAGAGGCAGTACTAAGACACCAGCAAACAGCCGATCCTTCAGTCAATGTTCCACAATCCGGTGCCACCCAGACCCACGAACACTCGCCGTGGAAACCCGGGCAATGGACAACCAAGCAAAACCTGGCTGCCACAGGCTCCTTAGAAAGGAGGTGATCCAGCCGCACCTTCCGGTACGGCTACCTTGTTACGACTTAGTCCTAATCACCAGTCCCACCTTAGACAGCTCCCTCCACAAGGGTTGGGCCACTGGCTTCGGGTGTTACCGACTTTCATGACTTGACGGGCGGTGTGTACAAGCCCCGGGAACGTATTCACCGCAGCGTTGCTGATCTGCGATTACTAGCGACTCCGACTTCATGGGGTCGAGTTGCAGACCCCAATCCGAACTGAGACCGGCTTTTTGGGATTCGCTCACCCTTACAGGTTCGCAGCCCTTTGTACCGGCCATTGTAGCATGCGTGAAGCCCTGGACATAAGGGGCATGATGACTTGACGTCATCCCCACCTTCCTCCGAGTTGACCCCGGCGGTCTCCAATGAGTCCCCACCATTACGTGCTGGCAACATTGGACGAGGGTTGCGCTCGTTGCGGGACTTAACCCAACATCTCACGACACGAGCTGACGACAGCCATGCACCACCTGTATACCGACCAAAAAGGGGCGCCCATCTCTGGACGTTTCCGGCATATGTCAAACCCAGGTAAGGTTCTTCGCGTTGCATCGAATTAATCCGCATGCTCCGCCGCTTGTGCGGGGCCCCGTCAATTCCTTTGAGTTTTAGCCTTGCGGCCGTACTCCCCAGGCGGGGTACTTAATGCGTTAGCTGCGGCACGGATCACGTGGAATGTGACCCACACCTAGTACCCACCGTTTACGGCGTGGACTACCAGGGTATCTAAGCCTGTTTGCTCCCCACGCTTTCGCTTCTCAGCGTCAGGAAAGTCCCAGAGAACCGCCTTCGCCACCGGTGTTCCTCCTGATATCTGCGCATTCCACCGCTCCACCAGGAATTCCGTTCTCCCCTAACTTCCTCTAGTCTGCCCGTATCAGAAGCAGGCTCAGGGTTAAGCCCTGAGTTTTCACTTCTGACGCAACAAACCGCCTACAAGCTCTTTACGCCCAATAATTCCGGACAACGCTCGCACCCTACGTATCACCGCGGCTGCTGGCACGTAGTTGGCCGGTGCTTCTTCTGCAGGTACCGTCACGTTAGCTTCGTCCCTGCTGAAAGCGGTTTACAACCCGAAGGCCGTCATCCCGCACGCGGCGTTGCTGCATCAGGCTTGCGCCCATTGTGCAATATTCCCCACTGCTGCCTCCCGTAGGAGTTTGGGCCGTATCTCAGTCCCAATGTGGCCGGTCGCCCTCTCAGGCCGGCTACCCGTCGAAGCCTTGGTGAGCCACTACCTCACCAACAAGCTGATAGGCCGCGAGTCCATCCCTGACCGCCGGAGCTTTCCAACCCAAATCATGCGAAAAGGGTTCATATCCGGTATTAGCAGCTGTTTCCAACTGTTATCCCAGAGTCAAGGGCAGGTTACTCACGTGTTACTCACCCGTTCGCCACTCGTGTACCCCGAAGGGCCTTACCGTTCGACTTGCATGTGTTAAGCACGCCGCCAGCGTTCGTCCTGAGCCAGGATCAAACTCTCCGTTGAAAAATATCGACACCCACACAGTGGGAACGTCGTCAATCAACAAGCTT
>NZ_BAAAIX010000043.1:0-2949 GCF_039526385.1 Luteococcus peritonei | reverse complement strand
GGCGGCGTCCTAGTCTCCCACAGAGTCCCCCCTGCAGTACCATCGGCTCTAAAAGGCTTAACTTCCGGGTTCGGAATGGGACCGGGTGTTTCCCTTTTGACATGGCCACCGAAACACTATTGAGATATCTCGAAACCTTTGAATCAAGGCTCCCGACCGTATCTCGGGAACCACACAGTGGACGCGTAACACCTTTGTAGGAACAAGCCCTCGGCCTATTAGTATCGGTCAGCTCCACACATTACTGTGCTTCCACATCCGACCTATCACCCGGTGGTCTGCCGGGGGCCTTACCAGATTAATTCTGTGGGAACCCTCATCTTGAAGCGTGCTTCCCGCTTAGATGCTTTCAGCGGTTATCACTTCCCAACGTAGCCAACCAGCCGTGCTCCTGGCGGAACAACTGGCACACCAGAGGTTAGTCCGTCCCGGTCCTCTCGTACTAAGGACAGCTCTTCTCAAGATTCCTACGCGCGCAGTGGATAGGGACCGAACTGTCTCACGACGTTCTAAACCCAGCTCGCGTGCCGCTTTAATGGGCGAACAGCCCAACCCTTGGGACCGACTCCAGCCCCAGGATGCGACGAGCCGACATCGAGGTGCCAAACCATGCCGTCGCTGTGAGCGCTCGGGCAAGATCAGCCTGTTATCCCCGGGGTACCTTTTATCCGTTGAGTGACGGCGCGTCCACATGCCACCGTCAGATCACTAGTCCCGACTTTCGTCCCTGCTCGAGGTGTCCCTCTCACAGTCAAGCTCCCTTGTGCACTTACACTCGAAACCTGATTGCCAACCAGGCTGAGGGAACCTTTGGGCGCCTCCGTTACCTTTTGGGAGGCGACCGCCCCAGTCAAACTACCCATCAGGCACTGTCCCTGAACCGGATAACGGTCCTAGGTTAGATATCCAGAACAGCCAGAGTGGTATTTCAACGATGACTCCACAACCACTGGCGTGGCCGCTTCACAGTCTCCCACCTATCCTACACAAGCTGTACCGAACACCAATACCAAACTATAGTAAAGGTCCCGGGGTCTTTCCGTCCTACTGCGCGTAACGAGCATCTTTACTCGTAATGCAATTTCGCCGAGTTCATGGTGGAGACAGCGCCCAAATCGTTACTCCATTCGTGCAGGTCGGAACTTACCCGACAAGGAATTTCGCTACCTTAGGATGGTTATAGTTACCACCGCCGTTTACTGGGGCTTAAGTTCACCGCTTCGACTTGCGTCTAACAGTTCCCCTTAACCTTCCAGCACCGGGCAGGAGTCAGTCCGTATACGTCCTCTTTCAAGTTGGCACGGACCTGTGTTTTTAGTAAACAGTCGCTTGGGCCTGGTCTCTGCGACCCTCAACGCTTCACCGAGCATGTCGGCTGACGCATCAGGTCCCCCTTATCCCGAAGTTACGGGGGTATTTTGCCGAGTTCCTTCACCATGATTCTCTCGATCGCCTTGGTATTCTCTACCTATCCACCTGTGTCGGTTTAGGGTACGGGCGGCTAACAACTCGCTCACGAAGCTTTTCTAGGCAACATAGGATCACTCACTCACAGCCCAAAGGCTGCTCCCCATCATGTCTCAGGCATACAGACGGCGGATTTGCCTACCGTCAACCCTACACACTTAGCCCGGGACAACCATCGCCCGGGATGAGCTACCTTCTTGCGTCCCTCCGCAGCTTGCCTACTACACCATCGGTTCACAGACTCAGTGGATCGAGACCCGAAGGTCAATCACCACCTCGCGTGCTTAGCATCAGATGATTCAGCATGGACGTTGTTTCGCCGGTACGGGAATATCAACCCGTTGTCCATCGACTACGCCTGTCGGCCTCGCCTTAGGTCCCGACTTACCCAGGGCAGATTAGCTTGACCCTGGAACCCTTGGATATTCGGCGGACGGGTTTCTCACCCGTCATTCGCTACTCATGCCTGCATTCTCACTCGTGTGCTCTCCACGACTGGGTCACCCCGCCGCTTCATCGCGCACACGACGCTCCCCTACCCATCCACACACCTGGACAAAAGTCAGGCACACGTGTGAATGCCATAGCTTCGGTGGATAACTTGAGCCCCGCTAAATTGTCGGCGCAGAATCACTTGACCAGTGAGCTATTACGCACTCTTTCAAGGGTGGCTGCTTCCAAGCCAACCTCCTGGTTGTCTCCGCAACTCCACATCCTTTTCCACTTAGTTATCGCTTAGGGACCTTAGCTGATGATCTGGGCTGTTTCCCTCTCGACTACGAACCTTATCGCCCGCAGTCTCACTGCCGCGCTCTCACTTCCCGGCATTCGGAGTTTGGCTGATTTCGCTAAGCTTGTGGGCCCGCTAGACCATCCAGTGCTCTACCTCCGGGAAGAAACACACGACGCTGCACCTAAATGCATTTCGGGGAGAACCAGCTATCACGTAGTTTGATTGGCCTTTCACCCCTATCCACAGCTCATCCCCTCGGTTTTCAACCCAAGTGGGTTCGGTCCTCCACGACGTCTTACCGTCGCTTCAACCTGGCCATGGATAGATCACTACGCTTCGGGTCTAGAGCGTGCGACTCAATCGCCCTGTTCGGACTCGCTTTCGCTACGGCTTCCCCACACGGGTTAACCTCGCCACACACCACTAACTCGCAGGCTCATTCTTCAAAAGGCACGCCGTCACCCCGAAGGGCTCCGACGGATTGTATGCGATCGGTTTCAGGTACTATTTCACTCCCCTCCCGGGGTACTTTTCACCTTTCCCTCACGGTACTTGTCCGCTATCGGTCACCAAGGAGTATTTAGGCTTAACGGGTGGTCCCGCCAGATTCATGCGGAATTTCAGGGGTTCCGCACTACTTGGGGTAACGCTCAAGAGTGAAAAGCTTACGTCTACGGGAGTATTACCCTCTATGCTCAACCTTCCCAGGTTGCTCGACTTCACTAATCATTTATGACTCTTCGACTGCC
>NZ_BAAAIX010000042.1:0-1307 GCF_039526385.1 Luteococcus peritonei | reverse complement strand
AGACAACAACCAGCAGCTCGTTGGCCGTGGAGTCGGCCAGACTGGAGGCTGTGACCCCAACACCACCGTCCCCGCCGGATGAGTCGGCTGAGTTGGACAAGGCCCAGCGTGAGGTGATCGCGCAGATGGTGCGCCAGGCCCGTGATGCTGGTATCGCCCTGACCGGCCCCGACGGGCTGCTGAAGGCGTTGACCGCGCAGGTCGTCGAGGCCGCCTTGGACGAGGAACTCAATGAGCATCTGGGCTATGACAAGCACGACCCCGTCGGCCGCGGCTCGGGCAATTCCCGTAACGGCACCCGCTCGAAGACGGTGATCACCGACAATGTCGGCGCGGTCGAGATCCAGGTGCCCCGGGACCGTAGCGGGACCTTCGAGCCCCAGTTGGTGAAGAAGCGCCAACGCCGCTTGTCGGACATGGACCAGATGGTCCTGTCGTTGTTCGCGAAAGGACTGACGACCGGGGAGATCGCGGCGCATTTCGCCGAGGTGTATGGCACCAGCGTGAGCAAGGACACGATCAGCCGGATCACCGACCGCGTCGTCGACGAGATGAACGGGTGGATGAGTCGTCCGTTGGAGCCGATCTACGCTGCGATCTTCATCGACGCGATCGTGATCAAAGTCCGGGACGGGCAGGTCCGCAACCAGCCCTACTACGCCGCGATCGGTGTCGATCTGGAGGGTCACAAGGACATTCTGGGGATCTGGCCCGGCAACGGGGATGGGGAGTCGGCGAAGTTCTGGTTCGCCTGCCTCACCGAACTGAAGAACCGCGGCGTCAAGGACGTGTTCTTCATGGTCTGTGACGGGCTCAAGGGCCTGCCCGACTCGATCGGGCAGGTGTTCCCCGCAGCGAAGGTCCAGACCTGTCTGATCCACCTGCTGCGCAACAGTTTCGGCTACGCGTCGAAGCGGCACTGGCCCGAGATCGCCGTCAACCTCAGGCCCGTCTACGAAGCCCCCACCCCGGAGGCTGCTGAGGCCGCGTTCGAGGAGTTCGCCGAGAAGTGGGGCAAGGCCTACCCGGCGATGATCCGGCTCTGGCGCAACGCCTGGACCGAGTTCGTCCCGTTCTTGGATTACGACGTCGAGATCCGAAAGGTCCTGTGCTCGACGAACGCGATCGAGTCGCTCAATGCCAGGTTCCGGAGGGCGGTGAGGGCTCGTGGGCACTTCCCGAACGAGCAGGCCGCGTTGAAGACGCTCTACCTGACCGTGAGATCGTTGGACCCCAAGGGCACCGGCCAGACCAGGTGGGGCATGCGCTGGAAGCCAGCGTTGAACGCGTTCGCCACCACCTTCGCT
>NZ_BAAAIX010000041.1:0-1268 GCF_039526385.1 Luteococcus peritonei | reverse complement strand
GCATGGTGGTCTCCTGTTCGCTGGTGTCGGTGATGAGTGTGAGGCGGCTCTTGGCGAGGACTTCGAGGCCGAGGTAGCGGCGTCCTTCGGCCCATTCATCGGTCTGCTCGGCCAACACGGCGCCGACCAACCGGACGATCGCGGCGCGGTTGGGGAAGATCCCGACGCTGTCGGTGCGGCGGCGAATCTCGCGGTTCAACCTTTCGGTGGGGTTGTTTGACCAGATCTGATGCCAGACCTCAACGGGGAACTGGGTGAAGGCGAGGATGTCTGCCCGTGCTTGGTCGAGGTGGTCGGTGACCTCGGGCAGCATGTCGGCGGTGTAGTCAAGCAGCCGGTCGAACTGGGCCTGGACAGCGTTCTTGTCGGGCTGGTCGTAGACGGAGTGGAGCATCGCCTTCACCGCCGGCCACAGACTCTTCGGAGTGATCGCCATCAGGTTCGCGCTGTAGTGGGTGCGGCAGCGTTGCCAGGACGCGCCGGGCAGGTTCGCCGCGATCGCCTCCACGAGACCTTGATGGGCGTCCGAGGTCACGAGACGGACGCCTGTCAGGCCGCGGGCGACGAGGTCGGCGAAGAACTCGTTCCAGGCCGGGCCGGTCTCGCTGGTGGCGACCCTCAGACCGAGGACCTCGCGGTGCCCGTCATTGTTGACGCCGGTGGCGAGCATGACGACGGAGTTGATCACGCGCCCGCCTTCGCGGACTTTCATGGTCAACGCGTCAGCGGTGACGAAGGTGAAGGGGCCGGCATCGCTCAGGGGTCGGTGGCGGAACTGTTCGACGTGGTCGTCAAGTTCGGCGGCCATGCGGGAGACTTGGGACTTCGAGAGCCGGTCGATGCCCAAGGTCTTGACGAGTTTGTCCATGCGGCGAGTGGAGACGCCGGCGAGGTAGCAGTCGGCGACGACGGTGATCAGGGCCGTCTCGGCCCGCTTGCGGCGTTCCATCAGCCAGTCGGGGAAGTAGGAGCCGGTACGGAGTTTGGGGATGGCCAGGTCGATGGTGCCGGCGCGGGTGTCCAGGCCGCGGTGGCGGTAGCCGTTGCGTTGCGCCAACCGGCCTGGGGTGGGCTGGCCGTACTCGGCGCCGGCCACGGCATCAGCATCAGCGCTGAGCAGGGCATTGAGCATGGTCTGCAGCAGGCTGCGCATCATGTCCGGCGAGGCCTCGGTGAGTAGCTCGCCAAGAACGTGCGCAGGGTCGACAATGTGTGGAGCGGTCATCGTGATGATCCCTTCGAGGGTGTTGTGAGAGATGAACTCGAGG
>NZ_BAAAIX010000040.1:0-640 GCF_039526385.1 Luteococcus peritonei | reverse complement strand
GGATTGGCGGTGATCGAGCAGCTCGGTGGTCCCCAAGGCATGGCTGGCGTGACCAGGTCCAAGCTGTTGCGGGTCATCAGCAAGGCCTACCCCCGCGGCGCACAGGACTTCGCCGACGACATCACCACAGCTCTGGGCGAGCAGACCGTCGTCGTTGCTGGCACCGCCGCAGCCGAGCAGGTGCTGCCGAAACTGGCCGCGTCGTTGCGTCAGGTCCTGGACCAGCGCGCCGAGCTCGCCGTCCAGGTCGAGAAAGTGGTTGATGCTCACCCTCTTGCCGAGGTCCTGACCACGATGCCAGGCGTCGGGGTCAGGACCGCAGCACGGATCCTGCTCGACGTCGGCGACGCCTCAGCCTTCCCCACTGCCGGACATCTGGCGGCCTATGCAGGTCTCGCCCCGGTCACCCGACGATCCGGCACCAGCATCCGCGGCGAGTTCCCCGCCCGCTCCGGCAACAAGCACCTCAAACGAGCCCTGTTCCTGTCCTCCTTCGCCGCACTCAGATCCGACCCGACCAGTCGGGCCTACTACGACCGCAAACGAGCCCAGGGAAAGAAGCACAACGCCGCTCTCATCTGCCTGTCTCGCCGTCGCTGTGATGTCCTGTTCGCGATGATCAAGAACCGGGAGCCCTACC
>NZ_BAAAIX010000039.1:0-919 GCF_039526385.1 Luteococcus peritonei | reverse complement strand
GGACCAGTTCGAACTCTACTGGGGTGAGCTTGCCGAGACGCCGTTGGCGGCGTCGACGATGGTAGGAACGTTCGATCCAGGTGATGATCGCCAACCGCAACTCTGCCCGGCTGGTCCAGGGGTGACGGTTCAGGACATTCTTCTGCACCAGGGCGAAGAAGGACTCCATGGCCGCGTTGTCGTCGCTCGCGGCGATCCGGCCCATCGACCCGGTCAGGTGATGGGCGTCGAGTTCCCGCAGATACTTCTTCGACCGGAACTGGCTGCCTCGGTCCGAGTGCACCACGCACCCGGCCACGTCACCACGCCGCTGAACGGCCATCCGTAGCGCGTTGACGGCCAGACTGGCCTTCATCCGTGCATCGATTGAGTAGCCGACGATGCGGTTGGAGTAGGCATCCTTGACTGCGCACAGGTACAGCTTGCCCTCGGCGGTGTGGTGTTCGGTGATGTCGGTCAACCACAACAGGTTGGGCTGTTCGGCGGTGAAGTGGTGTTGGACCAGGTCGTCGTGGACCGGGGCCCCTGGCGTCTTCCACGAGCCGTTCTTGACGGAGTGGAACGAGCGGATCCGCTGCAGCTTGCACAGTCGGTGGACCCGGTTCTCACCAGCGGTGATGCCCTTCTCGGGCAGGTCGTCGGCGATGAGGCGGTAGCCCAGGCCGGGGTCCTCGTCATGCAGGTCGATGGCGGCGTTGATCAGGTGCGCATCGTCCCAGTCACGCTGGCAGACCGGGTCGGCGAGCCACTGGTAGTAGGCCTGTCGGGAGAAACCCAACACCCTGCACGAGACCGCCACCGGCACCCGAACCTGCGCCCCCTTGGCCTGGGCCAGGTCGGTAACCAAGGGGTACATCATTTTGGGTTGATGTCACGAGACAGATAGGCCGCGGCGCGACGCAGGACCTCGTTTTCCTGT
>NZ_BAAAIX010000038.1:0-830 GCF_039526385.1 Luteococcus peritonei | reverse complement strand
GCCAAGGCGATGGGGATCTCACGCCAGTGCGCACACCACTGGCTCAAGCGCTACGACCAGCACGGCGAACCAGGTCTGCATGACCGCTCCAGCCGACCCCGAACCATGCCCCGGCGCACCAACCACCAGGTCGAGGTCCGGGTCCTGGCGCACCGCGCGCTGCACCGGCAGGGCCCAACCCACACCAGCGCCGCGACCGGTGTTCCCGCGCGCACCGTCTCGGCGATCTGGAAGCGTCATCACATGCCCCCGTTGGCCCACCTCGATCCGATCACCGGAGCAGTGATCCGCGGCAGCCAGGCCACCACCCGCCGCTACGAACGCGAACGCCCCGGTGAGTTGATCCACCTCGATGTCAAGAAGATCGGCAAGATCCCCGACGGCGGAGGCTGGCGAAGCCGCGGACGGGCCGTGACCAGCGCCGAGAGGAACAAGCGGGCAAAGATCGGCTACGACTACGTCCATGCAGCCGTCGACGACCACACCCGGCTGGCCTACATCGAGATCCACGACGACGGGAAGGGACCCACCTGCGCTGGTTTCCTCACCCGCGCCGCTGCCTTCTTCGCAGACCACGGCATCACCCGTATCGAGCGGGTGATCACCGATAATGCCTTCGCCTACCGCAACAGCAGCGACTTCATCGCCGCGGTCGCAGCCCTCGACGCGAAACAGAAGTTCATCAAGCCCCACTGCCCCTGGCAGAACGGCAAGGTCGAGCGCCTCAACCGGACCCTGGCAACCGAATGGGCCTACCGACAGCCCTTCACCAGCAACCAAGCACGCCGCGACGCCCTTGCCGACTGGCTCACGTTCTACAACACTGAACG
>NZ_BAAAIX010000037.1:0-58359 GCF_039526385.1 Luteococcus peritonei | reverse complement strand
GGGCATGACATGCATCCTCTCACCAGGCCCTCACGGACCTGAGATGTCAGTGTCAACCAAACCCGGGGCAGTCCCCGCCATCACAACCCCACCTCACAGAACCGTTGCGCTGACCACATGAATCCGCCCGGCAATTCTCGTGATCGAGGGGGCGGTTTTCAGGGTTGGACGGCCGACCCATCCCGCCGGGATCGGCCGTCTGCCCGGTCAGTAGCGCAGGTAGCGCCGGCGACGTCGGGTCCAGGCCCGCTCGTCGGCCGCCCAGCCGCGGATGATCTGGCGGGCCCCGGCTCCCGAGGTGAGCTGGGTCCGCAGCGCGGTGGTGCCGCTCAGCCGGTCCAGCCAGACCCACGGATAGGGGTCGGAGGGCATCACCCGGGTGGCGAAGGCCGGGTACAGGTCGCGCGCGTCCACCATCATGTGCACCGCCGTCGCCGGGGCGTCCACCGCCTCGGGATCGGTGATGTGCACCTGGACACCGCCGTTGACCAGGTTGGCGTTCTTGCTGATGGTGGGCGTGAACCAGGCCTCCCGGAAGCGCACCCCGGGCAGGTCGTGGCCGTTGAGCCGCTCGGCCCAGCGCTGGTCTGCCCAGGGTGCCCCCACCAGCTCGAAGGGTCGGGTGGTGCCGCGTCCCTCGGACAGGTTCGTCGCCTCGAACAGGCAGGTGCCGGAGTAGAGCAGCGCCGTGTCCGCGGTGGGCATGTTGGGCGAGGGCATCACCCAGGCCAGCCCGGTGTCGGCGAACAGGCCGCCGTCCCAGCCCTCCACCTCCACCACCTCGAGCTCCTTGAGGGTGACCCCGCCCGGCTCCTTGGGCAGGTACTCGGCGTTGAAGAGCGTGGCCAGCTCCCCCACGGTCATGCCGTGCTGCATCAGGATCGGGCGCAGTCCCACTCCGGACTGCTGGGCCGGTTCCAGCATCGGGCCGCGCACCCGCCGGCCGATCGGGTTGGGCCGGTCCAGCACGACGAAGCGGATCCCGCCCACCTGGGCGGCGCCGCGCATCGCCTGGTACATGGTCCAGACATAGGTGTAGAAGCGGGCACCGACGTCCTGGATGTCGAAGACCACGGTGTCCACCCCGGAGGCGGCGAACATCGCCGCGAACTTCACGTCGTTCGCGCCGTAGGCGTCGAAGACCGGAATGCCGGTGCGCGGGTCCTTGGTGGCCTGCTCCGAGGAGCCCGCCTGCGCGGTGCCGCGGAAGCCGTGCTCGGGGCCGAAGACCGCCACCACGTCCACACCGTCGGCATGCATCCGGTCGACGATGTGCGTCAGGTCGTCCAGCACCCCGGTGGGATTCGAGATGACGCCCACCTTGCGGCCGACCAGCGCCGACCAACGGTCCTCGGCCAGTGCCTGGGCGCCGGTCACCACGCGACGAGGGCGCCTGCCGCGCCCCGGTGCGGCCTGTGCCTGCTGGGCCAGCGGTCCGGCGGCGAGTCCGACGCCAGCTGCCGCCACGAGTCCCCTGCGGGAGATCTCCATCGACATGTCCCTCCTCCTCAGTAGCCGATGCCGGCGCCGACGGGGTACAGCTCGCCGCCACTGGCGGCCGGGATCGCCACCGGGAGCCGACCGCTCGGGATGTTGCTGCCGACGATGCTGCGCACGGCGGCCTGCAGCGCCACGGGGACGAAGGAGTAGCTGGCCAGATAGGCGTCCACCTCGGGGAACTGCGCGATGTCATGGGGATTGCGCACCGCGATCACCACCACCGGGGTGTCGGTGGCCAGCAGCGCCTGCACCAGCGTGCGCTGGGCCGAGGTGGCCGTCACGTTGTAGGTGGTGACCACCACCAGGTCGGCCTTCGCGGCCGCGGCCACCGCGGCGTCGATCTGCGCGTGGCCGGGCGCTGCCCCGGTGGCGACGGTGACCGGGCGCGCCTTGTGCCGGGCCAGTTCTGCGGCCACGACCTCCAGGGTGGTGGTGCCGCTGCTCCAGCCGCAGACCACCACATCGAGTCCCTTGGCCCGCACCGGCAGCACGTCCTGGTTGCGCAACAGGGTGGTGGAGTCGTTGGCCACGGCCTCGGCGATCCGCTGGTTGCGGGCGGTGCCCACCAGGCGCCCCAGCGCCCCGACCTCCACCAGGGGCCGCTTCACCACGCCCCGCTTGGCCTTGAGCTGCAGGTTGCGCAGCACCGCCTCGTCCAGCCGGGCCATCGGCAGCCGGCCGCTGCGCACCGCCGCCAGCACCGCATTCCAGGCCTTCGGCAGGTCCGGCGACTGCAGCAGCATGTCGTCGCCGGCCAGCAGGGCCCGCACCGCCACTTCGTCGTCGCCGTACTTCTCGCGCACGCCGGCCATCGCCAGGCCGTCGGTGACCACCAGGCCGGTGAAGCCGAGCTCCTCGCGCAGCACGCCCGTGATGATGCGCGGGCTGAGCGTGGCGGGATCGCCGGAGTCGTCGAGGGCGGGCACCAGCAGGTGGGCTGTCATGATCGCGTCGATGCCGGCCTCGATGGCGGCCCTGAAGGGCGGCAGGTCGGTGGCCTCCCACTGCTCGCGGCTGTGGGTGATGACGGGCAGGCCGAGGTGGGAGTCGGTGGCGGTGTCGCCGTGGCCCGGGAAGTGCTTGGCGGTGGCGGAGACGCCCTTGGCCGACTGCAGCCCCTCCACCTGGGCGGCGACGACGGCGGCCACCAGCTGCGGGTCGCTGCCCGAGGAGCGGACCCCGATCACCGGGTTGGCCGGGTTCACGTTCACGTCGGCCACCGGCGCGAAGTCCATGGTGATGCCCATGGCGCGCAGTTCCTCGCCGGTGACCCGGCCGGCCTTGCGGGCGTCCACGTCGGAGCCGGTGGCGCCCAGCGCCATTGCCCCCGGGAAGAGGGTGGCTGGGGCACCGATCCGGGTGACCAGGCCCTGTTCCTGGTCGGTGGAGATGGTGAGGGGAATGCCGCGCCCGTCGGCCAGCACCGCCCGCTGCAGTCCGTTGGAGAGCTCGGCGATCTGGGTGGGGTTGGCGACGTTGTTGCTCCAGGCGAAGTAGATGACACCACCCAGGTGGTACTTCTGCACCACCTCGGCCGGGGTGCGCACCCCGTAGAGCGCCAGGTTCTGGGCGGCCTCGGCCTCGGTGACGGTGGTGGCGGAGGCGCCGTGGACATAGGAGTTGAAGACCTGGCCCACCTTCTGCTCCAGGCTCATGCCGCGCAGCATGCGACGGGCCCAGGCGCGGTCGGCGGCGCTGGCGCCCGGGATGGCCACCTCACCGGGTCGTGGCCGGGGTTCGGCGAGCGCGGGGCTCGCCGCGCCGGGGCAGGCGTTGGCTGCGGCCGCGACGCCGAGGCCGGCGAGCAGGTGTCGACGGTTGATCTGGAAGTCCTGGGACATGGGGGCTGCTCCTGGGGTGTGCCAGCGGGTGGCCGCGCGACGCTGCCCGGCCACGCCCGCGACGATGCGGACCTCCGCAGGATTCCATCGCCATGCCGCCACGTCCAGAGCTGCGGCCCGATTCGCGGAGCCGGTCAGCGAGGCGAGCTGGGGGCTCCTCGGCGATCCGGGCGTCGACATCGCCGGACTGCGCGATGCCCGCGATCCCTTGCCCGCCACGCCTGTGGGCGCATCATGCCCGTGGCCACGCGGCAGAGACCGCCCCCTTGCACGGCGCCTGGTGGGTCGGTGCTGCACATCGCACCCGTTGGTTCGTGATCGCGGCGCATGGTGGCTCGTCACCCCTGTTCGAGCAGGGGCGATGCGACGCCCACGGCCGCGATGTGATGTCGCGGGGTGTGATGTGCCGGCGCGAGGGGTGATGTCCGGAACGGGGTGGAGACCGGGGCGACCTGCCTGCGCGGCGAATGCAAGGGGAGATGATGCCGGCGGACTCTGGCGAACCCTGAGATCCACGCCGTCGATCTGGCTTCGCGCCCGATTCGGGCCGTTCTCGTGATCGAGGGTGTGGATCCCCAGGGTTGGGCGGACGACCAATTCCGCCGGGATCGGTCTCTGCCCGGCGACACCGCCGCGGCCCATGCCAAGGCGCTGGCCAGCAGCAAGCTCGACAAGCCCAGCGAGGTCTTCCTCCTGGTGCGCGACGGCCACGCCATGGTCGTCGTACAGAGCCTGGACGCCTCGGGGTAGTCGACCAGGGGCCAGCAGCCGATCGATTGAGCAGGCCGTCGCGCTACTTGAGCAGTTTGCTCATCCGTCGGTCTGCCAGCACCTTGCCGCCGGTCTGGCAGGTGGGGCAGTACTGCAGCGAGGAGTCGGAGAAGCTCACCTCGGCGATGGTGGTGCCGCAGACCGGGCAGGCCTGGCCAGTGCGCCCGTGCACCTGCAGGTTGCTGCGCTTGTCGTCCTTGAGATCCTTGGCGGCCAGCCCACGGGCACGCTCCACCGCCGCGGACAGCGTCTCGCGCAGCGCGCGGTAGAGCTCGGCGCGCTCGTCCTCGTCCAGCGAGTTCGCGGCCTTGAAGGGGCTGAGCCGGGCGGCGTGCAGGATCTCGTCGGAGTAGGCATTGCCGATCCCGGCGATGGTCCGCTGCTCGCGCAGCACCCCCTTGAGCTGGGCCCGACCGGCCTGGTCCAGGATGGCGTCGAAGGCCTGCCGGTCGAAGTCGGCCGACAGCGGGTCCGGCCCCAGGGTGGCGATCCGCTCCACCTCCTGCGCCTCCGCCACCACGTGGATGGCCAACTTGCGCTGGGTGCCGGCCTCGGTGAGGTCGAAGCCGGACTCGTCGTCCAGCACCACGCGCAGCGCCAGCGGCCCCTTGCCCGGTCTCGGGATCCCGGCCGGGGCCACCTCGTGCCACTTCACCCAGCCGGCGCGGGCCAGGTGGAAGCACAGGTGCACGCCCTGGGCGTCCACGTCGAGGTACTTGCCGTGCCGGGAGACCTCTTCGATCTCCAGACCCAGCAGGGACTCCAGCGGCAGCTGGAAGGTCTTCAGGGCGCTGAAGGCGGTCAGGTGCAGCCGGGCGATGCTGCGGCCCACCAGTTTCTCGTCCAGGAAGCCGCGCAGCGCCTCCACCTCGGGCAGTTCAGGCACGGTGCTCCTTCGTGGTGGGCAGCTGGCTGACCAGTTCCAGCAGGGTGGCGCCGGCCATCGGGGCCTCCGGATCTGCGGAGCCCCGGGTCCAGTCGACGGGATCGGCGTCGAGGGCCAGGTCGAGCAGGCTGAGATAGGTGATCCGGCCCACCTCGACGACGCCCAGGCTGGCCAGGTGGTCGGTGCGCCACTGCACGTCCAGCAGCCGGTGGCGGCCGCCGTCGTGCAGCGCGGTCACCAGCCGCATCAGCGCCACCTTGGAGGCGTCGCGGCCCAGCACCGGGTCGTGGAACATGCTCTCGCCGGCGAACAGGCCGCGCACCGAGACCCCGTAGAGCCCGCCCACCAGGTGTCCCTGCTCGTCCCAGGTCTCGACGCTGTGGGCCACGCCCCGCTCGTGCAGCTCGGTGTAGACCCGGCGGATGTCGGCGTCGATCCAGCCGTCCGGCCGCGCAGGGTCCCCGCAGCGGTCCAGGACCTGGTCGAAGCAGGCGTCGACGGTGGTGGTGTAGCGGCGCGCGCTCTTGCGCAGGCTGCGGGTCACGCGCAGGCCCTCGAGCGGCAGGATGCCGCGCTTCACCGGCGACCACCAGCCCATCTCACCCTCGAAGCCGGAGTGGTGCAGTGGCATCGGGAAGAGCCCGGAGCAGTAGGCGGCCAGCGCGAGGTCCTCGTCGAACTCCGTGGAGAAGGCGACGAGGTCCTGGTCCGGCCACTGGGTCCAGGGGCCGAAGACATGAGCCAGCACGAGGGCCAGTCTGGCACCAGCCGCCGACAGTTTCGTCGCGTCCCGCCACCGGCGTTGCGCCGTGGGCGATATGGGGGTGATCCCGGGGTCGCGACGCTGGGTGGGGGACACCGGCAGCGACTACCGTGGAGGGCCAGGCACGCATCCGAGGAGGAAACCATGGCCACCGCACGCGACATCGGCAAGAGCATCCTGGCGCAGGCGCCGAACATCGCGCCCGGCGCCTCCACGATGGCGTTGCGCAAGGCCCTGGACCTGGCCATCGACGGGGTCTCGCGGATCCCGGGCGCCAAGGTGACCGCGGCCGGTGCGCTGCAGAAGGCGGGCTCCGCCGAGCTGGCCATCGACAGCCTGATCAAGCAGCACGTGGCGATGGCCGGGGCACAGGGCTTCGTCACCAACCTGGGCGGCGTCGCGACGCTGGCCGTCTCCATCCCCGCGAACGTCTCCGGCGTGACCGTGGTGCAGTGCCGCATGGTGGCCGCGATCGCGCACCTGCGCGGCTATGACATCGAGGACCCGCGGGTCCGTTCGGCCATCCTGATGTGCCTGCTGGGTGAGGGGAACGTGAAGGAGGCCATCGCGCGCCAGGAGCTGCCCAGCTCCGCGCTGGCCATCGCCACCGCGCCGGTGCACGACCCCGCGCTGGACAACACCATCTCGGAGAAGGTGCTCAGCCACCTGATGGGACAGGTGGGCGGCAAGCGCGTCGGGCTGCTGGCCGGCAAGAAGATCCCCGGTGTCGGTGGTGGCGTGGGCGCCGTGACCGACGGATGGTCCACCTGGTCCACCGGTTCCTATGCCAAGGCGCAGTTCATCAACCGTCGCCGCTGAGCCGGCTCCCGGAGGCCTCCCGGCCCCCGTCGATCCCTGGCCCCGCGAACCTCCGGTTCAGTCCTGCCCGCCGCCGACGTGGTGGCGCACCACCCGACGTGCCACGGCACAGGTGACCTCGTAGCTGATCGTGCCGATGGTGGCGGCGATCTCGTCGGCGTCAACCGTCTCGTCGCCCTGCCGCCCCATCACCACCACCTCGTCGCCGGCCCGCGCGGGCGGCTCGGGGAAGTCGGCCAGGGTGCCGAGCAGGATCATGGTCTGGTCCATGCAGACCCGGCCCACGACGGGCCAGCTGCGCCCGTGCACCAGCATCCGGCCGGTACCGGAGTTGCGTCGGCTGTAGCCGTCGGCATAGCCCACCGGCACGGTCGCCACCCAGCAGTCCTGCTCGGCGGTCCAGGTGCGGCCGTAGCCCACCGTCTGCCCGGCCCCGACGCGCTTCACGAAGGAGAGCCGGGAACGCACCTCCATGGCGGGACGCAGCTCCACCACGCGCGGCGTGCTGGCATCGGGGAAGTAGCCGTAGGCCATGATGCCGGGGCGCACCAGCGTCATGTCGGCCAGGTCGTGCCACAGCGTTCCGCCCGAGGGGGTGGCGTGCACCCAGGGCAGTCGTCGCCCGATCTGGGAATGGACGGCGGCCACCACCAGCCGGAAGAGGTCGATCTCGGCGGCGGTCCACTCCTGGTCGTCGGCCATGTCGCTGACCGGTAGGTGGGTGAAGATGCCCTCCAGCTCGACGTGCTCCAAGGACTCGGCCAGCAGCGCCAGAGCCGGTGCCTGCTCAGGCTCGGCGCCGATCCGTCGCATCCCGGTGTCCACCTTGAGGTGCACCCGGGCGGCTCGTCCTGTCCGCGCCCCGGCCTCCTCCGCCCGGCGCAGGGTCTGCTCGTCGACCACGGCAAAGACCAGGTCCGCGGCCAGGGCGGCATCGAGCTCCTCGGGGAAGCAGTGCGAGAGCTTCAGCACGGGCAGCGTGATCCCTGCCGCGCGCAGCTCGAGGGCCTCGGGCACCGTGGCGACGCCCAGCCAGTCGGCCGCGCCGGAGCGCTGGGCCATAGCGGCCACCGCCACCGCCCCGTGGCCGTAGGCGTCGGCCTTCACCGGCAGCAGGACGGCCCGGTCGCCGGCCCGGGAGCGGGCCTGCGCCAGGTTGTGTGCGATGGCGTCCAGGTCGACGACGGCGTGGGTTGCGTAGAGCACCCGTCGATCATCCCACCGCGCTGCGGCAGCGGCGCACAGCGACAGCCCGCACGCAGCTCCGAGCCCCCACGGCGTTCGACGTGCGCCGTGATGAGGTGGTCACCGTGGGACCACGCCCGAAAGACTATATCAGTCGATGGGTACTTAACCCATTGATACTAGTCGGCCTTTTTGCCTTCTGCCAGAAACCCACCCTTTTTGGGGCATACTGACCACGTGAAAAGTCGGACACTACGCATCGCCCTGGTCAACGACTACGAGATCGTGCTGGCGGGCATCAAGGAGATGCTCGCTCCCTACGCCGACCGTCTCGCCGTCGTCGAGATCAGCGCCAACACCGATGTCATCAGTCCGGTGGACATCGCCCTCTACGACACCTACGGCCAGGACCAGGCGGCGCTGGACTCGATCCGCCAGCCGCTGCGCGCCCGTCACGTGGACAAGGTGGTGCTCTACACCTGGGCCCACACCCCCGCGCTGGTGCAGGCAGCGTGGGCCGCCGGCATCGACGGCCTGCTGTCCAAGACGCTCGGTGCCGACGAGCTGGTGGACCAGCTGCTGCAGATCGCCAACGGGGAGCGGTTGCTCTCCTCTCCCGGCGAGCCCGCCCCCGACCTGGGCCCTCAGGACCAGTCCTCGGCCAACTGGCCGGGGCGCGAGGAGGGACTGACCATGCGGGAGGCCGAGATGGTCAGCCTGATCGCCCAGGGCCTGTCCAATGCCGAGATCGCCGGGCGCACCTACCTGAGCCCCAACTCGGTCAAGTCCTACATCCGGTCCGCCTACCGCAAGATCGGCGTACAGCGCCGCTCGCAGGCGGTGGCCTGGGGTATCGACCACGGCATGGTGCCGAACCGTTCGCGCCACCTGGTGGAGCCCACGCACATCCTCCCCACGGCACTGTGACGCCGGGCGGGGACCCCGCCTGATTTTTCACGTCACGCGCCTTGTAGAGTCGCCTCACAGGAGGTGACCATGCCACGCATCATCGTCGTCGGAGCCGGCATCACCGGTCTCGTGGCCGCTCGCGAGCTGGCCCGCGTCCCCGATCTCGACGTCACCGTGCTGGAGTCGTCCAGCCGTCCCGGTGGCCAGATCCGCACCGAGGACCTGGATGGTGCCCGCGTCGACGTCGGCGCCGAGGCCGTGCACCTGGGCGCACCGCACGTGGCCGCGCTGGTGCGCGAGCTGGGGCTGGACTCCAGCGTCGTGGGTGCCGCCCCCGGCGGTTCGGTGATGGCCACCCGCAAGGGTCTGCGGCCGCTGCCGGCAGGCGTAGGCCCCACCGGTCCCACCAGGATCTGGCCCGTGCTGAGGTCGGGCATCCTGACCCTGCCCGGACTGGTGCGCGCAGGCCTGGAACCGCTGATGGCACGCCGTGCCGTCACCGGCGACACCTCGGTGGGTGCCTTCACCACCGGCCGCTTCGGCCGCGAGGTGACCCAGACCTTCGTCGACCCGCTGCTGGGCAACCTGCACGGTGGCGACGTGGACCAGCTCTCGCTGCGCTCCACCGCCCCGCAGCTGGTGGGCGATGCTCGCGACCGGGTCTCGCTGCTGCTCAAGAACCTGCGCCGCAAGCCGACTGGCCGTCCCGGTGCCGCTCAGCCCTCCGCCCTGCCGATGTTCGCCACCTGGCCCGGTGGCCTGGCCACCTTCACCGACGCGCTCGCCGCCGAGCTGGGCGACCGGCTGCAGCTCGAGGCGCCGGTTGCCGCCGTGCATCGCGCCGGCGACGGCTGGGAGGTGGAGCTGGCCGGCGGAGAACGCCTGGCCGCCGCCCACCTGCTGCTCACGACTCCGGCACCGGTGACCGCCGAGCTGCTGCGGCCACACTGCCCCGAAGCCGCTGCGGCCCTGGAGGCGGTGCCGATGGTCTCGGTGGCCACCGTGGTGCTGGGCTATGACCCCTCGTCCGCCGCAGGCAACCAGGTGCTGCGCGAGCACAACGGCCTCCTGCTGCCCAGCACCCGGGTGCGCACCTTCAAGGCCGCCACGAACCTGAGCCGCAAGTGGCCCGCTCTGGGTGCCGCCCACCACCTGCTGCGCGCCTCCGTGGGGCGTGCCGGCAGCAGCTTGGCCGACGAACTGGACGACGAGCAGATCACCACCCGGGTGGCCGACGAGCTCGGTGAGCTCACCGGCCTGGCCGCGCGCCCGCAGCTGCGTCAGGTCTTCCGCTGGCCTGATGCCATGCCGCAGCTCGTGGTGGGCCACCAGGAACGCGTCGCCGGCCTGCGACGGGCCCTCGACGAGCTCGGCGGGATCGACGTGGCAGGCTGCGGCGTCGACGGCCTGGGCATCAGCTCCACCGTGCGCTCCGGCCAGCAGGCCGCCCGCAGCATCATCAGCAAGATCAACCAGAGCGAGGAATCGTGACCACCACCGTCCAGGGCACCAGTCACCGGCATGCCCCGGTCGTGCGCACCATCAAGCACGACATCAACACCAAGCCCTTCATCGTGATCTGGGAGGTCACGCGGGCCTGCGCGCTGGTCTGCAAGCACTGCCGCGCCGATGCCCAGCACCGGGCACACCCGCAGCAGCTGACCACCGAGCAGGGCAAGCAGCTGCTCGACGACCTGGCGGCCTACGACACCCCGCGCCCGCTGGTGGTCTTCACCGGCGGCGACCCCTTCGAGCGTCCTGACCTGGCCGAGCTGTGCCGCTACGGCACCGACCTGGGCCTGTCGGTGAGCCTGTCCCCCTCGGTCACGCCGCGGCTGAACCCGGAGCGGCTGCACGAGATGCGTGAGGCCGGCGGCAAGGCGATGAGCGTCAGCCTGGACGGCGCCACCGCCGAGACCCATGACGCCTTCCGCGGCTTCTCCGGCACCTTCGACAAGACCGTCGAGGCCGCCGGCTGGATCAATGCCGAGGGCTACCGGCTGCAGGTCAACTCCACCTTCACCAAGGGCAACATCCACGAGGCCCCGGCCCTGCTGCAGACCGTGCTGGGGATGGGCGCGAAGATGTGGTACACCTTCCTGCTCGTGCCCACCGGCCGCGGCGCCGACCTGCAGGCGCTCAGCCCCGAGGAGCGCGAGGACGTGCTCAACTGGCTGCACGACATCAGCGACCGGATCGCCATCAAGACCACCGAGGCACCGCAATACCGTCGCATCGCCATCCAGCGCGAGCAGGCCCGCAACGGCAAGCCGGTGCCCGAGCAGGTGGCGCAGCGTGGCGAGCTCTACCACTACCTCACCGAGGAGACCACGCGGCTGCTGGGCGAGCACCCCGAGAAGCCGCGCCTGCCGCGTGCCCCGATGGCGGTGAACTCCGGCTCCGGCTTCGCCTTCATCGACCACATCGGCGACGTCTACCCCAACGGCTTCCTGCCCAAGCACTGCGGCAACGTCAAGGAGCAGGCCTTCCACGAGATCTACGAGAACTCGCCGGTCTTCAAGGCGCTGCGCCGTCCCGACGAGTTCAAGGGCAAGTGCGGCGTGTGCGAGTTCAACAAGATGTGCGGCGGCTCGCGTTCCACCGCCTACGCGATGACCGGTGACTACCTGGCCAGCGACCCCACCTGCATGTGGGTGCCCGAGGCCTGGAAGGCGCAGACCGAGGGGATGCCGCGCCGCATCGGCTGAGCAGACCCGTCCGGAGCCGCCCCGTACCCACGCTGGGTCCGGGGCGGCTCTAGTCTGTGGCCATGCGCGCACTCGTCTTCGACCTGGGTGGCCCGCTGGTCACCGAGACCCACCAGCTCCCGCCGGTCGTGGCCGGTCTGGGGGCGCAGCCGCCCGCCGGGCACCAGGCCTACTGGGAGACCCGGCTGGGCTACGACGCCGGCACCACCTCCGAGGTGGACTACTGGAGCGGCGTCGCGGGACGCCCCGTCGAGCAGGCGGAGGCCGAGGAACTGGGCCGTCAGGACGCGGCCTACTGGACCAGCATCCGGCCCGAGGCGGAGCAGCTGCTGCGTGAGGTGAGGGCCACCGGAACCCCGCTGTGGGTGCTCTCCAACGCCCCCGCCCTGATCGAGCCGGCCATCGACGCCGCCGGCTGGCGCAGCCAGGTCAGCGGCCGCTTCGTCTCCGGCGTGCTGGGCCTGCTCAAGCCCGACGAGGCGATCTACGCCCACGTCGAGCAGGAGCTGGGCCTGCCGGGCAGCGAGCTCGCCTTCATCGACGACCGCCCCGCCAACCTGGACGCCGCGGCCGCCCACGGCTGGACCACCCACCTGTACGTCGACGACGCCGACACCCGCGCCTGGCTCGTCGAGCTGGGGGTCCTGCCGGGCTGACCGGCCCCCGACCGAGGACATGCCGGACCAACCGAGGCGACGAGGGCCGCTCCCCTGCTGGGGAACGGCCCTCGTCGGTGCGTGGAGCGGTGCGAGACCTCAGTGGGCCTTCTGCACCGTGATGGTCCAGCCGAAGTCGTCGGCCTTCTTGAACTCGGTGACCGGGTAGCCCGACTCGGCGGCCCACTCGGGGATGGACTCGGTGGCCTGGGTGCAGTCGAAGTTGATCACCAGCTCGTCGCCGACGCTCAGGGTCTTGATGGCCTGCTTGGCCTCGATCAGCGGGAAGGGGCAGACCTCGCCGCCGGTCTCCAGGACGTGCTTCGCCATTGTCTTCTCCTCGTGGTTGTGGTGGTTGTGGTTGATCAGGCGGGGACGGCCACGGCGACGGGGCGTCGCGCGGGGCTCTTGCGGCCGACGGGCAGGAAGATGCGGCTGCCGATGCCGACGCCGAGCAGGGTGAAGGCGAAGGCCAGCCACCCTTGGTAGGTGAACTGCGAGCTCTCCACCATCGAGTTGCCGATGGTGCAGCCGCCGGCCCAGGCGGCGCCGACGCCCATGCCCAGGCCACCGCCCAGCGAGCGCAGCACGATGGTGGCGTCGGGAACGCGCACCTTGAACTCGCCGGAGGCCTTGGCGGCGATGAAGCTGCCCACCAGGATGCCCACCACCAGGAAGACGCCCCAGTCGATGCGGTCCGGGTTGCCGGTGACCAGCCAGGCGGTCAGGTTGGCCGACGGGGTGGTGATGCCCAGGCCGGACTCACGGCCCGAGGCGAAGCTCAGCGGGTAGGCGGCGATCGCGATCAGGCCGATGATGACGGCGGTCACGAAGGGGTGCCAGCGCTTCTCGAAGAGCAGGTGGGACAGGCCGGTGCGCTGCGCCGGCAGGGCGGCCATGGCGGTGGAGCGCTTCAGCTCGCGACGCACCAGGACGGCGACGATGGCCACCAGCAGGGCCACCAGCACCCAGGCCGAGATGCCCAGCGAATCGTGGATGGTGGTCACCGGGACGGTGACCTCGCGCAGCGTGGTGTTGAGCTGCTTCAGGGCGCCGAACTTCATCATCGCGGCCGCCAGCGCATAGCCGGCCAGGGCGATCCAGGAGCCGACCAGGCCTTCGCCGGCGCGGTACCAGGTGCCGGTGGCGCAGCCGCCCGCGGCGACGATGGAGACGCCGAAGATCAGCGAGCCCACCACGACGGCCAGCCAGGGCAGCGGGCTGAAGCTGAGCTGGATGACGCCAGTGGACTGCAGGATGGCGACGCCGACGCTCTGCACGGCGATGGTGATCAGGAAGGCCACCAGCCAGCGCGTCTTGTGCGCGATCCAGACGTCACGGAAGGCACCGGTGACGCAGAAACGGCCGCGCTGCAGCACGAAGCCGAAGATGATTCCCAGCAGGAGTCCTGTGTAGACCATGCTCTTTTTCCTCTTGTTTTCCTTGTGGGGTGGGCGTGCCGACGCGTCGGGGCGCGGCATGACGCGGGCGCACGGCGGTGCCGGGGCAGCTGCGTCGGGGCCGGAGGGCGCACGGGGGCACTCCGGGGGCGGCCGTCAGTGACGGTCCGCAGGGCTGCGCTCAGTGACAGGCGCAGCGCTCGGGACAGCGGCACAGCGGGCGGCACTCGCGGAGCGCGGCCAGCGGGCTGCAGGCGCCGACGACCCGGTGCGCGCCAGCCACCGAGGCGCCCACGGGGGCGGTCCGGTCGAGGTGCTGGCGCATGGTCACGAGGCTCCTGGTGCAGGGTGCTGTCCTGGGTGCAACGCTACTGGACGCTGCGGCATTCCCGTCGCCATGGATCAATCGTGGTCACGGATTGCCCGTGCTGCAGGGGGTTGCGCGGGTTCACCACCAGGCGCGGGTGGTCTCCGTCGGCCCGTCCAGCTCGGTGAAGCCGGCGTCCACCACGTGCACCCGGCCGGCATCGGCGGCCCAGCGCTGCTCGTCGACCCCCTCCACCATCACCCGGTGGCCGTCTGCGGCCCAGCGTTGCCGCATCGGCTCGTCCATGGCCTCCCAGGCGAGCTGCGCGGCGTGGGCGCACTGGGCAGCGGCCTTGCCGGTGGTCATCGTGATCAACGGGCTGATCCCCACCCGCACCAGGGCCTCGGTGCTGGCGCTGGGCAGCTCGTCGGACAGCTCGGTGCCGCTGACCTGCAGCTTGTTGAGCCGCGGGTCCAGCGGACGGACCGGGCCGGGGACGAAGGCCCGGGCGGCCGCGAGGTTGCGTCCGGGCACCTGCTGCTCGACGCTCACCCCGTCGACGCCCTGCACCTCCTGCCAGCGCACCTGGCCGCGGGCCCGGCGCACCAGCTTGCGGATCCTGCCGTCGCGCCAGAAGTCGACGGCCTCGCGCCACTGCCCGGTGCGGGCAGCCTCGCTGGCCAGCAGCTCGACGACGGCCCGGGCCGCGGCCTCGCAGGTGTCCACGTGGCTGGCGGGCTGGTGCTTGTCGTAGAGGACGGCCAGCTGCATCGCCCACGGGACCTCGTGGTCGGTGTGGCCGTCGATCGGCGAGGCCTCGCTCACGAGCGGCGTCCCAGCAGTCGGGAGATCAGGTCGAGCTCCTCACGGCCGATGTTTTCCATACCGGCCACCCTAGTCCGGCCGTCGGCAGGCCGGATCCCAGACCTGGTGGGAAAGCGTGCCAGAGGCAGCTCTCCGCGCGGGTCACGGTCGGGTGAACGTTGTGGAAAACCTGCCGCCAGCCCTTGCCTGATCAGGCTGCTGTCAGGAAACGTTTGGCCTGTCGCGTCCCACGGACACCCGTCCGCAGCCGGGGCGTGCCCCCACCGTGCTGAACCGAGGAGTCCCCATGTTCACGTCTGGCCTGGCGCGCATCGCCGCCGCCGGCACCATCGCCGTCGCCATCGTCGCCACCGGAAGCACCGGCGCCCACGCCGGCAAGCCCGCCCCGAAGCCCAAGGCCCCCGTGGTCTGCGAGACCAGCACCACCACGCTGAACCTGCTGGGCTTCAACGACTTCCACGGCCGCATCGCGCCGTCCTCCCCCGACACCGTCGCCTTCTTCGGCACCGTCGAGGCCGCCCGGCAGGCCGCCGGCGAGGACAAGACTCTGCTGA
The DNA here is from genome assembly GCF_039526385.1 of Luteococcus peritonei. Taxonomy (NCBI): domain Bacteria; kingdom Bacillati; phylum Actinomycetota; class Actinomycetes; order Propionibacteriales; family Propionibacteriaceae; genus Luteococcus; species Luteococcus peritonei. The sequence goes on along the minus strand of NZ_BAAAIX010000037.1, from coordinate 43,235 downwards.
TCTCCTCCGGGGACAACGTGGGCGCTTCGCTCTTCCCCTCCGCCGTGCAGGATGACAACCCCACCATCGACATCCTCAATGCGATGGACGTGGACTCCTCCACCGTCGGCAACCACGAGCTGGACCGCGGCTGGAGCGACCTGGTGGGCCGGCTCACCGAGCGCTCCGACTTCCCCTACCTGGCCGCCAACCTCTACAAGGCCGGAACCGCCACCCCGGCCATGCCGGAGTACGCCACCTTCGAGAAGGACGGCCTCACCGTCGCCGTCGTGGGCGCCGTCACCGACGACCTGCCCAGCCTGGTGGGCACCGAGGTCTTCAAGAACGTGACCGTCGGCGACCCGGTGGCCGCCGTGAACCGCGTCACCGCCGAGCTCAGCGACGGCAACCTCGCCAACGGTGAGGCCGACGTGGTGGTGGCCAGCTACCACGAGGGCGCCGCGGTCAGCACCCCGAAGACCCTCGACGAGGCGCTGGCCAGCAAGGTCTTCTCCAACATCGTCACCAACACCTCGCCCGAGGTGGACGCCATCTTCACCGCCCACACCCACCAGAACTACGTCTGGGACGCCCCGATCGCCGGCACCGACCGCACCCGCCCGGTGGTGCAGACCGGCTCCTACGGCGCCTTCGTCGGCCAGGTGCAGCTCACCGTCGACACCTCCCAGCCCTACAAGCCCGGCAAGAACAAGGGCAAGGGCAAGGGGGCCACCAAGCCCGGGCACGCCGGCACCATCTGCTCCTACACCGCCACCAACCTGGCCGTGAAGCCCAGCAGCGAGGTTCCCGCCCTGGTGGCCGCCTACCCGCGCGTCGCCGAGGTGCAGAAGATCGTCACCGACACCCTGGCCCAGGCCAAGATCATCGGCAGCCGCGTGATCGCCACCTCCACCGCCCCGATCACCCGCGGCCTGAACGCCAACGGCAGCCTGGACAACCGCGCCACCGAGAGCACCATGAGCGACATGGTGGCGCAGATGTTCTACGACACCCTGAGCAACGGCGATCCCAACTTCATCGGCGTGCAGAACCCCGGCGGCACCCGCGCCGACCTGCCGCAGGGCGAGATCAGCTATGCCACCGCGGCCGCCGTGCTGCCCTTCGCCAACACCCTGATGACCACCCAGATCAGCGGCGCCCAGGTGAAGACCATGCTCGAGCAGCAGTGGCAGACCAATGCCGACGGCACCACGCCCTCGCGCGCCTACCTGCAGCTGGGCCTGAGCTCCAATGTCACCTACACCTACGACGAGTCCCGTCCCGCCGGTGACCGGATCACCTCGATCAGCATCAACGGCAAGCCGATCGATCCCGCCGCCACCTACACCGTGGGCTCGGGCAACTTCCTGGTCACCGGCGGCGACAACTTCCGCGTGCTGGCCCAGGGCAGCAACACCCGCGACACCGGCGCCAGCGACCTGGCCGCCTGGGTGGACTGGCTGACCACCAAGGGCACCGTCCAGCCCGACTTCGCCCGCCAGGCCGTGAGCGTCAGCCCGATGCCCACCACCCTGACCGCCGGTCAGGCCACCACCCTGACCGTGGGCGCCCCGCAGGGCGCGGTGCAGCTGGACACCCTGGACATGAAGTCCACCGCTGCTCCCGCCAACACCCAGCTGGTGGCCACCATCGGTGACGTGGAGGTGGGCACCGCGGCCGTGACCAATGGCCAGGCCACCATCACGATCACCGTCCCCGCAGGAACCCCGAAGGGCGCCGCCGTGCTGGTGATGAAGGCCGCCCCGACGGGCACCACCGTCAGCATCCCGGTGACCATCGCCTGACGGTCACTGCCTGACGACCTGCGGTGCCCCGGGACCTCCTGGTCCCGGGGCACCGTCCTGTCCGCGTCCGTCCGAGGATCGACCTGAAACCGCCACGATGGCTGGCCGGACTCCTTCCCCGATCACGGCCCGGAGAGCCGCATCACCCCCGTTTGCAGCCGCATCACCCCCGTTGCAGCCGCATCACCCCCGTTGCAGCAGGGGCGACGTGGCACCAACGGCCGTGATGCCGCGCCGGCGTCGGGCATCCAGCAGCATCAACCAGAATCCGCCACGATTCGCGCCCGAAGGCGCAGTGGAACCTGCCAAGCCTGCAGATCCTGGCGGATTCTGGTCAATGGTCGCCCCACCCGGTCCGGCCCGGGCCCGGCCGGCAGACCATGGACAATGAATGTCACAGTTTGGTGGCCGTAGTCCCCCACCAAACTGTGACACTGATGCCCGGGCCTCATTCGCGCCGCCGGATCACCCCGTCGTCCACGATGGCTGGCCGGACTCCTTCCACGATGGCTGGCCGGACTCCTTCCCCGATCACGGCCCGGAGAGCCGCATCACCCCCGTTGCAGCCGCATCACCCCCGTCGCAGCAGGGGCGACATGGCACCAACGGCCGTGATGGCACGCCGGAGCCGGCGGCGCGACCGGAGCACGAGGGCGCGGTCAACCCAGCGGGGCTCGACGCGTGGGGCAGCTCATGCAGCGAGGGCCGCCCCGGCCGCGGCCCAGCTCGTCGCCGGGCACGTCGACCACCTCGATGCCGTTCTCGGCCAGGAAGCGACGGGTGAGCACATTGCGCTGGTAGCCCACCACGACGCCGGGTGCCAGGGCCAGCACATTGCAGGCGTCGTTCCACTGCTCGCGCTGCGCCACCAGCGGGTCGTGCGGCGGGGTGAGCAGCCGCACCCGGTCCACCCCGAGCGCCTCGGCCAGCACAGCCGGGAAGTCCTCGGGATCGTTGCGGGTGATCGAGACCTGGTCGCCGTCGGGGCGCAGCACCCAGGTGGTGCGGTCGCCGAAGCCGGCGTAGCGGATGAAGGAGTGCTCGTCGACCATGGTCATCACGGTGTCCAGGTGCATCTGGGCACGCTCGCGCGGCATGTGCACGGCCACCAGGCAGGTGGCCGCTCCGGCTGCGAAGAGCCGTCTCGCCAGGCGCTCGGCGCCCATCGCCACGGTGCGCTCCGACAGGCCCACCAGCACCGCACCGTTGCCGGCCACCAGCACGTCGCCACCTTCCAGCGCGCCGCGCTCGTCGGGCAGGGCGCCGTGGTCCAGGGCCTCCACCTCGTCGTGCCAGACCCCGCCCCAGCGCCCCACTCCGGCGAAGCGTGGGTGCCAGCGGTAGATGGCCTCGTAGTTCAGCGCCTCGCGGCGACGGGCAGGCATGGCCATGGCGTTCACCTGCACCCGGTCGCCGACCCAGCAGGAGGTGTCACGGGTGAACAGGTGGTTGGGCAGCGGGTCGAGCACGAAGTCGTCGAGCCCCCGCGACATCACGTCCAGCGAGACCGGCTCGTCCACGCGGTCCAGCAGCTCACGTCGGGTGATGCCCGCCACCAGCAGCTGGGCCAGCTCCTGCGGCGTCATCTGCTGGGCCATGTGCTGCAGCACCTCGGCGCCTTGCGGCCCGAAGTGGTGCTCACCGAGGGCGCGGGTGATCACCGCCTCGCGGGCCTGCGGCACCTCCATGGTCTCGGCGAGCAGCTCGGACAGCTGCAGCACCTCGGCTCCGCCGCAGCGCAGCGTCTCGACGAAGGCGTCGTGCTCGGCCTGCGCCTGCTCCAGCCAGAGCAGGTCGTCGAAGAGCAGCTGGTCCATGTTGCCGGGGGTGAGCCGGGTCATCTCTGCGCCGGGACGGTGCACGATGACCTGTTGCAGGGCTCCCACCTCGGAGTCCACCTGGTAGTCCACAAGTCCTCCTCGTCGAGGCCGGCCTGACCAGCCGGTGGTGCCGAACCTACCCGCAGGATCGGCCAAAGTGTCAGACCCCTGGGGTGGGATGGAGCCATGGATGCACCCGTCGACGCGCGCCCCACACGGCTGTTCTACGTCGACGACTCTGGCGCCGAGCGCAGCGGGATCGCCACCTATTCATGGATCGAGCTGACCCTGGAGCAGTGGCGGCCGGCACTGTGCCAGGTGCTCGACTGGCGCGACGCCCTGGACGAGGCGCACGCCATCCCGAAGCAGCGCGAGCTGCACGCCGTGGAGTTCGCCAACGGTCGCGGCAACCCGTCGCTACTGGGCGACGAGTGGAACCGATGCAAGCCGCTGCGCCAGCAGGTGATGGACGAGACCTTCGCCTGCTTCGCCGGCTGGTCCTGGCTGCGTGGGGGCACCGTCTACTCGCGCAGCCGGCTCACCCGCGACGCCTTCGCCCGGGAGCGCGGCCGGGTCTACCGGGAGCTGGTGTCCCTGCTCGACGCCCGACTGGAGGCCGCCGGCGAGTGGGGGATCCTGGTGATGGACGGCGACGGGAGCGACCAGTCCTATGTCCAGGCCCACCGCGGTCTGCCGGTGCGACGTCGGGCCCTGATCGAGGACCCGTGCTTCCAGCAGTCGGCGCGCAGCCAGTGGGTGCAGGTGGCAGACCTGGTGGCCTATGCCGGCTACCAGCACCTGGCCCGGCTGCCGCACAAGCGCTTCGCCTGGGACTGGTATCCCTCCTTGGCCCCGGCCATGGCCGCGCCGGTGGAGGTCTGAGCCTCAGTAGACCTCCACCTGGGAGAGCCGGCAGGCGCCGGTGGCCAGCAGGCGCACCCCGTCGATCGGCTCGGGGCCCAGCAGGTGGGCCTGGGTCTGGTCGGCCCAACGGGAGGCGCGCGGCCTGATGCCGGCGTCCTGCCACTGGCCGGCGCGACGCACCTCGACGCGCAGCGCCGGGGCCTCGAGGCCGGGGCCGGTGAGTGTCAGGTGGCTGGGCACGAAGGGCTCGTCCCAGGTGAGCGTCACCACGTCACGGGCGGCCAGCCGGGTGACGGTGCGGCCACGGTCGTCCATCAGGCTCGCGTGCCCGTCGAGGGTGGCCTCACCGGTGCGGTCACGCTGCCAGCTGCGCGGCTCGCCACTGGCGGTGGAGGCGCTCCACGGCCGGGTGCCGGCGCCCCAGCTGGACGGCTCGGGGCCCAGCTCGAACTCCAGCAGGGCGTCGCCGCGCAACATCTCGGTGGGGATGGTCACCGCATTCCAACGCTCGCCGTTGACCCGCAGCGACTGGATGTAGCGGTGCTCGATGCCGGTGGCTCGGATCTCCAGCCGGCTGCCGTCGGCCCGATTCCAGGCAAGCTTCGCGAACAGCGGCGCGGTGATCGCCAGCTCTCCCCCGCCGACGTAGAGCGGGAACAGTCCCATGGCCAGCAGCAGCCAGTAGCCGCTCATCTCGCCGTTGTCCTCGTCGCCGGGATAGCCCTGGCCGATCTCGGAACCCACGAACTTCTTGTCCAGCAGCTCGCGGGTGAGCCACTGCGTCTTGTGGGGCTGCCCGGCGAACAGGTACATGAAGGGGATGTGGTGGGCGGGCTGGTTGCTGATCGCCAGCTGCCCGATGCCGTCAGCCTGCGCCTCGTTCATCTCCTGGGTGTTGTAGCTGTAGCTGCCCCACATCGAGGGACGGGTGGTGGCCGGGGTGGCCAGCATCTCGTCGAGCTTGCGGCCCAGGGCCGCCTCGCCGCCGAACTGGCGGGCCTGGGCGGCGCCGTCGTGCGGGGCGTGGAAGGCCTGACCCCAGGCATTGGTCTCGGTGTAGTCGTGGCCCCAGTGGCGCGGGTCGAAGTCGGCAGGCTCGACGCGGAAACGCCCGTCGGGACGCCGGCCCAGGTAGAAGCCCACCCGCGGGTCGAACATCTGCTGGTGCACCAGGCCACGGTTGGCGAACCAGGCCTCGTTGGCCTCGAACTCGGCCAGCCGGTCCACCAGCTGCTGCTCCTGGCCCTGCAGCAGGCCCGGGCGCTCCCCCAGCAGCGAGCGGGCGCGGGCGGCGAGCCGTCCCGACCACAGCGAGAGCGCCGCGTCGCCGCAGGCATTGTCCATGGTCCAGGCCAGACCCTCCTCGGTGTCGGTGTCGATCCAGCCGACGAAGCGGCCGTGACCGATGCCCTTGCGTCCGGTGAGCGCGGAGTCCGAGGGGACGCTGGCATTGCGCAGCGCCGAGTCGTAGGCCTCCAGCTCGTCGGCGGCCGAGAGGGTGCCGTGCAGCGAGGCGTCGGCGAAGACCACGTCGGAGCTGGTGCCCGGCATGCAGTCGACGTAGCCGGGCGCCGACCAGCGGGCCATCCAGCCGCCGTCGCGGTACTGCTGCAGGATGCCGCGCAGCAGCTGCGGTGCCTTCTCCGGCACCAGCAGCGAGTACAGCGGCCAGGCGGTGCGGAAGGTGTCCCAGTAGCCGTTGTTGACGTAGAGCTCGCCGTCCACCCGCTCGCAGCCGGTGCGCCGCGGTCCATGCAGCGAGGCGGGCCGGAAGGGCGAGGCATAGGCCCAGTGCGGCTCCTCGGGCGTGCCGATGTTCTCGTGGTGCTCGTTGGGCCAGCAGAACAGGGTGGCCAGGTTGCTCCAGGCGCTGACCCGTTGGTCCAGGGTGCCGCCGTCGATCTCCAGGCGCCCCAGCAGCTCGCGCCAGGCGGACTGGGCGCGTCCCGCCACGTCGTCGAAGACGTCGGAGCCCACCTCCATCTCCAGGTTGCGGCGGGCCTGCTCGACGCCCAGGAAGCTCATCGCGGCCCGCACCTCGACCACGTCCGCCTCGGTCTCCAGGATGGCGGCCTGCGGCCGGGGCAGCGGGACGGTGAGCTTGCCGAACCAGCTCTTGTGCAGCCGCTTGCCGTTGATGACCAGCCCCTCCAGCGGGCTGCGACGCTCGCGGGCGCGGTGGATCGTGGCGGGCACCGAGGTCTCGCCGTAGACATAGGCGGGCGGGCTGGGCCGGTGCAGGCCCACCACCCAGCCCTCGGCCGGGGCGACGGCGGCATGGAAGGCGACGCGGCCGTCGTCGAGCTGCTCGCAGTGCATCGAGCCCAGGAAGGGCTGGTCCAGCACGACGCCGTGGCGGCCGGGCTCGGAGAAGTTGAACTTGAAGATGGCGGCCCGCGAGGTGGGCGTCATCTCGGCCCGGATCCCGCCCTCCAGGTCAACCCGGTAGTAGTGGGGCCGGTCGATCTCGTCGTCATGGCTGAAGCCGCGCGAGCGCCGGGTGGGCGAGACGGTCATCCTCCCCTGCCAGGGCATCACCTGGAAGGCGGAGCGGTCGGCGATCCAGGGGCTGGGCTGGTGGCAGAAGGCCAGCGCCTGCAGCCGGGGGCTGGGGCCACCGTCGCGGTGCCAGCCGTAGAGCCAGTTGCGGTCGCGGCCCTCGGTGAGCGGCACCAGGAAGTTGAAGCCCTGCGGCACGCAGGTGAGCGGCAGCGCATTGCCGCGAGAGTAGAGGAAGGCGGAGTGGGTGCCGCGGGTGGTGCGCACCCGGTCCACCACGTCGGCCTGCTCGACGGGTCGGGGTGCGGGCCCGTAGGCCTGCAACCAGCCGGAGCCGGTGCGGCCGGAGGCACTGGCCAGGCGCACCTCGTGCACCTGCCGCCCCACCAGCGGTTCCAGGTCGAGCTGCAGCAGGTTCCAGTTGTCGGCCACCAGGCAGCCGCGCTCCTCGCCCCAGCGCACCAGGTGCTCGTGCTGGTCCTTGAGGTGCACCACCCCGTCGTCGGTGACCAGTTCGACGGTGACGTGGCAGCCGTCGAAGTTGGGCTCGGGCGAGTCGTTGCTGGTGGAGTCGTGCTCCAGGTCGGGGAAGAAGGCCAGCTCGTAGACCGTGCCCGGCTCCACCGTGAAGCCGTCGGCGATCCGGGTGCTGCCGCCGGAGGCCTGCTGGCGGTAGCGCCAGACCGGCCCGTGGCGCAGCCCGACGAGCGCCATCGAGGCCATCGGGCGGGTGGGTCCGGGTGAGCTGGTCAGCACCGGTCCCGTTCCTGCGGTGGTCTCGGGCATTGTTCCTCCAGCCTCGTGCTCAGGGTGCGTCAGGGCCGCACCCCGGGGTGGGCCCAGCGTAGCCGGGGCGACGCCAGACGGTGATGGGCCCCTCCTGGGCCACCGGCATGTAGCCGCGCGCGACGATCCGGTCCTGCACCACCTGCGGGGCGGGCAACGGGTAGCCCACCTCCTTCTGGCTCATGTCCAGCACGACGAAGTCGCTCTGCCGCGAGGTGAGGGTGGGCAGCGTGACCCGGTTGCTGCGGGTCAGGTGGGCCGCCAGCCGGTCGTCCACCTCGAGACAGGTGTGCGCCGGGATGTGGGCCAGCACGGCCTGCTGGTGGCGCATGATCGGCTTGGTCTGCCAGGACGACCAGGCGAGCCGGATGAAGGGGAAGTTGCGGCCGTTCACGGCCAGGTCGAAGACCGGGGTGAGCAGCAGCAGGACGGCGACGGAGCGGGCCAGCGGCCGGCGCCAGTTGCGCGGGAACCGCTCCAGGGCGTCGACGGTGGCGAAGAGCAGGATCACGAAGATCGGGCCGGAGTAGTGGAACTCCGTGGTCCACAGGTGGGTGCGCGAGCTCAGGAAGCGCTGCGCCAGCAGCGGCAGGGTGACCAGCACCAGCGGCGAGCGCAGCGGCAGCAGGGCCAGTGGCACCAGCAGGTAGAGCAGGGTGCGGGTCTTGACCCACGGAGTGAAGAAGATCTCGGCGGTGCGCAGCGGGTGCAGCAGGATGAACTTCACCGAGCTGGCGGCATCGGGGCCCAGCGCGTCATAGGTCCAGTAGGCGAACTGGCCGCTGGAGGCGAAGTGCGGCAGCACCACCTTGATCACCAGGAAGAAGACCACGGTGCCGAGGGCCACCAGCGCGCCACCCAGCAGCAGTCCCCGGCGCCGCCCCTGCCCGGGCGCGGGACGCTGCAGCATCCTCACCACGCCGAGCATGGCCAGCACCATGCCCATGTCCTCACGCACCAGCAGGAGCACCAGCGAGGCGAGGACGAAGGTGCGGTCGCTGCGTCGGTCCAGGGCATCGAGGGCGATGGCCAGCAGCGGGATGGCGAAACAGATCTCGTGGAAGTCGAAGTCCACCAGGCGTTGCAGCGGCCAGCTCAGCGCATAGCCCACCAGCAGCGCCCAGAAGATCCGGCCGCGGCCCAGGTGGCGCGCCAGGAAGCTCGCCACCACGGGGATCGACGAGGCCACCAGGGCGGCCTGCGCGATCACCAGGGTGCGGGGGTCGTCCCAGATCCAGTAGAGCGGTGCCAGCACGGCCAGGATCGGGTGGAAGTGGTCGCCGAGCAGGTTGTAGTGGTCACCCTTGAGCGGCACCAGCGGCGACTCGAAGTGGGAGTAGCGGCGCACCGCCTGGTCGAAGATGCCCAGGTCGTAACCGGCCGACAGGAACTGCGGGTAGCGGGTCAGCGAGTAGAAGGCATAGAGCCCGAAGACCGCCAGGCTGAACCACGCCACGGCGGGGATCCGGGAGAGCCGGCCGCCGGCACGACGGGGGGCGGGATGGCTCATGGCGGCCAGTCTAGGGGCGGCCCGGCCGCGACATGGGACGTCCTGGTGGCCCAGACCTGTCAGCGAGGCAGGAAAAATGTCTTCCCCGCTCCCTGAGGGTTTTGGCGGGTCATTAGGCCTTCTGCCCGGTCCCGTGTAGTGTTGAAGCCAGTTGTTGAAGTACCAGTACCCGCACGACGAACGGTTTTCGGCCCCAGGCCAAGGCTGTTTTCTGGACGGTTCAAGGTTTCACACAGCTACGGCCGGTTCGACAGTCGATCCGGTCAGCACCCAGAAAACAGGAGTAATTATGACTACCGGCATCGTCAAGTGGTTCAACGCTGAAAAGGGCTTCGGCTTCATCGCTCCCGAGGACGGCTCCGCCGACGTGTTCGCACACTTCAGCGCCATCCAGGGCTCGGGCTTCAAGACCCTCAACGAGAACGACCGCGTCGAGTTCGAGGTTGTCCAGGGCCCCAAGGGCGCCCAGGCTGCCGACATCCGCGTCATCGGCTGACACCAGCTTCCACAACCGCCCATCCGGCTTCGGCCGGGTGGGCGGTTGTCTTTTTCCCGACGAATTTCTCAGACCACTGCAGAACCGAACTCATTCCACCCCACCCGCAACGGTGGGAATGTGAGCGAAGTTCCGGCCCGTATTTGCTTGAACCATAAAATTCATCTGCCCTGCGCGACGAAAGCCGACGGCCCCACCGGAAATCCGGTGGGGCCGTCGTGGTGGGTCGGTCGTCACGTGACTCAGAAGCGTCCCTGCTCGATCAGGTGGGTGCGCTCCTTCTGCAGCGCCACGTCGCGGGGGTAGATCTTGTAGAACATGAACCAGAGCACCGCGTTGAGGATGTAGGGGATGGTGACGAAGTAGAGCAGCGCCCGCTGCAGACCGAACTGGTCGGCCATCCAGCCGGTGGCCAGCGAGTAGACCGCCGTGAGGAAGCCCTGCACCAGGCTGAAGAGCACCGCGAAGCCGGTGGCCGAGAGCTGCTTGGGAGTCACCGAGGAGACCATCGGCAGCACGCAGCCGGAGAAGCCGATCGAGAAGACCAGGCCCAGGCAGAAGGCCACGACGTAGTAGGCGTGGTAGCTGAACTTCACCTGGAAGGCGATGAAGGTCATGGCCGCGAAGCACAGGGCGTAGATCTGGAAGAGCAGGATGCGGCCCTTGTCGCCGAACTTGCGCTGGAACAGGTCGCCCAGGAAGCCGCCGAGGAAGGCCGAGCAGAGCATGCCCAGCTGCATGATCGTGTACAGGTAGGAGGCATTCTTGACGCCGAAGCCCAGGTCCTTGGCCCAGAACTTGGCCTGGAAGCCGAACATCACCAGCGAGGTGATCAGCGGGAGCATCACGGCCATGCCCACCAGCGTCGGGATCTTGAACAGCTTGGCGGCATCGGACCACTTGAAGAAGCCGGCATCGGGGTCGTCGGCGATCCGCTCGGTGCCGCGCTCCGGCTCCTTGACGAAGATCAGGATCAGGATGCCCGAGATGATCGACAGGGCGCCCATCGCGAACATGGCATAGCGCCAGCCGTCGGGATTGTCGCCGAACTGGCCCAGCGCCGGGGTGAGGGCCATGCCGATGAAGGAGGAGACGCCGCGCACCGTGCCGAAGGCCTTGCCCCGCTCGCTCTTCGCGTAGAGCGAGCCCAGCAGGCCGTTCATGATCGGCTCGGAGGCGACGGTGCCCACCAGTGAGATGCCGTAGAGCACCAGCAGCTGGTTCCAGGTCTGCGCGAAACCGGTGGCCAGGGTCCACAGGCCCCACAGGCCGGTGACGATGAACAGGATCTTCTTGCGTCCGAAGCGGTCGGCGGCGATCGCCCAGGCCGGGCCGAAGAGCATCCGGGCGAAGTTGCCCAGCGAGTTCAGCAGGCCCAGTGCGCTGTTGCCCACCTCGAAGGCGGTCATGATCTGGGGGAAGAAGACCTTGGAGACGCCGCCCTCGGTGTTGTCGATGGACTGCGCGGTGGCCAGCGAGACGGCCGCCATGGTGCGGCCCTGGGGCCGGACGAAGTCGGCCTCCTCGTCGACCGGCACATAGGACACGCCGCCCGGGCTGGCGGGGACGGCCACCAGGTCCTCCTGGCCGGGGACCTGGGTGATGGAGGGATTCTCCGGAAGTTGGTGCGTCATCGTTGACCTTTCGCGTCGCGTCGTTGCGGCTGGGTCAACTCTGGGGTCCGCACCAGCAGCCTGATCCGGGTTGCCAACTATTGCTTTGCCAGTCGCTGTGCGAATCGGGACGAGCATCGCCCCGGGCCGCGGTGAGGCGCGGCCCGGGGCGATGGACAGTGGGTGGTCGTCGCAGGATCTGGCTCAGAACTTGCCCTGCTCGATCAGGCGGGTGCGCTCGGCCTGACGGGCGACATCACGGGGGTAGATCCGGTAGAAGATGAACCAGTAGACGGCGTTCAGGGCGTAGGGGATGGTGACGAACCAGAAGAGCGTCTTCTGCAGGCCGATGTCGTCGGCGATGTGGCCCACGAAGATCGAGATCGTCGCGGTCAGGAAGCCCTGGATCAGGCTGAAGAGCACCGCGAAGCTGGTGGCCGAGAGCTGCTTGGGGCAGACGCTGGAGACCATCGGCAGCACGCAGCCGGAGAAGCCGATCGAGAAGATCAGGCCCAGCAGGAAGACCACCACGTAGTAGATGCCGCGTCCCCAGCTCACCTGGAAGGCCAGGAAGGTCATGGCCGCGAAGGTGAGTGCATAGAGCTGGAAGAGGGCGACGCGTCCCTTGTGGCCCATCTTGCGGACGAAGAAGTCGGCCAGGAAGCCACCCAGGAAGGCCGAGAGCATCGAGCCGGCCTGGAAGATCGTGTAGAGGTAGGCGGCATTCTTCACGCCGTATCCCAGCTCGACGGCCCAGTACTTGCCCATGAAACCGAACAGGACCATGGAGGTGATCAGCGGGAGCATGAAGGCGGTGGCCGTGATGGTGGGGATCTTGAAGAGCTTGGCCGCGTCGGAGAGCTTGAACATGCCCGCATCCGGGTCGTCGCTGATGCGCTCGGCCTTCTCCGGCTCCTTGACGAAGGCCAGGATCAGCAGGCCGGAGACGATGGACAGCACGCCCATCACCATCATCGCGTAGCGCCAGCCGTTCGGGTTGTCGCCCAGCTGGCCGATCGCCGGGGTGAGGGCCATGCCCAGCAGCGAGGAGGTGCCGCGGATGGCGCCGAAGGCCTTGCCCCGCTCCGACTTGCGGTACAGCGAGCCGAGCAGGCCGTTGACGATGGGCTCCGAGGCGACCGTGCCCACCAGTGAGATGCCGTAGAGCACCAGCAGCTGGTTCCAGGTCTGCGCGAAACCGGTCGCGACGGTCCACAGGCCCCACAGGCCGGTGACGATGAACAGGATCTTCTTGCGGCCGAAGCGGTCGGCGGCCATCGCCCAGACCGGGCCGAAGATCATCCGGGCGTACATGCTGAGCGCATTGATCAGGCCGAGCCCGGCGTTGCCGACGCCGAAGGCCACCATGATCTGGGGGAAGAAGGTCTTGGAGATGCCACCCTCGGAGTTGTCGATGGCCTGGCTGGTGCCCAGGGCGAAGACCGCCTTGCCGCGGCCGGGAGGCTGGACGAAGTCGCGGTCCTCCTGGGCCTCCTCGTCCACCGGGACATAGGCGGCACCGGTGGTGGGGCTGACCGCCACCAGGTCCTCCTGGTCCGGGAGCTGGGTGATCGACGGGTTCCCGTCGGGATGGCTGAGGGTCATGGAAAAGCCTTTCGCTGTGCGCCGTTGCCCAGTGGTGAGGCCCGGTCATTACGACATCGGGTAGTGCTTCCAGCGTGCGGGCGGGGTCGACGCCGCGGCCTGCACTTGCCGGAAGTTGGCCGCGCCTGACCGCTTGGAAGGCACAGCCGGGCAGCCTGCGAACACCGGCGGGCGGCAGTGGATGGATGCGGCATGATCGAGGACATGGTTGATCTCGAGTCCCTGTCCCCCGACGCCCTGCGAGCTCGCGGCAGCATGAAGTGGAACCGCTTCGGTGCCGACGTCCTGCCGATGTGGGTGGCGGAGATGGACTACCCCATGGCGCCGGCGGTGCTGGAGGCGGTGCGACGCACCGTCGAGCGCGACGGCTTCGGCTATGCCCACGTCGACCAGCGCGTTCCCGAGGCCTTCGCCGACTTCGCTGCCCGTCGCCTGGGGATGCAGGTCAACCCCGAGTGGACCACCGTCGTGCCCCACGTGCTCTCCGGCATCGAGTGGGCGCTGGACGCGATCACCGAGCCCGGCGCCGGCGTCGTGGTGACCACGCCCGCCTACATGCACTTCCTGGAGATCCCCGGCATGATCGGCCGGCCCGTGGTGGACGTGCCGCTGCTGGAGGACCGCGGCGCCACCGACGTCGCCAGCCGCTGGAGCCTCGACCTGGAGGGCATCGAGAAGGCCTTCGCCAACGGGGCCCGCAGCATGATCCTGTGCCAGCCGTACAACCCGGTGGGCAAGGTCTTCAGCCGCGAGGAGCTGGCCGGCATCGCCGAGATCGTCGAGCGGCACGGTGGCTGGGTGCTCAGCGACGAGATCCACGCCCCGCTCACCCTGCCGGGCGTCGAGCACGTCGCCTATTCCAACGTCAGCGAGGCCGCCGCCGCGCACTGCATCACGGTGACCAGCGCCTCGAAGTCCTTCTCCATGCCGGGCCTGCCCTGCGCCACCGTCACCCTGCACAGCCAGGAGGCGCACGACCACTTCCGCGGCAATGTGCACGAGGACCACCTCTACGGCGCCACCACGCTGGGCGTCGAGGCGAACATCGCGGCCTACACCCAGGGCGACGAGTGGCTCGACCAGGTGCGCGAGCACATCGCGAGCAACACCGCCCGGCTCAAGGCCTTCACCGAGGGCCTCGACGGGGTGACCTACACCGCGGCCGAGGCCACCTACCTGGCCTGGATCGACTTCCGCGAGGCCGGCATCCCCGGCGACCCGGCCGACTTCCTGCGCGAGCAGGGCAAGGTGGCACTGAACTCCGGGCCCGCCTTCGGGCCCGTGGGCCAGGGCTTCGCGCGGATGAACCTGGCCACCACCACCGAGCTGCTGGAGGACGGGCTGGAGCGGATCCGCACCGCGCTGGCCAGCCTCTGAGCCGACGCACGGCTGCCGGCTTCCTGGGCCGGCAGCCGTGCCGGCTCCCTCGCGTCCCCGTGGCTGCGGCTCCACAGGGTCGACGCGGTGTCAGTCGACGCTGCCCAGCCGGAACTCGTCCAGCAGCCGGGGCGGCGTCGCGGGGTCACGCACGTCCGCGACCCACGAGCTGACCGTGCCACGGCCACTGTCCAGGCACTGCACCACCACATGGTCATTGCTGGCGACGAAGGGCTGGCCCGGCGCAAGGCCACCCTCGCTGGGCAGCACCGGCTCCAGGCCGCCGGGATCCCCCATGGCGACGTGGTCCTTGGCCGGCCACGGCGCCCCCGGTGCCGGACGGGCCAGGCCCGAGGCGGGATGGTGGGCACCGTAGGAGTTCCCGGTGTTCGACGCCTCCAGGTAGTGGGTCCGACCCCGACGGAAGCGGTTCCACAGGTGCGAGTGGCCGTTCAGCACCAGGTCCACCCCGTGCTCCTCCAGCAACGGCGCCAGCTCGTGCACCAGGGCGTCGCGCTCGATGGGGTACTCGTAGCGGATGCCCACCAGCTCGCCATCCGCATCGCGCTCCTCGACGGTCACCGGCTCCACATAGGGCGGCACCATGTTCTCGCCCAGGCCGTGCGGGCCCTCGTGCAGCTGCACCACGGTCCAGCGGCAGCGGCGTCGGGCCGGTGAGCGCAGCTCGGCCTCCAGCCAGCGGTACTGCTCCGACCCGGCGCGGATGTCGTCGAACCAGAACTCGCCGTGGGAGCGGCGCAGCGGGTCGGTGAGGGTGTCGGCCGCGTCCTGGTGACGCGAGTTGACGGTGCGCTGCGAGGGATCGGCCTGGGCCTGCGGTCCGCGCCAGGCGCGCGTGACGAACAGGGTGATCAGCCGCACCTCACCGATGCTCACCGCATAGCGCCGTACCCCGTCGCCGCCGGTGGTGGGCAAGGAGGAGAAGACCTCCTCGTAGCTGCGGGTGGAGAAGGAGTTGCGCTCGATCCAGGCCTCCCGTTCCGGCCCGTCGACGGTGGGATGCAGCCGGTCGTACTCTGCCGCGGCCACCTCGCGCGGCACGTGGGACAGGGTGGCGGCCTGCAGGTCACCCACGCCGTCGACCCGGCCCATCACCTCGTGGTTGCCGATGACGGGCCAGATCGGCACGTGCTGCAGGATGGCCGCGCCGTGGGCCACCCGACCCGCGGTGTCGGGGCGGTCACCGTGGCCCTGCATCACCGCGAAGAACGCGCTGCCGGAGCCGGAGTCGAACCACTCGCTGGTGCGGTCGGGCACGTCGGCCAGGTCTCCCACCGCCAGCACCGCGTCGAGCGGTCCCAGCACCTGCGCGGCCAGCTGGATGTTGCGGGCCACATTGGGCTTGTCCTGGTGGTCGCTGGTGAGCATCAGGCGCACCGGGTCACGGCGCGATGGCGCCGGCGCCAGCGTGTAGACCGCCGACATCACCACCTCGCCGCCGTCGCCCGAGAGAACGCGATAGGGGGTGCGACGGCCGCGGCGCAAGGGTCCCACCCGGGCCTCATGGCGATGCGCCGGTCGTGCGCTGGGCCCTGCGGGTGGCTCGGGCACCTGCGAGGCCGCATCCTCGCCCATCCGACTGGTCACCGCCGTCGAGGCGCGGAAGACCTGCAGCCCGTCGAAGGCCTGTCCGGCCGCCAGCGCGGGAAGATCCGCCTCGCTGAGCCGGTGCACGCCGCGCCCCAGCAGCACCAGGTTGGTGGCGCAGGGCCGCTCGGTGAACCAGACCACGGTGCAGGTGCGGCGTCGGGGCACCATCAGGAAGGGATCGCTGAGCAGGCGCAGGCTGCCGGTGGCGAGCTGCTGCCCGGCCGGTTCGTCGACGCGTCGTGCGGTGGTCATGCGCACCTCCTGCTGCGATCCAAGGCCGCCGCGGTGACCGAGGCGGGTCGGGTGGTTGAACGGGTGCTGAACACTCTCGCCGCAGAGCCCCTGGCTGTCTAGGGTTGGGCGCATCGACGACCGATGACGCCCGATCGACCCGGAGGATGCCATGCCGCTTCACGGACCCCTGTTCAACGACTTCCGCGAGAAGGAGTCGGAGTACCAGTTCGCCCTGCAGAACAAGAAGCTGCTGAAGGTGAACATGGCCTTCGGGCCGATCTGGGCGCGCAGCGGCTCGATGGTTGCCTACCAGGGACAGATCGCCTTCGCGAACCGTGGCTCGGGGGGTCTGGGCAAGTTCATGAAGCAGGCGGTCACCGGCGAGGGCGTGCCGCTGATGGAGTGCACCGGCAACGGCGAACTCTTCCTGGCCGACGAGGCCGCCGACGTGCAGGTGATCTACATGGAGAACGACTCGATCAGCGTGAACGGCGGCAACGTGCTGGCCTTCAGCCAGTCGATCGAGTGGGACATCCACCGGATCCAGGCCCGGGGCGCTGCCATGACCGGCGGCCTGTTCAACGTCTCGCTGCGCGGCACCGGCTTCGTGGCAATCACCACCAAGGGCGAGCCGGTGGCCCTCGACGTCTCCCAGGCCCCCACCTTCGCCGACGCCCAGGCCGTGGTGATGTGGACCAGCGGCGTGCGGATGGACGTGAAGCTGGACACCGGCGGCCTGAAGTCGATGGTGCGCGGCGGCACCGGCGAGATGCTGCAGATGGCCTTCGGCGGCCAGGGTCACGTGGTGGTGCAGCCCTGCGAGAACGTGGTGGCCACCCCCGGCGACGGCGGTGGCGGCGGCGCTGCTCGGGCCCTCGGGGACCTGTTCGGCTGAGTCCCCAGCCCGACAGTCACGGGCGCGGGAGCTCTGAGGACTGGATGCCCGCAGTTTCCGCGCCCTCCGTGCCGCCCTCAGGCGAGGATCCCGGCCGCCCGGGCCGCCTCCGCATAGCTGGCGGCGAGCGAGTCGATGGTCTCGTGGGCGTTCAGCCCCGACGGGTTGGGCAGCACGAACAGTCGCGCCCCGGCCAGCGGTTCGGGCTGCTCCCCCAGCGTCGCCCGGGGCCGCGCGAAGGCCTGTCGGTAGGCGGTGACCCCGAGCACGGCCACCACGGCGGGCCGGCGCTCGGCCACCAGAGCATCCAGCCGTCGGGCACCGGCACGCAGTTCGTCGAGGTGCAGCTCGTCGGCGCGCACCGTGGCCCGCGCGACCAAGTTGGTGTTGCCGATCCCCAGCCGGTGCAGCTCCGCGAGGTCGTCGGGCTGGTAGCCGTCCGCGGCGTCGAAGGGATGGGAGATGATCCCGGCCCTTGCCAGCGCCGGGTAGTAACGGTTGCCCGGCCGCGCGAAGTGGGCCCCGGTGGCCGCCGTCCACAGCGACGGGTTGATCCCCACCACCAGCATCCACAGCGGCTCGGGCAGCAGGTCCGGCACCTCCGACCCCGCGAAGGCCTGCAGCTGCTCCTTGGTGAATCCCATGCCCCCATCCTGCCGGGAACAATGTCACAGTTTGGTGGGCGTACTCCCCCACCAATCTGTGACATTGCTGCACCGACGGCAGCCATGGGCCTCGGAACGCTCACCCACCATGAGCAGTCCACGGTGCACCACCCAGGCTGTCTCGCAGGGGCGGTGCTCACAGTCCCACCATCCGAAGCGCAGCGTGAACTCGCCACCCAGCAGGTGCTCGTTGTCCCGGTACATGTCCCGGAAGGCACCCTCGCCGGTGTGCCCCAGCCGCCCGTCCAGCTCCACCAGCAGCGCTCCATACTTCACGTCGCGGATCCTTCCCCGCCGAACATGCTGCCGCTGCCCACGAGGAAGCCCGTGCGCGCGTTCCACGTCGCGCAGGTAGCGCAGTTCCAGCGGACTGACAGCCCCGTCCTGCACATCCTCCAGGAGGTCATCCAGCAGCCGACGGCCCGGCATGCGACGGTAGAGGGCCAGCTCCTGACGCAGCCGAGCCGGTGGAATACCCCGGTTGACCGCCTTCGTGACCACTGACAGTGCCCGCTCCGGTTCGTGTTCGCACAGGTCGAGCACGGTGCTGGCGAGGGTGGTTCGGGCCAGCGTGCCCGTGCTGCGGATCGGACGCCGGGTGGACCTGAACTCCACACCGGGTACCGCAGCCCGTCTCGCCGGGTAGGGAAGGTGCACCTGCAGAGGGGTGCTCGGCTCCTCGAGATCCCACAGCTCGGCAGCGGTGTGCAGGGCCAGGCAGGCTCCCTGACCACCCGCGAGGAGCGCCGCCCAGTGGCATGCAGCACGGGAGGGCTCACCGGCATGCGTGAGGTAGACACCAGACGACAGCCGCGCCCACGTGCCCTTGGTCAGCAGCCGTCGCAGCACATCAACGCTCAGCCAGTGGCAGGCCTGCTCACGGGTGATGACCCCTGCCTGGGCATGGGCAAGACGTACCAGCTCATCGGGGACCGCGACGGTGTGGTGCACAGCCGCACTCTGCATGTGCGGGCAGGCGCTGCCAAGCATCAGCCAGGCAATCTGTGGATAACTCCCTCGAGCCGCGATCCCTTGACCGCCTCCACGTACCCAGATGCAGGATTGTCACACTTTGGTGGGCGTACTCGCCCACCAAACCGTGACACTGTCTCCAAGCAGGCCTCAGGCGTCGCCCAGGGTGGCCACCATGACCGCCTTGATGGTGTGCATCCGGTTCTCGGCCTGGTCGAAGACCACGCTGGCGGGGCCCTCGAAGACCTCGTCGGTGACCTCCAGGGCGTCCATGCCGGTGGCCTGGAAGACCTCCTCGCCCACGGTGGTGGCGCGGTCGTGGAAGGCCGGCAGGCAGTGCAGGAACTTCACGTCGGGGTTGCCGGTGGCCTCGAGCATGGCCTGGTTCACCTGGTAGGCCTTGAGAGCCTCGATCCGCTCGGCCCAGACCTCCTTCGGCTCACCCATGGAGACCCAGACGTCGGTGGAGATGAAGTCGCAGCCCTTGACCCCGGCCGCGACGTCCTCGGTGATGGTGATCCGGGCGCCGGTGCGGCCCGCGATCTCCTGGGCGATGTCCACCACCCACTGCTCGGGCTGGTAGGCGGCGGGCGCGACGATGCGAATGTCCATGCCCATCAGCGCACCCGAGACCAGGCAGGAGTTGCCCATGTTGTAACGGGCATCGCCCACATAGGCATGAACCACCTGGTCCAGCGGCTTGTCGCAGTGCTCGGTCATGGTGAGCTGGTCGGCCAGCATCTGGGTGGGGTGCCACTCGTTGGTGAGGCCGTTCCAGACCGGCACGCCGGCATGCCGTGCCAGGGTCTCCACCCGCTCAGTCTCGAAGCCGCGGTACTCGATGGCGTCGAACATCCGGCCCAGCACCCGCGCGGTGTCGGCGACGGACTCCTTGTGCCCGATCTGCGATCCGGCAGGGTCCAGGTAGGTGGTGCCGGCACCCTGGTCGAAGGCGGCCACCTCGAAGGCGCAGCGGGTGCGGGTGGAGGTCTTCTCGAAGACCAGCGCGATGTTGCGGCCCACCAGGCGCTTGCGCTCGCGGCCGGCCTTCTTGTCCGCCTTGAGCTGGGCGGCAAGCTCCAGCAGCTCGCGCCACTGCTCGGGCGTGAAGTCGGCTTCCTTGACGAAGTGGCTGCCGGTGAGGCTCATCGTCGGGTCCTTCCAGGGTCGGCTGAGGCCAGCATTCTTCCAGCTCGGGGCTACGCGGGGCAGCCCGTCTCGCCCGTGCCGGGCCAACCGGCACACACGCGGCCGCACGACGACGCGCGAAGGCACGGGGATGTGGCGACGACCAGCACCGTGAGGAGGAAGGCGGTGAGGAGGAAGGCGGTGAGGCCGAGCACGAGAAGTTCCATGCCGGGCTGGGGCCGACGGGGATGCGCAGGCGCACGCGATCAACGGGCACCGGCGGACGACCCCGGGAAGCCGGACCTGCTGCCCAGCACCTCGACGCGGGCCGGATGCAGCGCCTCCTCGAGCGTCACCTCCACGGCCCCACCCGTCACCCGGCGGCCTGGCGGGACGCCTGTTGCACCTCCGGTGTGCATGGCACGCTGGAGGCATGCTCACTCGACTCATGGCCAACGCCGCGGCGCTGGCCGTGGCCACCATCCTGCTGCCGGGGATCTACCTGGAGACCGAGACGCCGGGCCACAAGGCCTTCGCGATCCTGCTGGTGGCCACCATCTTCGGGCTGCTGAACGTGCTGGTGAAGCCGCTGCTCAAGGTGCTGACCTTCCCCGCCATCGTGCTCACGCTGGGCCTCTTCCTGCTGGTCGTCAACGCCTGCATGCTGATGCTGACCAGCTGGGTGGGCCAGCAGGTGGGCCTGGCCTGGCACGTGGACGGTTGGCTGAGCGCCATCCTGGGCTCGGTGATCATCTCGCTGGTGAGCGGACTCGTGGGTGGCCTGCTGAGCGGGGAGGAGCGGTGAAGGTCCTGTTCATCTGCCACGGCAACATCTGCCGCTCCCCGATGGCCGAGCGGGTGGCCCGTCGCGTCGCCGAGCAGGAGGGCGTCGAGGCGACGTTCACCTCCGCCGGCGTCAGCGCCGAGGAGCTGGGCAACCCGATCGACCGCCGCGCGCAGCGGGTGCTCACCGAGGCCGGCTACGACGCCTCGCAGCACCGGGCCCACCAGGTGAGCGCCGAGGAGATCCGCGAGGCCGACCTGGTGCTCGCCGCCGAGCAGCACCACGTGGAGCGGATGCGTCGTCTGGTGCCGGAGGCCGACCACCTGGCCCTGATCAGCGACTTCGACCCCGAGGCCGAGCCCGGCGAGGGCCTGCCGGACCCCTGGTACGGCGGCATGGAGGGCTTCCACGAGACGCTCGCCGCGGTGGAGCGGGCCATGCCCGCCCTGATGGAGGAGATTCGGCGACGCGGCTGATCCTGGCCGGGATCAAGGGCCCGGGTGGGTCCGCGAGTCAGGGCGGTGGCCGCTCCCACCGTCGACGGGTGGCGCAGCCCGCCAGCCTGACTAGGCTGGGGCCATGACCATGTACCTGGTGGGAAGCGGCCCGGCCGACACCCTTGATGCCGTCCACGAGCAGTTCGTCGAGTCCGTGAAGAAGCGGGGCACGCGGATCGCCGTGGCCATCCTGGGCACCCAGGACGAGGTGGGACAGTTCCTCGACGGCTACGTGGCCCCCATCACCAGCCGCTGGCCCGAGGCCCAGGTGGAGCCGATCTGGCTGGAGGACGAGCCCGAGGTCTCCGGCCAGGAGACCGCCTGGCCGCAGGAGATGGAGTCGCTGGCGGGCATCGTGGTCTGCGGCGGCCCGACGCCCGGCTACCTGGAGGCGCTGCGCCCCCAGCAGCAGCTGATCGCCAAGCTGGTCCGCCAGGGCGTGCCCTACATGGGCTACTCGGCCGGTGCCATGGTGGTGGGCAAGCGCGCCATCGTCGGCGGCTGGAAGTTCCGCGGCCGCCAGATCGTCCCCGAGGTCTGGGGCGAGGGCCTGGAGGAGCTGGAGCTGCGCGACGGGCTGGCGCTGATCGGGCCGGCCGTCGACGTGCACAGCGACGTCACCGGCCTGGGCCGTGGCCTGGCCGCCCTGGAGAAGGGCGAGGTCTCCACCGTCGTGGCCATCGACGAGGGCTGCTGCCTGGTGGTGGACCCGGTGAGCGGGCGCACCACCGTCGAGGGTGACCAGCGGATCCACTGGCTGCAGGGCGAGGGCGGCGCCACCGTGGTGCGCCACGAGTCGAGCACCACCGAGACGCGCCGCGTCGAGGACTACCTGCCGAAGGAGAAGGAGAAGGCCGACGCCGAAGAGGCGGTGCGCGCCGCCGAGCGCGCCCGGCTGGCCGAGCTGAAGCGCCAGGCCGACGAGGAGCGCCGGATCCGACAGGAGGCCGAGCGCGCCGAGCGTGAGCGCCAGGTGGCCGAGCAGAAGAAGATCGTGGAGGCCGAGCAGGCCGAGCTGCTGCGCAAGGCCGAGGAGCAGGCCGAACGGGACCGTGCGCGCGAGGCCGCGCGTCGTGAGGCGGAGCGTCGGGAGCGCGAGGAGCGGGAGGCCCGCGAGGCCGCCGAGAAGGCGGAGCGCGAGGCCCGTCGTGCCGCCCAGCGCGAGGAGCAGCAGGCCCGCAAGGCGGCCCAGCGGGCGGCTCGGCTGGTGGAGCAGAAGCGTGCTGCCGACGGCCGCTTCCCGCGTCCGGAGCCGACCTCCGAGGAGCCTGCCGAGGGCGAGGACAAGCCGCGTCGCCGGGGCCGCGGCCGGGGTGGCCGATCCCGTGGCGGCCGCTCCGAGGCCGCGCAGCAGACCTCGGCCAAGCAGCTCACCCGTGCGCGTCGCGCCGCCGACGGCCGTTTCGCCGGAGCCAGCGGCTCGCAGCCGACCCTGGCGGCGGGCACCTCCCCGCAGGCCATCGACCCGGCTCCGGCGCAGGGAGCCATCGAAAAGAGCGCTGATCGGAAGGGCCGGGCGCGGCGTGGTGACAGGGCCGGCCGGGCCCAGCGAACCGACGAGACCGAGGCGCAGCCGTCCTCGCGTCCCACCGAGGGTTCGCGCGAGCAGCGTGACCTGGACCGTGCCGCAGCCGAGCGCGCCGCCGCCCTGGAGGCTGCCGAGCGCGCTGCCCAGGAGCAGGCCGCTTGGGAGCAGGAGGACTTCTCCGACTACGTCGACGAGCCGGACGAGACCGAGCAGGCCGGTGACATCACCCAGCAGACCCCGGGCCAGCAGACCCCGGGCCAGCAGACCCCGGGCCAGCAGACACCGGACCAGCAGACCGGCGGGGCCACGGCCGTGCAGGTCTCGCAGGAGCGCGCGGTCGGCCCGGCCAACCCGTCGAGCGCACCCGCCACGGACTCGCCGGACTCTCCCGAGAGCCCGGACTCCCCTGACAGCCCCGATTCCCCTGACAGCCCGGACTCCCCGGACTCGCCCGATTCACCCGCCAGCCCCGACAGCCCGTCGGAACCGGCGGCCGATGAGAAGGAGCACGAGATGACCGATCCCACTGCCGATCCGCAGCACGTGCCCGGACCCGCCGAGCCCGGCGCCGCCCAGGAGATGCCCACCCCGTCCGCCGAGCCGGGGGTCGACGCCCCCGCCGGTGCCGGGTCCGTCCGCCCCGACACCGCGCTCACCGATCCCGAGGCCGACCAGCCCCAGGTGGTGCCGGTGCACCAGGAGGACGACGAGCTCACCACCGTCGGCCAGGCCAGCACCGGCCCGGACGGCGAGCCGCTGCTCGATGCCTTCGACGGCCTGCCCTCCGGCCCGGTCTCCTCCAGCGTCGCCGACGAGCCCTTCACCGACGCCGCGGAGCAGCAGGCACGCGAACAGTGAGCCCACGGGGCCATGCCCCGGGTGAGCCGGCCTACCGCCGGCTCACCGTCGCGCTCTTCCTGGCCGGGCTGGTCAGCTTCGCCGCCATCTACTGCACCCAGCCGCTGCTTCCGCTGCTGGGCGAGGCCTTCGGTCGCAGCCCGGCCGAGACGGCACTGACCGTCTCGGCCACCACCATCGCGCTCGGGCTGGCGCTGCTCTTCCTGGGCCCGGTCTCCGACGCGATCGGCCGCACCACTGTGATGCTGGCCAGCTTGTGGGCCACCGGCCTGGTGACGCTGGCGGGTGCCCTGGTGCACTCCTGGCACCTGCTGCTCGCCCTGCGGCTGTTGGTGGGGGTGTGCGCCGCGGGCCTGCCGGCGGTGGCCGTCGCCTACCTGCGCGAGGAGGTGACCCCGGCCTTCGCCTCGCGCGCCACCGGGCTCTACATCGGCGGCACGGCGCTGGGTGGCATGTCGGGGCGGCTGGTCTCCGGCCTGCTGGCCGACCTGTGGGGCTGGCGGGCCGCCGTGCTCGGCATCGGCCTGCTGGCCCTGGTCTGCGCGGCGGCGGTGCAGCACCTGCTGCCCCGCTCCACGGCCTTCGTGGCCCAGCCCCTGGACCCGGCCGGCCTCACCCGCAAGACCCTCGCCCTGCTGCGCAGCCCGGTGCAGCTGGGCCTGATGGCCATGTCGCTGTGCGCCATGGGCGCCTTCGTGGCCTGCTTCAATGCCATGGGCTTCCGGCTGGAGGGTCCGCCCTACCACCTCTCGGTGGGCGTGGCCGGCCTGGTCTTCCTGGTCTACGCCTTCGGCTCGTGGAGCTCAGCCCGGGCCGGGCGGGCGGCCCAGGACCGTGGGCCGGCCGTCGTGGCGCTGGGCGGGCTGGCCATCCACCTGGCCGGGATCGTGCTGCTGACGGCCCGGCCGCTGCTGCTGGTGCTGGTGGGGCTGGCGCTGACCACCATCGGCTTCTTCGCCGCCCACGGCGTCGCCTCCGGCTGGGTGGCCGCAGCGGCCGCCCAGCGAGGGCTGGGCACCGCCCAGGCCGCCTCGCTCTACCTGTTCGCCTACTACCTGGGCAGCTCGGTGGCGGGCACCGCGGCCGGCTGGGCCTGGAGCAGCCACGGCTGGCCCGGCGTCACGGTGCTCACCGGCAGCCTGGTGCTGCTGGCCGGTCTGGCCGTGACCCTCGCCCATCGCGGCAGCAGGTGACACAATCGCCGGCATGGCACATGTCCTGGTCACCGGCTCCGCCGACGGGATCGGCCGGATCACCGCCCGACGCCTGGCCGAGGAGGGCCACCGCGTCGTCCTGCACGCCCGCACCCGGGAGCGCCTGTCTGGCGCGCAGGACCTGCTGGAGGCCGGCGCCGAGGTGGTGCTGGGCGACCTGGCCGAGGCCGACCAGGTGCGCGACCTGGCGCGGCAGGCCGCCGAGCTGGGCCCGCTGGACGCGGTCATCCACAATGCCGGCGTGATGGACGGCCCGCAGCTGCTGGCGGTCAACGTGGTGGCCCCTTGGCTGCTCACCACGCTGCTGCCCACCGGGCGGCAGGTCTACCTGTCCAGCTCGATGCACCGGGGCGGGCGCCCCGATGCCTCACTGCTGGACGATCCCGGCCGGGCCGGCTACTCGGACTCCAAGCTGCTGCTCACCACGCTGGCGATGGCCGTCGCGCGTCGCCGGCCCGAGGTGCTGGGCCATGCCGTGGACCCCGGGTGGGTGCCCACCCGGATGGGCGGCCCCTCCGCGCCCGACGACCTGGAGCTGGGCGCCCTCACCCAGCGCTGGCTGGCCACCACCGACGAGGAGCAGGCGCTGCGGCCCGGCGGCTACTGGCACCACCAGCGTCGCCAGGAGCCGCATCCGGCAGCCCTGGATGCGGGATTCCAGGACGAGCTGCTGGAGCGCCTGGAGCAGGCCACCGGATGCACCCTGTGAGCCGCGTCCTGCCGCGGGTCCGTGGCTGACTTCGGTTCATCCGTCCAGCAGCGGCTGCTTCCGACTGGCGAACCGCCCCACCCCCGACGCGAATTCCGCGCCCGGAGGTGGCATGCTGGGCCCCATGCACATCCTCGTGGTTGACGACGACCAGGCCGTCCGCGACTCCCTCGCCCGCTCCATGCAGTACAGCGGCTACGAGGTGAGCACCGCGGCCGACGGCCTCGAGGCGCTCGCCAAGCTCTCCGCCATCAAGGCCGAGGCCGTGATCATGGACGTGATGATGCCGCGGCTCGACGGGCTGGAGACCACCCGGATGCTGCGCCAGACCGGCAACGACGTGCCGATCCTGATCCTCACCGCCCGCGACGCCGTGGGCGACCGGGTGGACGGGCTGGACGCCGGCGCCGACGACTACATGGTCAAGCCCTTCGCGCTCGACGAGCTGCTGGCCCGGCTGCGCGCCCTGACCCGTCGTTCCCGCACCGAGCAGGACTCGGGCAGCGAGACGCTGGTCTTCGACGACCTGATCCTGGACACCCAGACCCGTGAGGTCTCGCGCGGCGGACGCCGGATCAGCCTCACCCGCACCGAGTTCGCGCTGCTGCACGTCTTCATGGAGCACCCCCGCAGGGTGTTGGAGCGTGGCTGGCTGCTGAACGAGGTCTGGGGCTTCGACTTCCCCACCACCGCCAACTCGCTCGAGGTCTACATCGGCTACCTGCGTCGCAAGACGGAGTCCGAGGGTGAGTCCCGGCTGATCCACACCGTGCGTGGCATCGGCTACGTGCTGCGCGAGACGCCCCCGTGATCGACCGCTTCATCCGCGCTTTCTCCTCGAGCCGACGTCCTCGCGCATCACTGAGCCGTCGGCTCGTCTTCCTCTCCGCGCTGGCGGTGAGCCTGGCCGTGGTCATGGTGGCGCTGGCCGCCTACTGGATGACGCGCTTCATGCTGGTCAACCAGCTGGACAACGAGCTGCTGGACGTCGCCACGGTGACCGCGACGCCGGTGGCCGCCGATGTCGAGTCGATGGGCGACCTGAACGCCGATGCGCTGCGCGCCGCCAACGTGACCCTGCTGCTGGTCTCCTCCGACGGCAGCGCGCGCGGCATCCCGGGCGCCACCATCACCCTGGAGCCCGGCGACGAGGAGAAGGCGGTCGCCCGGACCCAGACCGGCAGCTCGGCGCGCACCGTGACCGACAACGACGGCACCCGCTACCGGATGGTGGCGGTACCGCTGACCATCGGCGAGGACCAGTACGCCCTGGTGATGGCCCGCCCGCTGGCACCCACCGAGCGCACCCTGCACTGGCTGTGGATCACCATGATGTCCACCGGCGCGCTGGGCGTGATGCTGGCCGTGGCGCTGGGCTGGTGGAGCTCGCGCCAGGCGCTGCGCCCGCTGCGCAACCTGTCGGAGGCGGTGGCGCACGTCACCGAGACCGACGAGCTGACCCCGATCGAGATCCACTCCGAGGACGAGCTGGGAGACCTGACCCGCTCCTTCAACACCATGCTGAACTCGCTCAGCTCCTCGCGCGAGCGCCAGAAGCGGCTGATCGCCGACGCCGGCCACGAGCTGCGCACCCCGCTGACCAGCATGCGCACCAACATCGAGCTGCTGGTGGCCGACGAGAAGACCGGCATGCTCCCCGAGGGTGCGCGGGGCGAGATCCTGCACGACATCGCGGCCCAGCTGGGCGAGTTCACCTCCCTGGTGGGCGACCTGGTGCAGCTCTCCCGCGAGGACCGGGTGACGGTCAACCCGGAGCCGCTGGACTTCCGCGACGTGGTGGAGTCGGCCATCGTGCGCGCCAAGCGACGCGGCCCCGGCCTGGTCTTCGACGTCGAGCTGAACCCGCTCTACCTGGTGGGCGAGCCGGACACCCTGGAGCGCGCCGTGACCAACCTGCTCGACAATGCGGTGAAGTTCTCCCCGCCCGACGGCACCATCCACGTCCACCTGGAGGGCGACCAGCTGCGGATCGCCGACCAGGGCCCCGGCATCGCCGAGGAGGACCTGCCGCACGTCTTCGACCGCTTCTACCGCTCCGACCGGGCGCGCAACACCCCCGGCACCGGGCTGGGCCTGTCGATCGTGGCGCACACCATCACCGCCCACGGCGGCCAGGTGACGGCGCGTCGCTCCGCGGAGGGCGGCGCCGAGTTCGTGGTGCGCCTGCCGGGCCGCAACGCCCCGGAGGCGCTGGAGGAGTCCGGCGACGACACCATCACCCTGCCGGCCATCAAGGACTGAGCCAGCGGCGTCGGCGCGAGGCGCTCCGACGCCCAACCCTCACCGACGCTCGGAGCCGGGCCTCACAGCCCGATGTGGCCGGGCAGCGTGCGGCGCGGGCCGTGCCGCTCGACGGCCACCCCGGCCCGCCCCAGCAGCAGCTCGACGCGGTAGCGGTGCCCCGCGAAGGGTTCCAGCAGCTCGGCGCAGCCGTCGTCGTCCAGCTGCTCGCCGCACAGCGCGAAGCTGATGGCGCGCGGCACGTGGTAGTCGCCGATGCTCCAGGCGTCGGCATCGCCGTGGGCCTGCTGGCGGGTGCGGGCACTGGTCCACGGCCCGATCCCCGGCAGGCTCTGCAGGGCCACGTCGGGGTGATCGTGGGACAGGGTGCGCTCCAGGGCACGACCGCGACGGGCGCAGCCCACCACGGTGGCCGAGCGCTTCTGCTCCACGCCGGCACGCAAGTAGTCCCAGCTGGGGACAGCCGCCCACTGCTCGGCGCGCAGCGGCAGCCGCATCCCGTGCGCCGGGTGCCCTTCGCGGGTGGCCGGACCGGGCGCGGGGTCGGCGAAGAGCCTGGTCAGCCGGTGGATGGCGCGGAAGGCCTCGGCGCCGGTGACCTTCTGCTCCACCACGCTGGGCAACAGGCTCTCGCAGACCAGGTCGGTGGCCCCGATGCGCAGGGCCGGATGGCGCCGCACCAGGGTGGCGAGCAGCGGGTGGTGCGGACGGAAGTCGGCCTCGTCGTGGCAGCCCAGCAGCCGCGGCGCCTGCTCCAGCGCCCAGTGCCGACCCTCTCCCCAGGCGCGCACCCGCACGTCGGGGCCCTGGTCGCGCAGCTCCAGCAGGACGCCGCCCTCAGGGCTGTTGCAGGCGCGGTACCAGGTGCCGGACACCCGGCGGTGGGTGGGGTCACCCGGCCCGCGGTTCAGCCTGCCGATGCACACCGACAACCGTCCCGCCGCGCCCCGCACCAGCCTCTCGTGGCCCGCGCCGGCCAGCATGCGGGGAGCATTGGGCGCGACCGTGGGATTCGGTAGGGTCGAGGCGGCACGCTGCGCCGGGGGATGCAGTGGGTCAGCCATCTCCTACAGCCTAGGCGTCGAGGAACCATGTCACACTCCCACTCGCACAGCAGCGGCCCCACCAGCCCCCAGATGGAGCGCCAGGAGCGCCGCGCACTGGGGCTGATGATCAGCTTCCTGGTGCCGGTGGCCGTCTTCACCCTCGTGGTGCTGGCCTGGCTGTGGCCCCGCGACGTCTCCAGCCACATACGCGCCGACTCCGCCACCGTGATGGTGGAGGGGGTCACGCTGCCGAAGGCCACCGTCGCCCGCGTCAACCAGACCTCCTGCGAGGGCATGACCGGGTCGGTGGCCAACGATTCCCGCGCCTGCGGCAAGCTCACGGTCCAGCTCGACGAGGGCCCCGAGAGCGGCCAGCAGAAGGAGGTGCCGGTCACGGCCCCGGTCTTCGCCTCCGGGATCGAGCCGGGTGACCAGGTCAAGCTCTACCGGATGGCCTCCCCCCAGGACGGCACGGTCACCTACCAGTTCGCCGACTTCCAGCGCACCGTGCCGCTGGCCTTCTTCGCGGCGGTCTTCGCGGCCCTGGTGGTGCTGGTGGCCCGCTGGCGCGGCTTCGCCTCACTGGTGGGCCTGGTCTTCGCCTGCTTCGTGCTGGGCAAGTTCCTGTTCCCCGCGCTGATCGTGGGCCACAACCCGATCCTGGTGGGCCTGGCCGCCAGCTCCGCGATCATGTTCGTGGTGCTCTATGCCGCTCACGGCTTCTCCACCCGCACCACCACAGCCCTGGTGGGCACCGTCTTCGGGCTGATCACCAGCGCCCTGCTGGGCTGGTGGGCCACCCGCTGGACCCACCTCACCGGCGTCTCCAGCGAGGACGACTTCCTGCTGGCCTCCGCGGCCCCCGACCTGCAGCTGCGCTCGGTGGTGATGTGCGGCGTGATCGTCGCCGGCCTCGGCGTGCTGAACGACGTCACCATCACCCAGGCCTCCGCGGTCTGGGAGCTGGCCGGCACCGGCCGTTCCCGTCGTGACCTCTTCCTGGGCGCCATGCGGATCGGGCGCGACCACATCGCCTCGACGGTCTACACCACCGCCTTCGCCACCGCCGGCGCCATCCTGCCGATCCTGCTGCTGCTGACCATCTACCAGCGCCCGCTCGGCGAGACGCTGACCGGGGAGATGTTCGCCGCAGAGCTGGTGCGCACCCTGGTGGGCTCCATCGGGCTGGTGCTGGCCGTCCCGCTGACCACCGCCATCGCCGTGGTCGCGGTCACCGCAGGGCCTTCGCGCCGGCGTCCGGACCAGTTGCAGGCCAGCCGTCGCAGCACCGTCGAGGAGGCCCGGCCGGTGCGCGCCGCTCGCGCCGCCCAGGGCGAGGAGGAGAAGAAGCTGGCCCGGCGCCGCCCGGCCAGCCCAGATGCCGCCTACCGCCGCCCGAAGCGCTCCGACGGGGCCTGAGCCCCAGCTGCCCCAGGTCTGCCTGCTGGGAGGCACCCCCATAAACACTGCGAAAGCGGTGTCAATTACTGTGGTGCCGGAAGGTACAGGGCGACCATGCCCCGACCTGGCCCAGGGAGCGGGAGGAGGTGCGCGATGGCACAGACCCCCCGCCCTGCCCCCGGACCGTGACTGGGACGTCGAGGGCTGGCTCACCCGGCTGCGGCTGACCGCCATCGTGGCGCCGCTGGTCTTCGTCACCACCCTGCCACTGCTCGAGGAATTCCTGCTCAGGCCGGTCTTCGGGCACCGCGCGAAGGTGGCCGCCGCCAGCCTGGCGGCCCTGTGCGTGGTGGCCTTCGGGATCGCCATGTTCGTGCTGATCGAGCGGGGCTACCGTCGGGTGCTGGACCTGCAGTCACGCGCGGTACAGGCCGAAAGGTACAGCGCGGTGCTGGCCGAACGGGACCGGATCGCCCGCGAGATGCACGACTCGCTGGCCCAGGTGCAGTCGCTGCTGCACCTGCGGCTGTGCACGCTCTCGGCCCGGCCCGAGCTCGCCGGGAGCCCGCCGCTGCGCCAGGAGGTGGACGAGCTGGCCGAGATCTGCCGCGAGTCCGTGCGCGACACCCGGGAATCGATCCTGGGCCTGCGCGAGGGCAGCCGGCCCAACCAGTCGCTCTCCGAGGGCCTGGACCGCTACCTGCGGGGCTTCTCGCGCACCAGCGGGATCGAGGTCTCGCTGGAGCAGCCCGATGAACCGGTGCGGCTGTCCGCACCCCAGGAGCTGCAGCTCAGCCGGGTGGTGCAGGAGGCGCTCACCAATGTGCGCAAGCACTCCGGCGCCCGCCGCGTGACGGTGGCGCTGGAGCCGCTGGCCTGCGGCACCCGGATCTCGGTCACCGACGACGGCCACGGCTTCGACCCCGAGCAGGAGCACGCCGAGCAGCAGCCCGGCCACCTGGGCGGCTACGGCCTGCACACCATGCGCGAGCGGGTGGAGGAGCTGGGCGGAGTGCTGGCCATCCATTCCCGGCCGGGCGCCGGGACCCGCGTGGTCGCCGACCTGCCGGCCACCCCGGTCCCCGTCGCCCCCACCAGTCGCAGCATGCGCCCGCTCCCCCGCACCCGAGGCCACCGATGACCGATCCCACCGGCGACCAGCCGATCCGCGTCCTGCTCGTGGACGACCAGCCGCTGTTCCGTCGAGCCATCGCCAGCCTGGTGGACTCCCAGAGCGACCTGGAGGTGGTGGGCCAGGGCGACAACGGCGTGCAGGGGGTCGAGCTGGCCGCGCAGCTGCGCCCTGACGTGGTGCTGATGGACGTCGAGATGCCCGTGATGGACGGGGTGGAGGCCGCCGCCCTGATGATCGCGGCGGATCCGGACCTGAAGGTGGTGATGCTCACCATCAGCGAGGCCGACGAGCACCTGCTGCCCGCGGTGCGCGCCGGCGTGCACGGCTACCTGCTCAAGGACATGCACCCCGAGGAGCTCTTCCAGACCTTCCGGCAGGTGGTGCGCGGCGAGACCCCGGTGGCCCCCGCCCTGGTGGGGCGCCTGCTGGCCGAGCTGCGCCGGCCCGCCACCCTGGCCCGCCAGGCAGCCGTGGAGGAGCAGGGCCCGGCGCTGAGCCAGCGCGAGCTGGAGATCCTGCAGCTGGTGGCCGCCGGGCTGAGCAATCGCGAGATCGGCAGCCGGCTGTCCATCACCGAGGGCACCGTCAAGAACCATGTGCACAATGCGCTGCGCAAGCTGCACATGGACAACCGGATCCAGGCCGCCGCCTACATCGTGCGCCAGGGCCTGGCCCGCCCCGACCGGGCACGCTGAGCCGGCCGGGTCGGCCCCGCCCGGGGCGGCGCACACCCCGCTGGGGCGGCGCGCAGGCCTGCCGCGGCCGGGAAACCGCCGTGACAATTGCCGCCAGGCCGTGACAATTCACGAATCCGACCCCCACTGGTGCGCCACAACCAGTCCATGACTACTGTGGGAACCGGTACTACGACATGTCGTTGGATGTATCCACGACGCCAGTGAAACAGCCAGGATGTGCCGGATCTGTACCGCCCGACGGATGGGCAGCACGCTGATTCGTCGGAAGGATGTCATTACTGGGCGCCCTGTCTGGTCTGCGAGGTCCGCAGTCCGGTGGGCACGGAACGGGAGGTGCGAGATGGCGGGAGGTGGACTCGTCGGCTTCGTCAAGCGAAACCTGGACATGAAGACGATCGTCCTGTCGACGCTCGCAATCGCCATCGGGGCCGTCATCGGCCTCGGTGCCTACACCTTCATCTTCGCGAAGGGCTTCTCCTACTTCAGCACCGATCCCAAGGCCTGCGTCAACTGCCATGCCATGAACGAGCAGTACGACGCGTGGATGGCCGGGAGCCACTCCAAGGTGGCCACCTGCGCGGACTGCCACCTGCCGCACGACAACATCGTGCACAAGTACTGGGTGAAGGCTGAGGACGGATTCCTGCACGGGCTGAAGTTCTCCACGGGCTGGTACCCGGAGAACATCCAGATCCGCGACGTGAACAAGAAGGTCGCCGAAGGTGCATGCCTCCACTGCCACGAGGACCTCACGGAGGAGATGCGCATGCCCTACGAGAATGCCAACCACGGCACCCAGGTCTCGTGCCTGAAGTGCCACAGTGAAGTCGGTCACAGGAAGTGAACTGCCATGAGTACCGCTGAGCCGAGCAACCGGTCTGACCAGCCGAAGCTCTCAACCAAGATCCTCCTCGGAGCGCTGGTGCTGGCCAGCCTCCTGGTCACCCTCGTCATCGCGGCCCTCCTGGTCGACGTCGCGAAGAAGCAGAACGAGGCGGAGGTCCCCTACTTCGAGGCCGTCAAGATCACCGATGACACGGTCGATCCCGCGGTCTGGGGAAAGAACTTCCCCATCCAGTACGAGATGTTCAAGAAGACCACCGAGATGGAGCCCACCGAGCACGGCGGCTCCAATCCCACCAAGCAGACCCCGACGGCCACCGACCCGCGCACCGTGGTGCCGGCCCAGGAGCTGGAGCGTGAGCCCCGCCTGGTGAAGCTGTGGGCCGGCTACGCCTTCGCCACCGACTACCGCGAGGCCCGCGGTCACGAGTACATGCTCACCGACCAGCGCCTCACCCGTCGCGTGACCGAGTTCAAGCAGCCCGGCACCTGCATCAACTGCCACGCCTCCACCTACACGGTCTTCAAGGAGGTCGGCGGCGGCGACCAGATGAAGGGCTTCGACATCATCAACCACATGTCGTACGCCGAGGCCACCAAGAAGTTCAACCACGCGCTGAGCTGCATCGACTGCCACAACCCGAAGGACATGAGCCTGCGGGTCACCAAGCCGGGCTTCATCAACGGCATCAAGGCGCTGAAGGCCAGCGAGGGCATCAAGAACTACGACGTCAACCGCGACGCCACCCCGCAGGAGATGCGCTCCTTCGTGTGCGGCCAGTGCCACGTCGAGTACTACTTCAAGGGCGATGCCAAGACCCTGACCTTCCCGTGGAGCAAGGGCACCAACATCGACCAGGAGTACGAGGTCAGCAAGGACCACGTCGACTGGACCCACAAGATCACCGGCGGCAAGATGCTGAAGGCCCAGCACCCGGACTTCGAGACCTGGCGCGAGGGTGTCCACGCCAAGGCCGGCGTCTCCTGCGCCGACTGCCACATGCCGTACAAGCGCGAGGGCGCGAGCAAGGTGAGCGATCACCAGATCAAGTCCCCGATGCTGGACGTCAACGCCTCCTGCCAGACCTGCCACAAGGCTGACGCCGAGGAGATGAAGTCCCGCGTGTCCACCATCCAGAACCGCTTCCTGACGGTGATGGACGACACCTACACCGCCGTCGACGAGCTGATCGACGACATCGAGAAGGCCCAGAAGGCCGGTGTCGCGGAGGACCGCCTGGAGGCAGCCCGCCTGTACCAGCGCAAGGCCTCGTTCTACCTGGACTACTCGGAGAGCGAGAACTCCAACGGCTTCCACGCCCCGGAGTACAGCCTGCAGATCCTGGCCGACGCGACGAATGCGGCCCGCCAGGGACAGCTGGCCCTGATGGGCAAGAAGACCGAGCCCGCGCCGATCCCGCTGGGAACCGGTGACGAGAACGATCCCTTCGCCGGGCCGGACGCCAAGCCCACCGAGCAGGTGTCGCCGCTTCCCTCGAAGCTCCCGGCATCGAGCACCAGCCCCACCCCGAACCGGTAGGGCCTGGAGCACAGGCAGCACTTCCCGGCAGGGGGCGGACCGCATGGTCCGCCCCCTGTCGCATGCCCGGCCGCCGCCCGAGGCCAGCCCCTGCCATCCAGCCGGACCCCCAGCTCCCGGTCCGGCTACGACACTGTGTAGAGTCAGCGACATCGGAATATCACCAGCGCCGACCGTTTCAATCCGTATCCCTCCACGTCAGGCGGGAAATGCGAAGCGTCCGGCACGGATCTGACCTAGCAGGGAGCTGGCCAATGAGCACGACGAACCCATCCGGCAGCCAGGGCAATGAGCTCGAGCGGCTGGAGGCCTTCCTGGCCGGCGCCCCCGAGGAGCTGAAGCCCTGGGCTGAGCAGCAGCTGGCCCGGGCGCGCAAGGCCGCCGCCGCGCAGGGTGCCGCCACCGAGGCTGATCCCGAGGCCGAGGCGGTGGCGGAGGACTTCGACCTGCTCGGCCTCGACGACGACGAGGCGGTCACCCCCACCGGCTCCACCAAGGCCCGCCCGGTGGCCGTGCGCACCCAGCGCAAGGGCCTCAAGCCCCTGATGCTGGCCGGCCTGAGTGCCCTGGTGGTCTTCGGTGGCTACACCATCTACGCGCAGGGCAAGAATCCCGACGCGACCACCCCGAATGCGGCCAACCCGGCCAGCGCGGCGAGCGTGCAGGTCTCCACCCCCAAGCCGGTGGACCCGCAGATGGTCGCCTCGCTGGAGAAGAAGGTCAAGGACAATCCCAAGGACACCCTGTCGATGAAGGCGCTGGGCGAGATCTACTCCCAGGCCGCGCAGTACGACAAGGCCGCCACCTGGCAGGAGCGCATCACCACGGTGGATCCCAAGGATGTCGACGCCTTCCTGGCGCTGGGCGTGGCCCAGTTCAACCAGGCCAACCTGGACGAGGCCGAGAAGGCCTGGACCCAGGCCACCAAGCTCGCGCCCAAGCGCGCCACCATCTGGTACAACCTGGGCTTCCTCTACCTGTCGAAGAACCAGATCTCCAAGGCGCAGGATGCCTGGCAGAAGGTCGTCGAGATCGACCCCGACTCGGACCTGGCCAAGACGGTCAGCTCCCACCTGAAGGCGATGGCCAGCGCCAAGCCCTCCGCCTCCGGCACGCCCGCCGCCAGCGCCGTCCCCAGCCCCTCGGCCAGCCAGAGCCGCTGAGCCATGACCGAGGTCTCCCTCCCCTTCGCGCTGCTGGCGGGCATCGTCAGCTTCGCCTCGCCATGCTTCCTGCCCATTGTGCCGGTCTTCGTCGGCTACCTGGTGGGCGCCGACGAGCAGCAGCGCACCCGGGGCAATGCACTGCGCCAGTCGCTGGCCTTCGTGCTGGGCTTCAGCCTCGTCTTCACCGCGATCTTCGCCTCCATCGGCCTGGTGGGCTGGGGCCTGCTGGGCGACCACCGCGACGGCCTGCGGATCGCCGCCGGCCTGCTGATGGTGGTGCTGGGCCTGCACATCGCGCGCCTGGTCAACATCCCGCTGCTGGGCCGCTCCTTCGGCGGCCCCACCTCGGGACGTCCCGCCGAGGCCCCCTCGGTGCGTCGCTCGCTGGTGCTGGGGATGACCTTCGGAGCCGGCTGGACGCCGTGCATCGGCCCCATCCTGGGTGGCATCATCTCGTTGGCGATCGCCAGCTCCAGCGTCTGGCACGGCACCGGTCTGCTGGTCGCCTACTGCCTGGGCCTCGGCATCCCCTTCGTCGCCGTGGCTCTGGGCGCCAGCTGGGTCAGCGCCCGGCTGTCCTGGCTCACCCGGCACGAGAGTGCCGTCCAACTGGTCTCCGGCGCCCTGCTGGTGATCACCGGTTTCCTGGTCGTGACCGACCAGTTCTCCCGACTGTCCGGCTTCGGCGTATGAGGAACATGACATGAGCACAGCCACCACCGATCCCGGCGCTGACATCTCCGTCAAGGAGATGTTCCTGCGGATCTACCGCCTCTTCTGGAACAAGCGCTTCGGCCTGATGCTGATCTTCGCCATGGCGCTGTGGACCCTGTTCGGCGTCCTGTTCGCGCAGGTGGATGCGGAATCCTTCGCGGACAAGGAGCGTTACGCCTCCTTCCTGGAGCAGACCCGCCCCAAGTACGGCGGCTGGACCCCGATCCTGTCGGCACTGGGCATGTTCCACGTCTTCAGCTCCTGGCCCTGGCGCATCATCATCGTGCTGCTGGTGCTCAGCATCATCGCCTGCACGGTGCACCGCCTGCCGCAGCTGTGGAAGAACGCCACCGCTCCGCACACCCACGTGCGCGAGGGCTTCTTCGAGCACTCCCGCACCCGTCGCACCGTCGAGCTCCCGATCGGCGCCGACGAGGCCATCGCGGAGATGGAGCACAAGCTGGGCAAGCAGGGCTACCGCACCATCCGCGACGACCGTGACGGCGCGCTCAACCTGTATGCCGACAAGAACCGCTTCTTCCCGCTGGGCACCGCCGTCGCGCACCTGGCCTTCATCCTGATCCTGCTGGGCGCGCTGGTGACCTCCAACACCGGTTTCCGAGAGGACGAGTTCACCGTACCGGTGGGCATGGGCGCGCAGGAGGTGGGCCACGACACCGGCCTGTCGGTGGAGGCCAAGAGCTTCACCGACAGCTACCACGACGACGGCCGCCCGATGGACTATGCCGCCGACCTGGTGCTCTTCAAGGACGGCCAGCAGGTCAAGCAGCACCTGGTGCGCGTGAACAGCCCGATGAACTACGACGGGGTCTCCTTCCACCAGTCCTACTTCGGCTTCGCCGCCGAGATGACGGTGGCCGACGCCAAGGGCCAGCAGATCACGCACACCGCCGTCCCGCTGCAGTACTCCACCGAGGACAAGACGCAGAACTACGGCAAGCTGGACCTGCCCCAGCAGAACCGCCAGGTCTTCGTGGTGCAGCCGGCCTCGGGCCAGACCGATGCCCAGATCGGCCCCGGCCAGGTGATGGTGGAGGTCTACGACGCCACCACCGAGCAGCAGGTGGACCGCCAGGTGCTCACCCAGGGCGAGCCGCTGACCGTCGGCGACCTGAAGCTCACCTTCCAGCGCGAGCGCCAGTTCACCGGCCTGATGATCAACAAGGACTACGGCGCCCCGCTGGTGTGGACCGGCGCCGGCCTGCTGCTGATCGGCATGGTCTGCACCATGCTGCTGCGCCACAAGCGCCTGTGGGTGCGGGTGCGACCCACCTCCGACGGCGCGCAACTGCGCGTCGCCTCCCCCGACCGTCACGACATGCTCTTCGAGCAGAAGGTGACCCGACTCGTCGACTCGATCGGCGAGAAGCACGACGACAACTCCAGGAGCGACGACCGTGTCCATGCTTGATCTCTCCCAGTACTGCGCGGTGGCGGCCGCCATGCTGACGGCCATCGCCTCGGTGGCCTTCATCGCCTCGCAGACCACCACCCGACGGGTGGCCGTGGCCCCTGCCGGCGGCCCCGGCGGCACCGCCGACGTCACCACCGCGGCGCGCGGCGTGAGCTGGTACGCCACCAAGTTCACCCAGCTCGCCTTCGCCCTGCTCACCGCCTCCCTGGTGCTGCGCTGGATCGTGGTGAAGCACGCCCCCTATGCCAACCAGTACGAGTTCGCCTGCTCCTTCGCCTGGGGCATGCTGGCCGTCTTCGTCTACTTCGAGGCCCGCCACCACGCGCGCTCGTTGGGCCTGGCCCTGCTGCCGATGACCCTGGCGATGCTGCTCTACGCCGAGACCCGCTCGGCCGAGGTGGCACCGCTGGTGCCGGCCCTGCAGCACCCGCTGATGCTGACCACCCACGTGCTCTTCGCCGTGCTGGGCTACGGTGCCGCCGCCGTCGCCTCCGCGGCCGGCATCCTCTACCTGATCAAGCCCCGCGTGAAGTGGGCCGCGATCCCGAGCCTGGACCGGATCGACGAGCTGGGCTACCGCGCCGTCGTCTTCGCCTTCCCGCTGCTCACCGTGATGAACATCCAGGGCGCCATCTGGGCGAACATCGCCTGGGGCCGCTACTGGAGCTGGGACCCCAAGGAGACCGCCGCGCTGATGACCTGGCTGATCTACGGGGCCTACATCCACGCCCGCGTCACCAAGGACTGGCGCGGCAGCCGCTCCGCCTGGCTGCTCATCCTGGGCTTCGTCGCGGTGCTGTTCACCTTCTTCGGCAACCACTGGTTCGGTGGCCTGCACTCCTACGGATAAATCGCCCGTCGCCGTCGGTTCGGACGGCTCGACGAGGGGGTCATGGGCCAGGCCCGTGGCCCCTTCGTCGTGTCATAGCATCCACGTGAGAGACATCAGGAGGAAGTCGTGAGCCACAGCCCCAACAGCGCGTCCGAGCAGGACTGGCGTGCCCGCACCCGCAACAGCAAGGGCGGCAGCGCACTGGTGCTGCTGCTCACCCTCGCCCTCGTGCTGGGCGGCGCCTGGCTGATGGAGAACCGCAAGCAGGACAAGGGCACCGACGCCTCCGGTGGTGGTGCGGCGGCCGCGTCGGTGGAGCTCAGCGGGGACCAGACCGGATCCGCCCCCGAGATCGGCCAGCCGGCGCCGGACTTCACCGCCATGACCATGGACGGCAAGAAGGTGCGGCTCAGTGAGCTGAAGGGTCACCCGGTGTGGATCACCTTCGGTGCCACCTGGTGCACCGCCTGCCGCGCCGAGGCCCCCGACATCGAGCAGGCCTGGAAGGGAGCCCAGCCCAAGGGCACGCAGATCCTGGCGGTCTTCATCAAGGAGGACGCCGCCACGGTGCGCACCTATGCCAACCGGCTGGGGCTCTCCTTCCCGATGATCAGCGACCCGGAGACCACCATCGCCTCCCGCTACCGCTCGATCGGCATCCCCTCGCACTTCTTCATCGACTCCGACGGCATCCTGCGCGCCAGCTACGTGGGCGGCCTGACCGCCGAGAAGATGGACGAGAACCTCAAGCTGATCGGCGGCTGATCAGCCGCCCGCCACACGTGGCCATCCACGGGCCCCGTCGACCACCGGTCGGCGGGGCCTCGTGCTGTCCGGCGGTCGTGGTCCCCTGTACTCGTCGATCTCTGGATCTCCTCAGAGAAGTGTGTGCATGCACACTCGTCCCGTGGAGGCACCCCGGGGACACGTCGGAAGAAGCCGGTGGGCCGGCCCGGACTGGTGCGTGCCCCAGCAGACAGCCTTGCCCATGACACCGCCAGCGGTGTGTGCATACACACCCGCGCAGGCACGTCGGCGGGGTCCGGTGTGGTTCCCAGGAGGAGGGTGAGCGACGGGCGGCGATCACGCGACAGAGTCACGCACCGTGCACCGCGAGCAGAACGGACCCAGCGGAACCGATCCTCAGGCGTCCTGCGCCGGGGACCAGCCCGGCGGGCGCACCACGCCGATGCCGGCCCCCTGGTCCTCGATCAGGTTGCCCGGCGCCTCCGCCGCAGCGGCCCAGCAGAGCCAGGCATCGCCCACACCACCCGACAGGTGCATGGCGAAGGGCACCACGAACCAGGCGGAGTCGTCGCCGAAGGCAATCATGGCCAGCAGCGCGATGTTGATCACCACATTGGGCAGCGCCGCGATCGCGATGAACTGCGTGCGGGTGAACAGGTGGCCCTCGCTGGTGGTGTACAGGTAGGGCATGCTCGGGCTCATCACCCCGGCGCCGAAGCGTGGCCGGGCGCCCACCGCCAGCATGCCGAGGCCGTGCAGCAGCTCGTGCACCGCCAGCGTGGCGACCGTCATCACCGTGGTGCCCAGCACCATGCGCAGCACCCGCCGGGCGTCGATCACGACGGTGCCCTCGGCGATCCCCTGCCAGTCCAGCAGGGCGATCCCGACCGCGGCGCCGCCCAGCAGCAGGCCGGTGGCCAGGGCGGCCATCCATGCCTGGGAGCGCTCGCCGGGCGTCTTGCCCACCACCTCGGGCCGGGCTGCCGTCGCCGGCCGGGGATCGGGGTTGGTCATGTCCTCGATCCTATGCCAGTCCCTGACACAGACGAACGTCCCGGATCCCTGACGGGGATCCGGGACGTCGCGTGCGGTGCGGCGGCACTCAGCTGGGCGAGGCCATGATGGAGCGCATCAGCTCGGCGGTCTCGGAGGGGGTGCGGCCCACCTGCACGCCCGCTGCCTCCAGGGCCTCCTTCTTGGCCTGCGCGGTGCCGGCGGATCCGGAGACGATGGCGCCGGCGTGGCCCATGGTCTTGCCCTCGGGCGCGGTGAAGCCGGCCACATAGCCGACGACCGGCTTGGTGACGTGCTGCTTGATGTAGTCGGCGGCCCGCTCCTCCGCGTCGCCACCGATCTCGCCGATCATCACGATGGCATCGGTCTCGTCGTCGGCCTGGAAGGCCTCCAGGCAGTCGATGTGGGTGGTACCGACGATCGGGTCGCCGCCGATGCCCACGCAGGTGGAGAAACCGAAGTCCCGCAGCTCGTACATCATCTGGTAGGTCAGCGTGCCGGACTTGGAGACCAGCCCGATCCGGCCGGGGCCGGCGATGGTGGCCGGGATGATGCCGGCATTGGACTTGCCGGGCGAGATCAGACCGGGGCAGTTGGGCCCGACCAGGCGGGTCTTCGAGCCCTTGGTGAGGGCGTTGAACTCGGCGGTGTCGCCCACCGGGATGCCCTCGGTGATGCAGACCACCAGGTCCATCTCCGCCTCGACGGCCTCGATGACGGCCTGCTTGGCGTGGGCGGCGGGCACGAAGATGACCGAGGTGTTGGCCCGGGTGGCGAGCTTGGCATCGGCGACCGAGTCGAAGACCGGCACCGGGTTCTCCTCGAAACGCACCGACTCACCGCCCTTGCCGGGCGTGACGCCACCGACGATGCGGGAGCCGGACATGATCATGCGCTGGGTGTGCTTGCGACCCTCGGAGCCGGTCATGCCCTGCACCAGGATCCGGGAGCTGTGGTCAAGGAAGATGCTCATGCGGAGTCCCTCAGTTCTTCTCGGTGATGGCGGCGGAGGCCAGCTCGGCGGCCTTGCGGGCGGCGGCGTCCATGGTGTCGACGACGGTGACCAGCGGGTGGTCGTACTCGGCCAGGATGGCGCGGCCCACCTCCACGGAGTTGCCGTCCAGGCGCACCACGAGCGGCTTGGTGGCGCGGTCCCCCAGCTGGTCCAGGGCCTCGACGATGCCGTTGGCCACCTCGTTGCAGGCGGTGATGCCGCCGAAGACGTTCACGAAGACGCTCTCCACCTGCTCGTCGGAGAGGATGATGTCCAGCCCGTCGGCCATCACCTTGGAGTTGGCGCCGCCGCCGATGTCCAGGAAGTTGGCGGGCTTCGGGCTGCCGGGCAGGTCCTCGCCGGCCCCGGCCACCACGTCGAGGGTGCTCATCACCAGGCCGGCGCCGTTGCCGATGATCCCGACGCTGCCGTCGAGCTTGACGTAGTTGAGGTCGCGCTCCTGCGCCTTGCGCTCCAGCGGGTCGGTGGCGGCGTGGTCCACCAGGGCCTCGTGGTCGGGATGGCGGAAGGCGGCATTGTCGTCCAGGGTGACCTTGCCGTCGAGCGCGATGATGCGGCCCTCACCGGTCTTGACCAGCGGGTTCACCTCCACCAGCGTGGCGTCCTCGTCGCGGTAGACCTCCCAGAGCTGCTTCAGCACGGGCGCGATCTTGACCGCGTCGCGGGTGCTGAAACCGGCGGTCTCCAGGATCTCGCCGGCCTTGTCGTCGTCGATGCCCACCAGCGGGTCCACGGCCACCCGGGCCAGCGCCTCCGGCCGCTCGACGGCAAGCTGCTCGATGTCCATGCCGCCCTCCTTGGAGCACATGGCCAGGTAGTTGCGGTTGGCACGGTCCAGCAGCAGCGAGAAGTAGTACTCCTCCGCGATGTCGGCACCCTGGGCGATCATCACGCGGCGCACCTCGTGGCCCTTGATGTCCATGCCGAGGATCTCCGCGGCCTTCTGCTCCGCCTCGTCGGCACCCTTGGCCAGCTTCACGCCGCCGGCCTTGCCGCGCCCGCCCGTCTTGACCTGGGCCTTCACGACGACGACCGGCCCACCGATCGTCTCGGCGGCCTCACGAGCCTGCTCCGGGGTGGTGGCCACGACGCCCTTGAGCACCGGCACACCGTGCGCCTCGAACATGTCGCGCGCCTGGTATTCGTAGAGATCCACTCTGACTCCACTCTCGTCTGGTTGGACCGCAGGGGTCCGATGACCTGTCTGCCGCACGATAACAGGACGAAAG
Organism: Luteococcus peritonei; assembly: GCF_039526385.1. NCBI lineage: Bacteria > Bacillati > Actinomycetota > Actinomycetes > Propionibacteriales > Propionibacteriaceae > Luteococcus > Luteococcus peritonei. The sequence goes on along the minus strand of NZ_BAAAIX010000037.1, from coordinate 709 downwards.
TGCCTCGGACAGACCCCTTTGCGCACAGAAGAAGCGGCTTGTCAGGACGACGAAGCGTAGGATTTTCGGCGGAGGGGGAGTTCCACGATGGATCTGCAGGTTCGGCCCGGCCCGGGCGTGCCCCGCGGGCTGCTGGTGCCGGCAGCGGAGCTCGCGGAGTCCTTCAGCCGCGCCTCCGGCCCGGGCGGCCAGGGCGTCAACACCACCGACTCGCGCGTGCAGCTCTCGCTCGACCTGGCCACCAGCCAGGCCTTCGACGACAAGCAGCGCGCGCGGCTGCTCACCAACCTGGCCGGACGCCTGGATGGCACCGTGCTCAGCGTCGACGCCTCGGAGGAGCGCCACCAGCGACGCAACCGGGTGCTGGCCCGGGAACGGATGGCCGACCTGCTCCGCGAGGCGCTCGCTCCCCCACCGCCGCCCCGTCGCGCCACCCGCCCGACGCGCGGTTCGGTGCGTCGCCGGTTGGAGGCGAAGAAGCAGCGCAGCCAGACCAAGGCGCTGCGCGGCCGCCCGCGCGACTGAGACACCGGCGCACCTGGGGCTGGCGACACCTGCTGCGCTGGACCGCGCGGCTCCGTGCGCCGAGCCGAACCCTGACATCCGCCCCGTCGATCTGGATTTCGGCCCGGATCGAGCGGCGGATTCATGTGGTCAGCGCAACGGTTCTGTGAGGAGGGGTTGTGATGGCGCATGGGGTCGAGGTTCG
>NZ_BAAAIX010000036.1:0-5748 GCF_039526385.1 Luteococcus peritonei | reverse complement strand
ACCTCGACCCCATGCGCCATCACAACCCCTCCTCACAGAACCGTTGCGCTGACCACATGAATCCGCCGGGCTGACATCGGCGATCCGGACGATCGAGGGGACGGTTTTCCGGGTTGGGCAGGCAGCCCGCATCCGGACCGGGTGGGCAGATGGCCCTGGGAACCAGTGATGCCGCCGGACCCTGGGGTCCGACGGCATCGGTTGGCGGAGGTGGCGAGATTTGAACTCGCGATGGGGTTTTAGCCCCAAACCCGCTTAGCAGGCGGGCGCCATAGACCTGACTAGGCGACACCTCCAACGAGGACCAAGCGTAACGGGAAGCCAGCCTCGCGGCAAAGCCGCCTCTCCTGCAACCCCCGAAGACCTGCTCCGGCACGGCGCTCCAGTCCCCGGCGGAGGCCCGGCAGCGGCTGCACCAGACCCCCGCTTGGGCGGTTGAACCGGCGCCACTTAACATCTTGAGGACACCTGACTTCTGGAAGGGCCTCGATGGTCACCCCCCGCCGAGCACGGCACGTCGCGGACGACGCCCCGGACGGAGCGCCGCGCCACGACGCGATCGACCCGCTCACCTCTGAGCCGGCCGTCAGCTCGACGTACCCCGAACCGGCCGGGGCCGGTGCCTCTCGCGGGGCTCGACGAGCCACCCGGGAGGGGCACGGCTTCGCCGGCTCCGTCGCCTGGACCCTGCTCGGGGCCGTGCTGCCCGGCAGCGGCCTGTGGCCCACCCGGGGTCGCACCCCCGGAGTACTGATCAGCCTGCTCTTCGCCGCGGCCGCCGCCGTGGTGGCAGCGCTGGGACTGACCGACCTGGGCGCCCTGGCCGCGGTGGCGGTCAAGCCCGACGAGCTGCGACTGCTCGGCATCGGGGCGATCGTGCTCGCGGTGGTGCTGCCGCTGCTGCTGGTCACCACGCACCTCGCCACCCGGCCTCGTCCGGCCAGCCCGCTGCAGCGGGCCTTCGGTGGCCTGCTGGTGGGCCTGCTCAGCTTCCTGACAGCCACCCCGCTGCTGGTGGGCGCCAACTACGCCCGCAACCAGGCAGGCCTGGTGAACAGCGTCTTCGACGACACCGTCACCCGCAGCCAGACCCGCCCCACGCTGGCGGGGCGTGATCCCTGGAAGGACCACCCGCGGGTCAACATCCTGCTGCTGGGTGCCGACAGCACCGCCTACCGCGACGCCCACCAGCCCGAGGAGGGCATCCGCACCGACACCGTCATGCTGGCCAGCATCGACACGGCCACCGGCAACATGGCGCTGGTGCAGCTGCCCCGCAACCTGGAGGCCTTCACCTTCCCCGAGGGCTCGCCGCTGGCGAAGGCCTATCCCAACGGCTACTGGGACGGCGTCGACAACGAGAACCCCGAGTACGAGCTGAACAGCGTCTGGAAGAACGTGCCCGAGGCGCACCCCGAACTGTTCACCGACACCGACTATCCCAACGGCGATGCCATGAAGATCGCCGTCGAGGGGATCACCGGGATCCGGCCCGACTACTTCGCCATGCTCAGCATCGACGGCCTGACCCGCTTCATCGACGCCGTGGGCGGCGTCACCGTGAACATCAACACCCGGCTGCCGATCGCGCAGACCTCCGAGGAGGCGGCCAAGGGGATCCCGCCCAAGGGCGGCTACCTGGAGGTGGGCCCCAACCAGCACCTGAACGGCTACAAGGCCATGTGGTACGCCCGCAGCCGCTCCCAGTCGCAGGACCCGGACCGGATGGCGCGGCAGGGCTGCGTCGTGAAGGCCATCGTCGACCAGGCCAATCCGCAGACCGTGCTCACCCGTTACGAGGCGATCGCGGACGCCGGCAAGTACGCCCTGGTCACCGACATCCCGCAGTCCGCGGCCCCGGCCATGGTGGACCTGGCGCTGCGGATGAAGGATGCCCGGGTGCAGCGCGTCCTGTTCGGCTACCCGAACACCAAGTACGCCGACGGGACCCAGTTCAAGCCGTGGAAGCCCGAGAAGGAGAAGATGGTCGAGCTGATCCGCGCCGGCATCGACAAGTCCATGGGCACCGCCCCCAGCCCCACGGCCGCCCCGACCAGCGCCTCGGCAGCCCCCAGCACGGCGACCCCCAGCAGCACCCCCACCCCGACGCCGACCCCCTCGCAGAGCCCCAGCGCGGCCGCCGCACAGGCCGACCTGAGCGATGCCTGCGCCTACCATCCGCAGCCCGAGCAGGCCCCTCGCTGAGCCCCATCGCCCCAACTCTCCCCACCGGGGGCCGTCACCGCGCCGCAGCGCTGCGCGTCGGGACGCCACCGGGCGTCGGATAGCATGAACGATGACCGGTCCGCCGGCGGCAGCCGCCGTCCGACGGCACGGGGCGAGGTCGCATAGTGGACTAGTGCAGCCGCCTTGAAAGCGGCCGAGGGGCAACTCTCCGTGGGTTCGAATCCCACCCTCGCCGCAAGTTTCCCCGCTGCAGCCCCCGAGGAGCACCGTGAGCCAGACCGACGCCGTCCAGCCCGCTTCCCACCGCTACGTGCTCAAGCCGGCCCCGCCGGTGCGCGCCTTCGTGATCGCCGCCGCCCTGGTGCTGCTCGGCGCCCTGCTGGTGGCCCTCACCAGTGGTGGCCTGGGCCGGGCACTCGCGGTGCTGGTGCTGCTGGCCGGTGTCACCCTGGCCGCCATCGCGGGCAGCTCCATGGTGCGGATGCGCACCTTCGTCGACGTGGATGCCGAGGGCTACCGGATCACCGGACCCGGCACCGAGCGGCAGGGCACCTGGGAGGAGGTCACCAAGGTGACCACCAGCGCCAACGGCTCCCACCTGACGCTCTACCACGGCCAGGTGGGCCGCACCCACGTGATCGCCCCGCAGGGCGAGGACGAGCAGATGACCTCGCTGGTGGCCGACATCGCCAAGCGGCTCGACGCCAGCCGCGGCTACGGCGAGACCATGAACGTGCCGATGATGCACGCCCCCGGCCTGCAGCCCGGCGACCCGGTGCCCGGGACCTCGGCTCCGGCCCAGGTGGATGGCGACGCCGCCGTCGGCAGCGAGCGCCCCGAACAGGCCTGAACCGCTCCTCGGGACCGCCTGCCGGGCCCTGTCAGGGGCCTGTCGGCGCTGCGGCACGCTGTGGCAGGCTGGCAGCATGCATGCGATCACCGTGACCGAACCCGGCGGACCCGAGCAGATCGAGTGGGCCGAGGTGGAGACCCCCAGCCCGGCTCCCGGTGAGGTGCTGGTGCGCACCGTCGCCGTCGGCGTGAACCGCGCCGACCTGCTGCAGCGCCAGGGCCACTACCCGCCGCCCAAGGGCATCAGCGAGACCATGGGCCTGGAGGCGACCGGCGTGGTGGAGGAGCTGGGCGAGGGCGTCACCGACCTGGCCGTGGGCGACGAGGTGGCCTGCCTGCTGGCCGGCGGCGGCTACGCCGAGTTCTTCGTGGTGCCCTCGGGGCAGTGCATCCGGCCGCCCCAGGGCGTCGACCTGGTGACGGCCGCCCAGCTGGTGGAGGTGGCTGCCACGGTGGTCAGCAACATGGACGGGGTGCACCTGCGCGAGGGTGAGACCTTCCTGGTGCACGGCGGCGCGGGCGGCATCGGCACCTTCGCCATCCAGTACGCCAAGGCACTGGGCTGCCGCGTGATCACCACCGCGGGCAGCGAGGCCAAGCTGGAGCACTGCCGCGCCATGGGCGCCGACGTCGCCATCGACTACCACGACGACTGGGTGGCCGAGCTGAAGCAGGCCACCGACGGCAAGGGCGCCGACGTGATCTTGGACGTGATGGGCGCCAAGTACCTGGAGCTCAATGTCGATGCACTGGCCACCGAGGGCCGGCTGGTCATCATCGGCATGCAGGGCGGTGTGAAGGGCACCCTGAACATCGGCAAGCTGCTCAACAAGCGCGCCCTGGTGACGGCCACCAGCCTGCGCTTCCGCCCCGTCGAGGAGAAGGCGGAGATCTGCCGTCGCGTCGCCGAGGTGGTCTGGCCGATGGTCGAGGACGGCCGGATCAAGCCCGCCCCGGAGACCCGGATCCCGCTGGCCGAGGCGCGTCGGGCCCATGAGCAGCTGGCCGGCGGGGAGAACGTCGGCAAGATCATCCTGGTGGCCTGAGGGTCGTCGGCCGGGTGGGCCGGGGCCCAGATGGAATACTTATTCGACGTTTGGAATAGGTATGCGTTAAGCTCTTCGACGTGTCCAAAGTTCTGACCTCCCTGCCCGCCGGCGAGCGCGTCGGCATTGCCTTCTCCGGGGGCCTCGACACCTCTGTCGCGGTTGCCTGGATGCGCGAGAAGGGTGCCATCCCCTGCACCTACACCGCTGACATCGGCCAGCCCGACGAGCCCGACGTCGGCTCGGTGCCCGGCCGTGCGCTGGAGTACGGCGCCGAGATCTCGCGCCTGGTGGACTGCAAGGAGGCGCTGGTCGAGGAGGGCCTGAGCGCCCTGGCCTGCGGTGCCTTCCACATCCGCTCCGGCGGCAAGGCCTACTTCAACACCACCCCGCTGGGTCGCGCCGTCACCGGCACCCTGCTGGTGCGGGCCATGTACGACGATGACGTGCACGTCTGGGGCGACGGCTCCACCTACAAGGGCAATGACATCGAGCGGTTCTACCGCTACGGCCTGATGGCCAACCCGCGCCTGCGGATCTACAAGCCTTGGCTGGACGAGCAGTTCGTCGCCGAGCTGGGCGGCCGCCACGAGATGAGCGCCTGGCTCTCCGAGCGCGACCTGCCCTACCGCGACAGCCAGGAGAAGGCCTATTCCACCGACGCCAACATCTGGGGCGCCACCCACGAGGCCAAGACCCTCGAGCACCTCGACGTGGGCCTGGAGAGCGTCGAGCCCATCATGGGCGTGAAGTTCTGGGACCCCTCGGTGCACATCGAGACCGAGGACGTCACGATCTCCTTCCAGAACGGTCGCCCGGTGGCGATCAACGGCAAGGACTACGACTCCCCGGTGCGCCTGGTGGAGGTGGCCAATGCCATCGGCGGCCGCCACGGCCTGGGCATGAGCGACCAGATCGAGAACCGGATCATCGAGGCCAAGAGCCGCGGCATCTACGAGGCCCCCGGCATGGCGCTGCTCTTCATCGCCTACGAGCGGCTGCTGAACGCGATCCACAACGAGGACACCCTGTCCAACTACCACGCGCAGGGCCTGCGCCTGGGCCGGCTGCTCTACGAGGGCCGTTGGCTGGACCCGCAGAGCCTGATGCTGCGCGAGTCGGTCACCCGCTGGGTGGCCTCGGTGGTGACCGGCTCGGTGACGCTGCGGCTGCGTCGCGGCGACGACTACTCGATCCTCAACACCTCCGGCCCGAACTTCAGCTACCACCCGGACCGGCTGTCGATGGAGCGCGTGGAGGACGCCGCCTTCGGCCCCACCGACCGGATCGGGCAGCTCACCATGCGCAACCTCGACGTGGCCGACAGCCGCGAGAAGCTCGAGCTGTACCAGACCCAGGGCCAGCTGGGCGGCGCGCAGGCCCGTCTGGTGGGCCAGCTCACCCCCGGCACCGGGATGCTGATCCCGTCCATGGGTCGCGGCGAGAACGAGGCCGAGCGTCGCCTCGACGAGGCCGCGCTGGAGTCCGGCACCGACTGACCCGCAGGCCGACGCTCCCCGAGGCACCAGGGCGCGCCGGCCGACAGGGTGGTCGTGGTGTTCACCCGCACCACGACACGACGAGGGCCCCGACCATGGCGGGTTCTAACGGTCCTCGCAACACCCCGATTTTTGGGAGTTGTGAGGACCGTGTCGTTTGTGGA
>NZ_BAAAIX010000035.1:0-33657 GCF_039526385.1 Luteococcus peritonei | reverse complement strand
GATCCTGCCGAAGACCCCGGCCCCTCACCACACCGGGCCACGACTACCCGCCCCACCTCAAGTCCGAAGAGCCACCAAACCTGTGTGTCGCACTCCTGTCCCCCTACATTGACATCAAGATTCGACGAAGTCGACCTTCAAGTAGAGGAGTGATTCATGCGCAAGGCTATTTCCATGGTGGCTGCCGTGATGCTGGCCGTCCCGGTGTCGGGAGCGGTTGCATCTCCTGCAGACGCGGCGCTTAATTGGCGATGCAATCCCACAGCGAACAAGCAGGGGAGTATCTGTGCTGCTCAGACATCCTCGGGTTACAACGTGAAGTTCGTGAAGGCGTATGGTCCAGAGGAGCTGGGGCGCCTCTCGATCTGGTGCAAGAACGGATTCAAGGGCTGGGACAAGGGGTCATTCATTGCGAGTGCTTGAAATACCTACTCCTATTTCTTCAACGTCGGGAATCTTGGGAGGTGCCAGGCGGTGCTGATGACAGGCGGTGCCGGCAGCTAGGTCTTGGGCAGTAGCCCTTATGTTCCGTACTGATTAGTCTCAGGGGAGTCGAGCATTTGCCCGAGTCATTAGGGGGAGGTGCTCGACTCTCCATGTCGGGGTTGTCGTCGGCGTTTCTGGGTTGAACAATCTATTATTTAGTCAATGAATATATTCCGCCATGTTCGGGTGGCGGCGGGCGTCGAATCGGAGTGGTCGGGTGGTTGGCGCTACGGGGGGCTTGCAGGGCCATGATGGCTGGGAATTGGCCAAGCTGAGGTGACCGGTAGCACTTGGTGTGATCGCCACGCTGTGGGCGAAACTGTGGCCGTCCTGTGTCGGGGAGCAGCGGCTGGGGGTGCCGCACCGTTACGCTCCGATCATGAAGTTTCTCAAGTGGCTGCTTGCCCTCCTCGGTATCGCCGCACTGATTGCTGCTGGCGCCCTCCTGTACATGAGCTGGCTGGACCTGCGTTCGCTGTGGGCCGCCATCCGCACCTACAACAACGCGGGCCTGCGCAATCCCATGCGCAACGTCTTCCTGATGGCTGGCCTGGCCTCCCTGGGTGGCCTGCTGCTCGGCTGGGGCCTCGGCCTCCCGTCGCGCACCGGCCGCAGCGTCCGCAATGCCTACAAGCGTGACCTCGAGGCCCAGGGCATCGCCGTGGACCCCGAGGACCGTCGCGCCACCCAGGAGAGGATCTGAGCCGTGGGCATCTTCGACATCCTGCGAGGCCAGAAGGACGACGTCGCCGTCACGCGCAGTGCGCTGGACCAGGCGAACGACCCCACGGCCGACGACTCCGCGATCACCAAGCTGATCGAGAACATCCTCCAGATCGGCATCGACGGCCGCAAGCCCTTCGACTCCGCCGCCGCGGTGGCCGACGAGGCGCTGAAGAAGGCGGACGGTGATGCCGAGGAGGCCGTCAGCAAGGTGATCCGCGGCCACGTCACCACCGGTGCCGCGGGCGGTCTGCTGACCAGCCTCGGCGGCTTCATCACCATGCCGGTGGCCATCCCCGCCAACCTGCTCGAGTTCTACGTGCAGGCCACCCGGATGACCGCAGCGGTCGCCAAGCTGCGTGGCTATGACATCACCCAGCCCAACATCCGCACCGCCGTGCTGCTGACCCTGGTGGGCTCCAACAGCGACGACGTGCTGGCCAAGGCCGGCATCACCACCGGCAGCGGTCGCCTGGCCACCCTGGCGCTGCGCAACATGCCGCGCTCGGCCACCATGATGGTCAACAAGGCCATCGGCTTCCGACTGCTGAAGAGCGTCGGCGGCGGTGTGCTGTCCAAGTTCGGCAAGGGCGTGCCGGTCGTGGGCGGCGCCGTGGGTGGCGTGCTGGACGGCTACATGATGAACAAGATCGGCGAGCAGGCGCTCAAGGAGTTCCCGCGCGAGGCGGCTCGTGCCGCCAACGAGGGAAGCACCCTCTGACGCACCGCTGAGCGCGATGAGGCCCCGGAGACATCGTCTCCGGGGCCTCGCCATGTGTGTGGGACGGGCAGCCCTCAGCCAGGCAGCTCGCCGCGCGCCCAGTCCATCTGCGGCACCTGTCGGGCGTAGTCGGCCAGGAAGTCGCCGGCTGCCTCCATGGCGCTGGTGCGCCCGGCGCGCACATCCTCCTCCAGCCTGGCCCGCAGGTGGCGCAGGTGTTCGGTGGAGCGCATCGAGTCCAGCAGGGTGGCCTCCAGCTGCGAGGCCATCCAGACCACCTGCTGCTCGGCGCGGTGTCGGCCCAGGCCGACGGTCTCGTCCAGCCAGGCACGGTGCTCCAGCACGGCCTGCCAGACCTCCTGCAGGCCGATGTCCTTGAGCGCGGAGCAGGTGAGCACCGGCACCCGTCGCCCCTCGTTCTGCGAGGTGACCAGCTTCATGGCGATGCCCAGCTCGCGCGCGGTCACCCGCGCCTCGCCGGCATTGTCGCCGTCGGCCTTGTTCACCGCGATCACGTCGGTGATCTCCAGGATGCCGCGCTTGATGCCCTGCAGCTGGTCGCCGGAACGGGCCAGCGCCAGCATCAGGAAGGTGTCGACCATGCCGGAGACCGCCACCTCGGACTGCCCGACGCCCACCGTCTCGACGATCACCACGTCGAAGCCGGCGGCCTCCACCACCAGCATCGCCTCGCGGGTGGCGCGCGCCACGCCACCCAGGTGGTTGCCGCTGGGGGAGGGGCGGACGAAGGCCTGGGGGCTCTGGGTCAGCTCGCCCATCCGGGTCCGGTCGCCCAGCACGGAGCCGCCGGTGCGGGTGCTGGACGGGTCCACCGCCAGCACCGCCACCTTGTGGCCCTGTGCGATGAGCAGCTGGCCCATGGCATTGATGAAGGTGGACTTGCCGGCACCGGGAACGCCCGAGATGCCCACCCGGACCGCGTCGGTGCCGGTGGTGGACAGCTCGGTGAGCAACTGGCGGGCCAACGGCCGATGGGCGGGCAGCCTGGACTCCACGAGCGTGATGGCCTGCGCCACGTGTGAGCGGGAGCCGGCCTTCACGCCCTCGACCAGGGCGGGGACGTCGAACTTGCGGGGCATTCGGCACAACCTTCGGTTCGTTGCGGGTGGAAAAGCCTCGGGCGGCCCGAGAAGGACTCGGACCGCCCGCGGCGTCTAGCGACTCGTCATGCGGTGCATGGGAGACCTGTCAGGCGTCCAGCACCTTGCGCATCTCCGCCAGCAGACGCGTGGCGGCCTCCGGGATGTTGGTGCCCGGGGGGTAGATGTCGATCGCACCGGCCTGGCGCAGCTCCTCGAAGTCCTGCTCCGGGATCACGCCACCGACGACGATCAGGATGTCGGAGCGCCCGAGCTTGTCCAGCTCGGCACGCAGCGCGGGCACCAGGGTGAGGTGGCCGGCTGCCAGGGAGGAGACGCCCACCACGTGCACATCGGCCTCGTTGGCCTGGGCGGCAGCCTCCTCCGGGGTCTGGAAGAGCGGGCCCACGTCGACGTCGAAGCCCAGGTCGGCGAAGGCCGTGGCGATCACCTTCTGGCCCCGGTCGTGGCCGTCCTGGCCCATCTTCGCGATCATGATGCGCGGACGACGGCCCTCGGCCTCCTCGAAGGCCTCCACCTGCTCGTGGGCCTCGGTCATCGCATCGGAACCGGCTGCTTCCTTGGAGTACACACCACTGATGGTACGGATCTGGGCGGTGTAGCGGTCGAAGACCTTCTCCAGCGCGTCGGACATCTCGCCGACGGTGGCCTGCGCGCGGCCGGCGTCGATGGCCAGCTTGAGCAGGTTGCGCTCCGGATCGGTGGGATCCGGGTTGGCAGCGGCCCAGGTGAGCTTCTCCAGGGCGGCCTGGGTGGCCGCCTCGTCGCGCTCCGAGCGCAGCTTCTCGAGCTTGGCGATCTGCTGCGCGCGCACCTGGTTGTTGTCGATCTTGAGCACGTCCAGCGGCTCGGGGTTCTCGAGCTGGTACTTGTTCACGCCGATCACCGGCTGGCGGCCGGAGTCGATGCGTGCCTGGGTACGGGCCGCGGCCTCCTCGATGCGCATCTTGGGGATGCCCTGCTCGATGGCCTTGGCCATGCCGCCGGCCTGCTCGACCTCCTGGATCAGCGCCCAGGCCTTGGTGGCCAGCTCCTGGGTGAGCTTCTCCACGTAGGCCGAACCGGCCCACGGGTCGACGACGCGCGTGGTGCCCGACTCCTGCTGCAGGAAGAGCTGGGTGTTGCGGGCGATCCGCGCGCTGAAGTCGGTGGGCAGCGCGATGGCCTCGTCGAGCGCATTGGTGTGCAGCGACTGGGTGTGGCCCTGGGTGGCGCCCATCGCCTCGACGCAGGTGCGGATCACGTTGTTGTAGACGTCCTGCGCGGTCAGCGACCAGCCGGAGGTCTGCGAGTGGGTCCGCAGGCTCATCGACTTCGGGTTCTTCGGGCCGAACTGCTTCACCAGGCGGGCCCAGAGCATGCGCGCCGCACGCATCTTGGCCACCTCCATGAAGAAGTTGGTGCCGATGGCCCAGAAGAAGCTCAGGCGCGGGGCGAACTGGTCGACGTTGAGGCCCACGGACTCGCCGGCGCGGATGTAGTCCACGCCGTCGGCCAGAGTGTAGGCCATCTCGATGTCGGCCGTCGCGCCGGCCTCCTGCATGTGGTAGCCCGAGATGGAGATCGAGTTGAACTTCGGCATGTTCGCGCTGGTGAAGGCGAAGATGTCGGAGATGATCCGCATCGAGGGCAGCGGCGGGTAGATGTAGGTGTTGCGAACCATGAACTCCTTGAGGATGTCGTTCTGGATCGTGCCGGCCAGCTGCTCCGGCTTCACCCCCTGCTCCTCGGCCGCCACCACGTAGAGGGCCAGGACCGGCAGCACGGCGCCGTTCATGGTCATCGAGACGCTCATCCGGTCCAGCGGGATGCCGTCGAAGAGCTGGCGCATGTCCAGGATCGAGTCCACGGCCACGCCCGCCATGCCGACGTCACCGGTCACCCGGGGGTGGTCGGAGTCGTAGCCACGGTGGGTGGCCAGGTCGAAGGCGATGGACAGGCCCTTCTGGCCGGCCGCGAGGTTGCGCCGGTAGAAGGCATTGGACTCCTCCGCGGTGGAGAAGCCGGCGTACTGCCGGATGGTCCACGGCTGCGAGGTGTACATCGTCGCGTAGGGGCCGCGCAGGAAGGGCGGGATGCCCGGCATGGTCTCCAGGAAGTCCATGCCCTGGTAGGCGTCCTCGGTGTAGAGGTGCTCGACGGGGATCTGCTCCGGCGTCACCCACTGCTCGGACTGCGGGCCGGCGGCCAGCAGCTCGGCGAACTGCTGGGCGGCGTCGGCCGGGACGGACTGCGTGCCCAGCGGCACGGAGTCGAAACGGATCTGTTCGCTCACTTGGAGACTCCTGACGTCTCGAGGCCCGCGTCGGAGACGCCGAGGACCTTCAGGGTGGAACCGAGGAGCTCGACGACGTCCATGCCCATGGCGATGGTCCCGTCGATCACCTCCCCGGCCTCGGAGGCGGCCTCGCCGAGCTCCTTCACGTTGCCGGCCAGCAGCACCTTCTGTGCGCCGGCCTCCTTCAGGGCCTTGGCGACGGGAAGCGCCTGCTCGGCGTAGACCTTCGCGCTGGAGCACAGGCAGGCCACCGGGGTGCCAGAGGCCTTGAAGGCCTCGACCACCTGCTCGACGCTGCCGCCCTCCACCTGCGGCGTCGCCAGGCCGGCGACGTGGAACAGGTTGGAGGCGAAGCCCTCGCGACCACCGAAGTCACGGCGGGTGCCCAGGCAGGCGAGGAAGACCTTCGGGGCGTTGCCACGGGCCTTGACGGCATCGCGCATCGTCTCGAAGACCTCGGAGTCGCGATGCCAGACCACGCCGCCGCGCTGCGGAGCAGCGGGACGGGGCTTGGCCTGGACCGGCTTCTCCTCGGGGTTCGGGAACTCGCTGACGCCGGTGATCGGCTCCTTGCGGCTGGCCAGGCGCTTGGTGCGCTCGGCGATCACGGGGGCGAGCAGCTCGACGGCGTGGCCGTCGGCGACGGCCTTGGCCATGCCGCCGTGCGCCTCGACGTCGCCCAGCACCACCCAGCCGGCCTCAGCCAGCTTGGTGGTCAGGCTCTCGACGTACCAGGAGCCGCCGGCCGGGTCGTTGACGCGACCGATGTTGGACTCCTCGGCGAGCACCACCTGCGTGTTGCGGGCGATGCGGCGGCTGAAGTCACCGGGCAGGCCCCAGGCGGTGTCGAAGGGCAGCACGCTGACCGCCTCGGCGCCACCGACGGCGGCGGCGAAGACGCTGATCGTGCCGCGCAGGATGTTGACATAGGGATCGTCGCGGGTGATGTCGCGCCAGGAGGTGACCGCCTGCTGGCGGGCGCCGCGCAGCGACTCGGTCACACCGAAGGTCTCGCCGACCTTGTTCCAGCAGGTGCGCAGGGCACGCAGCCGGGCGATGGTGGCGAACTGGTCGGTATTGGCCGAGACCCGGAAGTTGATGGTCTCGAAGGCGTCGTCCACGCTGACGCCCTGCTCCACCAGGGCCCGGACGTACTCGACGCCGGTGGCCAGGGCGTAGCCGAGCTGGTGCACGTCGCCGGCACCGGCGTTGTCCCAGATGGTGGCGTCCACGACGATGGCACGGCTCTTCGGCATGCCCTCGAGGCGCTTGACCCAGTCGGCCAGGCCGGACAGGTCCGCCTCGCCGCCGTTCAGCGCGGCCAGACCGATCGGGTCCAGGCCCAGGTTCAGGCTGAGCTGGTCCTTGGGCTTGCCGGCCTTCTCGTAGATGCCCAGCAGGGCCTCGGCGGCAGCCTTCTGGTCGGTGCGGCTGGAGACCTCCACCTTGACCAGGTCCAGCAGGACGTCGGCCAGGTTGTTGGAGATGTCCTCGGCGCTCACGGCGTCGGGGTCGACGCGGAACCACAGGCTGCTGCAGCCGCGCTCGAGATCCTCCAGGACCGCCTTGCGGGTGTACAGGGTGTCCGGGTCCTCGTGCAGCGCGCGCACGTCCCAGGCGTCCATCTCACCGCTGCGCACCGTGGTGCCGCGGGTGAAGGGGGCCACGCCGGGGGCGCCCAGCTGCTCGGGGGCGTCGGCCAGGGTGTAGACGGGCTCGATCTCGATCCCGTCGACGGTGGTGGTGCGCAGCCGCTTGATCGACTGCTCACCATCGAGTTGCTTGTCTTCGGGTCGCCCGCGGTTCAGGACCTTGGCGACGGCATCGCGCCACTGGTCCATGTCCGGCTTCGCGAAGTCGCCGGCGAGGGTCAGCTCGCTTGCGCCCCCGCGGGCATCCGGCTCGGTCGTTGTCATGCAGACTCCTGCTCCGATGAGGTTGTCGCCCACCGCGTGGTGCGGCGGGCCTGACGGTGCGGCTCCTCGGCTCGACTCGTGGCGTCGCGGGATCACCCTGCAGGACTGGTCCCGTCACGCCGTGCCCCGCGACTGGCTGCCGCGGCGCCGCTGGCAGGTCTTCGGACTCATGGGCACTTCGCCATCGGGCGACTTCCTCGGAGCGCCGCTTCCCAGGCCGTCGTCGGCCCAGTGCTGCCGCCGGTGGCGTGCGATCACTCGCATGCCGGACGGGCGTTCCTCGTTCCCATTCACCGCTGCGGGACAGTTCCGGACTTGCACCGGATTCCCTCTTGCGACGACCTGTTCGCACAGGCCGAACCAGCACTGCCAACCCTATCGGGGGTGCTTCGCGCGGGGGCAAGGGGGGTGAGAAATAGCGGGATGTGGTCAGACCAGGATCACGAGCATGGACTAGCGATTAAATGAGAATCATTATCTAATAGTCGCCATGACACGAACCCATCTCCATCCCGGCCTGGCCGTGCTCGCCGGCGCCATCCTGGCCGCCCTGCCCGTCGCTGCTGCAGCGGCGCCCCACCGTGCTGCCGACGGCACCGAGCAACAGGTCAACCGCACCACCGAGGGGGACCAGTACTTCCCGGCCGCCGCCACCAACCGCCACGGGCTGCGCCTGGTGGTCTGGACCGACACCAGCCAGCTCGCCAGCCACCACCATGACCACGCCGACGACCATGACCACGGCACCGGGCATGACCACGGCGAGGAGCCGACGGGGCAGACCCGCGTCGTGGCCCGGCTGCTGGACCAGGCCGGCCGCCCCTTCGGTGACGAGATCCCGCTCGACGAGGGCACGCCCGGCAACCAGCAGTACCCCGCCGTCACCGCCCTGGACGACGGTTCCTTCGTGGTGGCCTGGCTGCGCTCGGCGGGGCCCTCGGCCAACCAGGTGCGCACCGTGCGCCTGGGCCGTGAGGGTCGGCTGGGGACCGCGACCACCGTCTCCCAGCACGCGACCCCGGTGCAGTTCGCGCCCGCGATCAGCTCGCTGCCGGGCAACCGCTATGTGGTGGCCTGGACCGGCGCCGGCTCCGACAGCCCCTCCGCCTGGGACGCCAAGGCCCGCGTGATGGACCTGCGCCGCCCCCGCACCGACGAGTTCACCCTGAACCGCACCACGGCGGACAAGCAGTCCCGCCCGGCCCTCGCCCGCACCGCAGGCGGCTTCGTGGCCGCGTGGACCGATGCCTCCGGCCTGTCCGTCGGCCAGGGCACCGGGGTGCGCGGCGCCCTGCTGGACGCCAAGGGGCGCTTCGCCACGCCCGAGCGCCAGCTCGACGAGGCCGCACCCGGCAACCAGGGGCGTCCCTCGTTGGCCGTCGGACGCGACCAGGGCATCGCGGTCGCCTGGGAGGACGTGACCAGCCCCGGCCGTGACGGCTCGGGCGGTGCCGCCGTGGTGCGCCTGTTCGACCGTCGGCTCGCCTGCGCGGGCCCGGAGCGGGTGCTCAGCTCCATCACCACCGGCAACCAGCAGAAGCCCCGGCTGACGGCACTGCCGCGCGGTGGCTACGTGGCGGTCTGGGAGGACGGCAGCAGGTCGGCCGACGACCCGGTGCACCTGGCGGTGTGCTCCCGGGAGCTCTCCGCCCGCGGCCTGCCGCTGGGCCGGGACCGACTGGTCAACCTCTCCACGCAGGACAACCAGCAGCAGCCGCTGGTGACCGCCGGGCAGCGCGGCGGTGTCCTGGCGGTCTGGACCGACGAGAGCCATGCCGGTCCTGACACCGAGGCCACCCGTGTGGTGGCGCGACGGCTCGCCTGAGCCCCGGGACGACGACGCCCCGCACCCGAGCCGGGTGCGGGGCGTCGTGCGTCGTGCGTCGTGGCGACGGTCAGCCGACGAAGGGCTTCAGGGCCTCGGCCAGGCGGGGCAGGGCCTCCTCGACGTAGCCCTTGGCCTTGCCTCGGATCGGCTTGTACAGCTTGGCGATGGCGGCATTGTCGGGGCTGGCGGCCTTGGCGTCGGCGACGGCCAGCAGCGAGTCGGCGACCTCGCCGGAGCGGCTGGACAGGTAGGCGCCGAAGTCCTGCTCTCCCTTGGCGTCCCAGTAGGGCTGCAGGGCGGCGGCGATGTCGGGCAGCATCGCGTCGGTGGCCTTGGGCACGATGCCCTCCTTGGCCTTCTTGGCGCTGGCATAGGCGCCCTTGAGGGCCATGCCGGCCAGGCCGGACTTGGCGTCCACCTCCTGGTCCACGACGGCGGCGATCGCCTGCACCACCTGGGGGCGCTTGGCGGGATCCAGCAGCGAATCGGTGAAGCTCATCAGTTCGTCCTTCTGTCAGAGGGGGAGTGGGACCGACCCCTCCAGTCTGGCAGGTCGCGCCCGTGGGCACCGGGCGACGGTGCGGCGGCGGCCCGGACCGGCACCGCCCCCCGGCGGTGCAGAATGTCACGTGGGCATCCCCTGACGCCGTGAACTTTTGCCCCTAGCATTCGCTGCATGGCCGAACCATCTCGCCCGAAGCTGGGCCTGCTCCCCAAGATCCTGATCGCCATCGTCCTGGGCATCGTCTGTGGTCTCTTCTTCCCTGACTGGCTGGTGCGCGTCTTCGTCACCTTCAACGGCCTGTTCGGCAACTACCTGGGCTTCATCATCCCGCTCATCATCCTGGGGCTGATCGCTCCCGCCATCTCCGAGCTCGGCGCCGGTGCCGGCAAGTGGCTGGCGATCACCACCGCCATCGCCTACGGCTCCACCCTGTTCGCCGGCTTCATGGGCTACGCGGTCTCCATGGCGCTGCTGCCGCGCCTGCTCGAGGGCAAGAAGGTGGTCACCGACGTCACCAACCCCGAGGACGCCCTGCTGGCGCCCTACTTCAAGGTGGAGATGCCGCCCGCCATGGGCGTGATGACCGCCCTGCTGCTGGCCTTCGTCATCGGCGTGGCGCTGACCGCCATCAAGGGTGATGTCATCCACCGTGGCCTGGTGGAGTTCCGCGAGATCGTCGAGCTGGTCATCGTGAAGACGTTCATCCCGCTGCTGCCGATCTACATCTTCGGCATCTTCTGCAACATGACCGCCGCCGGCGAGGTGTGGAACGTGATCACCACCTTCCTGGGCGTGATCGTGATGGTCTTCTGCCTGACCGTCATCCTGCTGCTGATCCAGTACTGCGTCGCCGGCGCCATCGCGCACCGCAACCCGCTGACGATGCTCAGGACGCTGCTGCCGGCCTATGCCACCGCTCTTGGCACCTCGTCCTCCGCGGCCACCATCCCGGTGACGCTGCGCCAGACCATCGCCTCCGGCGTCTCCGAGCCGGTGGCCTCCTTCGTGATCCCGCTGTGCGCGACGATCCACCTGGCCGGCTCCACCATCAAGATCACCTGCTTCAGCCTGGCCGTGATGATCCTCTACGGCATGCCGATCCACACCGGCACCATCATCGGTTTCATCATGCTGCTGGGCATCATGATGGTGGCGGCCCCGGGCGTGCCCGGCGGCGCCATCATGACCGCGACCGCGCTGCTCACCAGCCAGCTGGGCTTCAACGAGGCGCAGGTGGGCCTGATGATCGCCACCTACATCGCGATCGACTCCTTCGGCACCGCCACGAATGTCACCGGCGACGCCGCGATCGCGCACGTCGTGGACACCCTCACCGGACGCAGCAACCGCGGCACTGCGACAGCCGGGACCGCAGCCGCCTGACCCCCGTACCCACAGGGCGCCCGCCCCCGGAGAGATCCGGGAGCGGGCGCCCTTGCATGCCATCGGGCGTCACCGCCGGGAAATGGTGCCCTTCCAGTTGAGGCCGAAGCCGAAGCGGTAGGTGTTGCCCGCCGAGTCGCGGTAGGGCGCCATGTCCTCGCCGACGTCCTCGGCCTGGGCCTCCACCGCGTCCATGTTCCGCGGGCTCGTGATGGGCAGCCGGCCCGTGGGGTTGTGGAAACCGAGCATGGTGTCGATGAGCGCACGGTCGCTGACCGAGTAGCCCACCACCAGGGCGTCGACCTTCCGCTCGAACTCCGCCGGGATGAAGCTGGTCTTCGCCTTCACCGCGACGACCACCGGGATCTCGCGGCCGGTCCGCTTCTCGACCTTCTTGACGGCCCTGACCGCATTGAGGGTGGCGGTCAGGTCATACTCGTTGCCGATCCGGGAGGTCCGTCCGAAGTAGGAGCGGTTCTCCTGGCTGCCGTCGGGCAGGATGTCGCCCGCGATCGAGACTTTGCGGACGTTCTTGCCGATGGCGGTGTACGGCTTCCACTGCAGCGAGAGCGGGTAGAAGGTGCCGTCCTTCGTGAGGCCCGCACCGGTGAAGTTGTCGCCGTTGTCCGGCCCCCGCATGCCCACCAGGACCATGTCCACCGTGCTCAGGTCGGGCTGCTCGTAGCCCACGACATTGCCCTTCAGGTCGGTGATCGGGGTGTCGGTGAGCACCTGCTTGAAGTACTGCTTGGCCACCGCCACGTCGAGCATCGGACCGGTCACGTCACTGGTGGACTGCGAGAAGACGCTGGGGAAGCCGTGTTGGATGGTGCTGGGGATGTAGACCGTCTTGTTGCGGTACTTGGCCAGCGGGGACTTCTTGATGGTGCGGTTCGCGTTCTTGAGCATCACGACGGAGTCGAGCTGCGC
This sequence comes from Luteococcus peritonei, assembly GCF_039526385.1. Taxonomy (NCBI): domain Bacteria; kingdom Bacillati; phylum Actinomycetota; class Actinomycetes; order Propionibacteriales; family Propionibacteriaceae; genus Luteococcus; species Luteococcus peritonei. The sequence goes on along the minus strand of NZ_BAAAIX010000035.1, from coordinate 21,766 downwards.
CTGGTAGCCGCGCTCCACCTTGTCGGCGCTGGCCACGACGGCCTTCGAGCGCGCCAGGTCCAGGTAGGGGTCCTCGAAGAGCCCGGGGGCGAAGAGCATCCGCAGGATCCGCTCACCGGACTGGCGGAAGCGCTCGTCGGCGCTGATCGGGTTCCTGCCGGCCTCGAAGTCCTTCTGCCACATCTGGTGGGCAGCCAGCACGGGCAACTTGTTGTTGTTGCCGCCGAACATGTCCAGACCGGCCTTGAGTACGGCGTAGTGGCGCTCCTCGACGCTGGCGGACTCCATGCCCCAAGCCATGCCGAAGCGTGAGTTGGGGTCGGTGTAGCCGGTGGTGACGCCCCAGTCGGTGCAGATCACGCCGTCGTAGCCGGCCTTGCGTGCGATGTCGATCTTGGTCTTGTCATAGGCCGAGCCGACGCGGTTGCCGGTCAGTGGCGAGCCGTCCTTGGCGATGGCGATCGAGTAGGAACTCATCATCGACATCGAGTCCTTGGCCGCCGTGAAGGGGACCAGGTGCTCCTCGAAGTTGTCCCCGGGGTAGACGGCGTACTTGCCGGCATTCATGTGGGCCTCGCGGCCACCCTCTCCGGCGCCGTCTCCGGGGAAGTGCTTGATCATGGTGTTGATCGACTCGGAGCCCCAGCCGGTGGCGCGCCCGCGCTCGTCGTAGCTGTCCTGCGAACCGTCGACATAGGCCTTGGCCATGGCGGCGGTGTGGGCCGCGTTCTCGCCGAAGGTGCCGTCGACGCGCAGCCACCGCGGTTCGGTGGCCAGGTCGATCTGCGGACCGAGCGCGGTGGTGATGCCCATGGCGCGGTACTCGGCCGAGGAGGTCCTGGCGAAGTCGAGCATGGTGCTGGTGCGGAAGGTCGCCGACAGGCCCAGGTTGGAGGGCCAGCGCGAGATGTCGGTGCCGGCCGCGTTGTAGGCGGAGTCGCTGGCCGCGGTGGAGCGCGGGTCGGAGGAGAAGTTGACCGGGACATAGGGCATCCCGGGCGCGGCCTGCGCCTCGGCGTAGGCCTGCATCTGGTTGACCCAGGTGACATTGGCCGTGACGTCGTTGGGGCCGGCATTGAGCACATTGCGCAGCTGGTCCTCCTTCAGGTACTTGCGCTGCGCATCGCTCAACCCGGCCGCGGCATCGCGCTCGTGAGAGCTGAAGAGCATCAGCCCGGCGATCTGCTCCTTCCTGAGCTCACCCGACAGGGCCTTCGCCCGGGCCGCGACCGGCTGACGCCAGTCCTCCCAGGTGTCGAGTTGGCGGTTGCCGTTCATGTCCTTGAAGCCGAGCAGCCCGGCCGAGGTCCTGACCTCCAGGATGGTGACACCGCTGGAGGGGGAGTAGCTCAGCCTGGGGCCGCCGGGGTTGTCGACCTGTACGAAGCTGGTGCGGCCGTCGCTCAGGGTGCGGGTCACCAGGCCCGACGGGGCGCCGTGCGCCGGCGCCAGGCCGGCGCCCAGGGCGAGCCCGGTGGTGGCGAAGAGCGCAAGGCAGGTCCGGAGGGACGGTTTGGGAGAAGGCATGGTTCTTCCTTCTGGCCCGGGCCGGTGCCTGCTCCGTCGCAGGCGCTGTGAGGCGGTCCGGGCGCGTGGGGTGGCACCAGCCTGCCGCCCGGCTTTGCCGCAGGGCAAGGATTTCGGCCCAAGATCTACCAAATGGTCAGTGGCCGCCCGGAGGGAGACCGGCTCAGCCGCAGGTGACGCCGGTGGCGTGCACCGGGCAGTAGCCGTTGGGGTTGTGCTCCAGGTACTGCTGGTGGAGGTCCTCCGCGAAGTACCACTGCGGCGCAGGCTCGACGGTGGTGGTGATCGTCCCGTAGCCGGCGTGGGTCAGGCCCTGCTGGAAGCCGGCCAGGGCCTCACGGGCCTGGGCCTCCTGCTCCGGGGAGGTGGTGAAGATGGCGGAGCGGTACTGCGGGCCGACGTCATTGCCCTGCCGGTCGCCCTGGGTCGGGTCATGGTTCTCCAGGAAGACGGCCAGCAGCTCGCGGTAGCTGGTGCGGCTGGGATCGAAGACCACCCGGACCGTCTCGGCATGACCGGTCAGGCCGGTGCACACCTCCTCGTAGCTGGGATTGCGGTTGCTGCCGCCCATGTAGCCCGCGGCGGTGGACAGCACGCCGTCGGTCTGCCAGAAGAGCTTCTCGGCACCCCAGAAGCAACCCATCGCGAAGTAGGCCACCTCGCTGCCCGGGAAGTCCCGCTCCAACGGGTCACCGAAGACGCGGTGATGGAAGGGCATGGCCAGCTGCGGCTCGTCGTGGTCGGTGGGGACGGGGACGGCGCGGCGCTCGAAGAACATGGCGCAAGGCTAGCTCGCCGCCGCAGGAGCGAAGGCCTGCCAGCCCAGCCACAGAGCCAGCCCGAAGCCGGCCAGCCCGATCGCCCAGCGCAGCAGTTGCTGCGGCAGCCACTGCTGCACCGTGGGCCCCAGCCGCCCACCGACATAGCAGCCCACGCCGGTGGCCAGCGCCGCCCACCAGTTCACCGGGGCGGCCAGCACGAAGACCAGCGAGGCGGCCAGGTTCGAGCAGCCCAGCAGCAGGCTCTTGAGCACCATCGAACGGTCGAAGCCCACCGTGTTGGTGAGCAGGGCCAGCGCCAGGAAGACCACCCCGGCGCCCGCACCGAAGTATCCGCCGTACAGGCAGGTGAGCACCAGACCGGCCAAGTAGGCCCGTGGCTGGTCGCGCTCGCCGCCGCGCCGCGCGGTGATCGCCGGCTGCGCCAGCAGCAGCGCGGAGGCCAGCGCCACCAGGAAGGGCACCACCCGTTCGAAGCCCTCGTCGCCGCCGAGCAGCAGCAGCCCGGCACCGATCCCGCCGCCCACCAGCGCCACCGCGCCGTCACGGACCAGCCGAGAACGGCCCAGCGGCAGCAGCTGCCCGCCGGCCTTCATCGTCGAGCCGACGCCGATGGCCAGCACGCCGAGGGTGTTGCTGACATTGGCCGTGACCGGCGACAGGCCCACCGCGAGCAGCGCCGGATAGGTCACCAGGGAGGCCAGCCCGGTCAGGTAGCCGCACAGCCCGCCGCCGACGCCGGCCAGTACCAGCAGCACGATCTCGAGGGGGCTCACCCCACGAACCTACGCCCGTCAGTGGCGCGGGTAGACCGTCCCGGCCTTCGTGGACCCCAGCAGCTGGCTCACGGTGACCAGGGTGTAGCCCTGCTTCTGCAGGCCGTCGATGATCGCCGGTGCCGCCTTCACCGTCCACGGGTGGATGTCGTGCATCAGGATGATGGAATTGCGGCTGGCGCGCTGCAGGGTCAACTTCGAGATCACGGGCGCGGTGTCGTGGCCGGCCACCCAGTCCTCGGGGGAGTTGTCCCAGACGATCACCGACAGCCCTTCCGCGCCCACCACCTTGTCGGTGCGGCTGGTGCGGGCCGCATAGGGCGGGCGCATCAGGTGCGGGCGGCGGCCGGTGATCTGCTGCAGCACGTCGTCGGTGCGCTTCACCTCGTCGGCCACCTGGGCATCGGACAGGTCGCTGATCGGCTTGTGGTCGTACGTGTGGTTGGCCACCTCGAAGCCCTGCGCAGCGGCCTGCCGCACGATCTCCGGGTGGGCCTTGGCGGCATTGCCGAGCATGAACAGCGTGGCGCTGGCATGCCGGCTGGTGAAGGCCTTGAGCAGCTCCGGGGTGTGCTCGCCGGGGCCGTCGTCATAGGTCAGGGCGATGCACTTGAGCTTGCGGCAGTCCACCGGCGCGTCCGCCGCCGGTGTGGTGACCGGTGTCGCCGTGGATCCGACGTCGAGCCGGCCGGGGCGGGGGCGCTCGACGTGGCGCCCACCGACGTCCTCGCGGCCGGCGGCGGGCCGGAGACGCCATCGGTGCCGGCCGCGCAGGCGGTCAGCGGGAGCAGCAGGAGCAGGGCGGTCGTGGCGCGACGAGGGGACAGCACGCGCGAAGGTTACCGCTGCGCGGGTTCAGCCCAGCTCGGGGAGCCGCCAGTCCACCGCTTCGCCACCCTGGGCGGCCAACAGCTCGTTGGCGCGGCTGAAGGGTCGCGAGCCGAAGAAGCCGGAGCGGGCGGACAGCGGGGAGGGGTGGGCGCTGGCGATGACGGGCACCTCGCCCAGCATCGGGGTCAGCGACTGGGCGTCGCGTCCCCACAGGATCGCCACCAGGGGACCGCCGCGCTCCACCAGGGCCTCGATGGCGCGCTGGGTGACCGGCTCCCAGCCCTTGCCGCGGTGCGAGGCGGCAGCACCCGGGCGCACCGTGAGCACCCGGTTCAGCAGCAGGACACCCTGCTCGAACCAGGCCGTGAGGTCGCCGTGGACCGCGGGCTCGATCCCCAGGTCCGAGTGCAGCTCGGCGTAGATGTTCTGCAGGCTGCGCGGCACCGGGCGCACGTCGGGCTCGACGCTGAAGCTCAGGCCCACGGCATGGCCCGGGGTGGGATAGGGGTCCTGTCCCACCACCAGCACCCGCACCTCGGACAGCGGCCGGCTGAAGGCGCGCAGCACCCGGTCGCCGGCGGGCAGGTAGTTGCGGCCCTCGGCCACCTCGCGGCGCAGGAAGTCGCCCATGGCGTGCACCTGCTCCTCGACAGGGGCCAGTGCCTCGGCCCAGTCGGGGGCCACCAGATCGGACAGCGGCTTGGCAGTCATGGACGTCCTTCCACGGTGACAACGTCGGGCCGCTCGCGCGGCATGGACCAGGACCAGGCGGCACCCACCAGCAGCAGGGCACCACCCACGGCGAAGGCGGCGCCCAGGCCCAGGGCGTCGGCCAGGGCGCCGGCGGCCAGCGGGCCGATGATGGCGCCCAGGTCACTCATCATGCTGAAGACCGCCACCGGCGCACCACCCCGGCCACGCGTCACGTCGCCCACCGCGGCGGTGGGTGCCGTCGAGTGGGCGGCCGAGCCCAGGCCGTAGACGCACAGCACCGCCACCAGCACCCAGATGCTGGGGGAGAAGGGCATGGCGATCGCGGCGACGCCGGTGAGCAGGCCCGCCATGATCATCATCGGCCGGCGCCCCACCGTGTCCACCCGTCGGCCCACCGGCCCCAGCGCCAGGGTCTGCACCACGGCGGCCAGGGCGAAGCTGATGCCGGTCCACGACGGCGTGCGGTGCAACCCCTCGACCACCAGCACCGGCACCAGTGAGGATCTCACCCCGAAGGACTGCCAGCCCTGCGCGAAGTTGGTGGCCAGCGCGGCCCGGTAGCGCACGTCGCCCAGCGCCTGGGCCAACGGCATCTGCTCGGTGCTCTGGCCGGAGGCCTCGCGCTCGGGGCGGGAGAGCAGGGCCAGCCCGACGATGCCGGCCAGGCTCAGCGTGGCGGCGTAGACGAAGAAGGGGGCGGTCAGCGAGATGGCCGCGAACAGGCCGCCGACGGCCGGCCCGGCCATGCCGCCGATCAGGAAACCGCCGGAGTAGAGGGCGCTGGCCCGCCCCCGGCGCGCGGGGTCCACCACGCGCAGCAGCAGGGTCATGGCGGCGACGGTGAACATGGCCGAGCCGATGCCACCCACGGCGCGCATCAGCAGCAGACCCCAGAAGGTGGTGGCCAGTCCGGCGGCGGCGCTGGAGGCGGCCACGATGAACATGCCGACACCGAGCACGGTGTGCTCCCCGAAACGGCGGATCAGCGGGCTGCAGCCGGGGCTGGTGACCAGCCGCATCAAGGCGAAGGCGCTGATCACCATGCCCACCATCAGGTTGCTCACCTGGAAGCTACGAGCGAACACGGGCAGCACCGGAACCATCACGCCGAAGCCCACCGAGACGCAGAAGGCGATCGTGGCAAGCACATATACGTCACGAGGGAGGGTGGGGTCGGGGCGCAGCCGGTTCAGTGGGGAGGTCGGACTGGGCACCGGATCAGGCTAGCCTGATCCGGCACCGCCTCCACCCCCGCATCGAGAGGGCCCTTCCCACCATGGCTTTCAGGCTCAACTTCGGACAGTTCGTCCGCGACGACGCCGGCCGCCAGCCGGCGCCCGTCATCAGCTCCGAGCTGCTGGCCGCGCAGGCCGCCCAGCCCGCCGAGGTGCCGCACGGCATCCAGCTGGCCGCCGGCTGGATCTGGCGTCTGCTGGTGATCGGCGCCGGGTTGTTCGCCTTCTGGCGCATCCTCGGCCACCTCTCCGAGGTGGTCATCCCGCTCATGGTCGCGCTCCTGCTGTGCGCGGCGCTGTGGCCGGTGAAGAGCTTCCTGCAGCGTCGTGGCCTGCCCCGCTGGCTGGCGGTCACCCTCTCGTTGCTGCTCCTGGTGGGCCTGGTGGTCGGCATCTTCGCGCTGGTGGGCACCCAGATCGCCGAGCAGTCCTCGAGCCTGGCCGATGCGGCGGTGCAGAGCTACCAGCAGTTCATGAACTGGCTCGGCAACGGCCCGCTGCACCTGCAGCAGGCCCAGATCGAGAGCTACACCGACAAGGTGGTGGAGTGGGCCAAGGGACAGCAGTCGGCCGCCGCTGACTACGCCGCCGCGGCGGGCACCCAGGCGAGCCACTTCTTCGCGGGCACCGCGCTGGCCCTGTTCGCGCTGTTCTACTTCCTCTTCGAGGGCCGCAGCATGGCGCGCACCGGCTTCCAGCTGGTGCCCCGGGGTCAGCGCGCCCGGATCGAGGACGCCTGCCTGCGCGGCTGGACCGCCCTGGTCAGCTATGTGCGCGCGGCGGTCATCGTGGCCGCGGTGGACGGTGCAGGGGCCGGTCTGGGCGCGCTGCTGGTGGGCTCCAACCTCTGGCTCGCCATCGGTGCACTCACCTTCATCTGCGCCTTCGTTCCGCTGCTGGGCGCCTTCGTCTCCGGCCTGGTGGCCACCTCCGTGGTGCTGCTCACCCTGGGCTTCTGGAAGGCCATCATCATGCTGGTGGTCTTCGTCGCCGTGATGGAGATCGAGGCCCACGGCCTGCAGCCCTTCCTGCTGGGCAAGGCGGTCTCGATCCACCCCCTGGCCGTCCTCTACGGCATCGCCATCGGCACCATCGTGGGCGGTATCCTGGGCGCCCTGTTCGCCGTGCCGCTGATGGCCTTCGGCAATGCCTTCATCCGCGCCCTGGCCTCCCACGGGCGGAGCGAGCAGGACCCGGACAAGCCCCCGGCCACCGACCAGCTGCCCGACGAGGGGGAGGTGCGCGAGGAGCGTGCCGAGACCAAGATCGACGACCTGCCGCCCGGACCTGAGGCGATGGCCGCGGTGATGGAGGCCTCGGCGCGGGAGGGCTCACTGCCCGACCAGATCCAGCCCGGCAGCAAGGGCTGACCCGGAACTCACCCCGAGAATGTGAACCGACCCTTCCAGTCTGGAAGGGTCGGTTTTACATTTGTGGCCATGGACCTTGACAGCATCCTGGAAGACCTGGCCGCCGGTCGCATCGACCAGGCCGAAGCCGCCCGCCGCATCGACCGGCTGGAGGCCGGCATCGCAGCCTGTGAATCTCCCGCCCACGACGAGGCGACCGCCCACCACGAGGGCTCCGAGCACCGGTCCCCGGCCGATGAGCAGGACAGCGAGCCGCAGCCGGATGGCGCGGCCACCGAGGGCACGCGGCCGTCGGGCCCCCGCGCCGAGCCCAGCTGGGGTGCCATCGCCCGGGACCTGTTCGGCGCCGCCAGCGAGTTCGCCAGCTCCGCGGCCAGCACCGCCGCCCACACCGTCGAGTCCACCTGGGCCCAGGCCGGGCACCCCGGCTCGGCCTCGGATCCGGAGGGCCTTGGGGAGTCCCCGGCAGGCCCCTCACCGCTGCGCCCCACCGGCAGCCACGGCGTCGAGAAGGTGAGCGTGCGCGCCACCGGCCGCCGGGTGCGCATCCTGGGTGACCGCTCCGTCGCCACGCTGGCCGCCGACGGTCCCCACGTGCTGCGCCGCAACGGTTCCGTGCTGGAGGTCACCTCCGACGGCGAGCTGGGCCCCTCGCTGGACGGCTTCAACCTGATCCGGCCGCCCCGCAACCTGGACGACCTGCGCACCCTGGGTCTGGGCAAGGAACTGCTGCTGCGGGTGAACCCGGACATCCTGGTGGAGGTGGAGGTGACCGCCGGCAGCCTGACCACCACCAATGTCCCGTGGCTGGGCAAGGTCCGCGTCACCGCCGGAAGCGCCCACCTCGGCGAGGTGGTGCAGATCACCGACGCCCTGGTGCAGGCGGGCAGCGCCAAGGTGCGCGGCCGGCTCGACCGGGGGCGCTCCCGAGTGCGGGTGGAGTCCGGCAACCTGGTCGTCGAGCTGGCCCGCGAGGCCGACGTCGAGGTCCGGGCCGATGCCCAGCTCGGCCGGGTGAGCTGGCCCGGGGGAGCGGGTCAGATGGACTCCTGGGTGGCCGGCAGCGGGTCGGCCCGGCTGGACATCGGCATCGTGATGGGCGCCGCCAGCATCCACCAGGAGGGCGTCGAGGCGCCGCAGGAGAGCACGAGCACCGAGTCCGAGGAGGACCAGCGATGACCGAGACCCAGTACCGCGCACCGGCCGACTGCCCGGTCTGCGCCCACGAGCTCAGCACCAGCAGGCTGTCGTGCTCCGGCTGCGGCACCGAGCTGGTGGGCCGCTTCGAACGCTGCCGCTTCTGCACCCTGCCACCGGCCCAGCTGGAGCTGCTCACCGTCTTCCTGGCCAGCCGGGGCAACCTGCGCGAGGTGGCGCGTCACCAGGGCGTCAGCTATCCCACCGCCCGCGCCCGGCTGGCCGGCCTGCTGGCGGCGCTCGGCCTGGACGAGATCGGCCAGCCCGAGGAGGACCCGGTTGCGGAGGAGCAGGGCCCCGGGGAACCGGTGGTCGCGACGCAGCCCCTGACGGGCGGCTCCGAGCACGACGAGACGGGCGAGCAGGCCGCTCCGCAGCCGACGGGCCGGGCCGCGGTACTGGCCCGCGTGGCGAGCGGTGAGCTCTCCCCGGAGCAGGCCGCGGAGCTGATCCGCAGCCTCTGAGACCAACCGCAGCACGCACGACGCCCGCGCCCCCTGACCGGGGCGCGGGCGTCGTCGGTGCTGGCTCAGGCCTGGAAGTTCTCCACCTTCAGCACGGTGATCTTGATGGTCTTGCCGTTGGGCGCCTCGTAGCTGGACTCCTCGCCCACCTTCTTGCCCAGCACGGCCGCACCCAGCGGGGACTGCGGGCTGAAGACCTGGATGTCCACGGACTCGTCGAGGCCCATCACCTCGCGCGAGCCCAGCAGGAAGGTGTCGGTGTCGTCCTCGTCGCCGAAGTAGGCGACGGTGACCTGGGTGCCGGGGGCGGCCTCGCCGGTCTTGGGAGCCTCGCCCACCTGGGCGCGGCGCAGCATGTCCTCGAGCTGGAGGATGCGGGCCTCCATCTGGCCCTGCTCCTCGCGGGCGGCGTGGTAGCCGCCGTTCTCGGACAGATCGCCCTCGTCGCGGGCCTGCGCGATCTTGGTGGACACCTCGGTACGCCCCTCGCCCTTGAGGTACTCGAGCTCCTGGGAGAGCTTGTCGTGGGCGTCCTGGGTCAGCCAGATCACATCGGTCGGGTTTTCAGCCATTGGGAGAGGCTATCAAAGGGCCCGCCGCGGCCCAAGGCTTCTGGGCGGGTGTCCCTCAGGCCAGCCGGCAGCTGATGACCTCGACCGTGGTGGCGCGATGGATGGTGCGCACCGGCACCACGACCCGCTCCATCTGGGCCGTGCCGGGCGCGATCTCGGCGTCCAGCTCACCCACCTGCACGAAGTTCTCTGCGGTGGCGCGCAGCACGCAGCGCGCGGGCCGCGTGGGGTCCTCGCGCTGCACCCGCAGGTCGGCGTCGATCCGGTTGTCGTCGACGACGTGGAAGGAGTGGACGTCGGCGGCCACCGGGGTGCGCGAGCCGTGGCCACCGGCCCAGACCAGCCAGCCCGCCAGTACCAGGGCGAGCACCGTGACCAGGGCCAGGTAGAGCCGGTGCCGCGCCGGGGGCACGGGATAGCGCTCGAGGATCCTCTGGGCGTCGTCGGGGCTGCTCACGGCCTCCATTGTGCCCTGTCCCCGTAACGGGCACGTCCCACCGGTGGGCGGTCGTCCGGCGACGGCGCCGTGGTGGGCCACAATGGGCGCCATGTCCGCGACTCACCAGAGCCCAGCACCCGAGCAGCTGCGCCTGCTCCACGTCCACGCCCATCCCGACGACGAGTCGAGCAAGGGTGCCGCGACCACGGCCAAGTACGTGGCCGAAGGGATCCAGGTGATGGTGGCCACCTGTACCGGTGGCGAGCGCGGCAGCGTGCTGAACCCGAAGATGGACCGCCCTGACGTCTGGGCCGACATCGCCGGCATCCGGGCGCGCGAGATGGAGGCGGCCCGCGAGATCCTGGGCGTGGAGCAGCGCTGGCTGGGTTTCGTCGACTCCGGTCTGCCGGAGGGCGACCCGCTGCCCCCGCTGCCCGAGGGCTGCTTCGCCCTGCAGGACGTGGAGCTGGCGGCCGGGCCGCTGGTGGCCATCCTGCGGGACTTCCGCCCGCAGGTGGTGACCACCTACGACGAGAACGGCGGCTATCCGCACCCGGACCACATCATGTGCCACAAGGTGACCATGTCCGCGGTGAAGCAGGCGGCCGACCCCGCCGCCTGGCCTGAGCTGGGCGAGCCCTGGCAGGTGAGCAAGGTCTACTACCAGATGAGCTTCCACCGGCTGCGCTATGCCGCCCTGGACCAGGCCATGCACGAGGCCGGCATGCCCTCGCCCTACTCGGAGCGGCTGGCCGCCTGGGAGGACCGTGACGTGGAGAAGCGGATCACCACCTTCGTGCCCTGCGCCGACTACTTCGAGGTGCGCGACGAGGCGCTCAAGGCGCACGCCACGCAGATCGACCCGGAGGGGCCGTGGTTCGCCGTCCCCACCGAGACCCAGAAGCGGGCCTGGCCCACCGAGGACTTCGAGCTGGCCTGGACGAACGTCGAGACGGCCCGGCCCGAGAGCGACCTGTTCGCAGGCCTTCGCGGCGAGCAGGACCAGGGCAGCTACACCATCTGAGCGCGAGCAGGCCCCCGTCGCCCTGAGGGGCGGCGGGGGCCTGCTGCTGCCTGGCGCGCGGCTGCGCGGGCGGTGCTCAGTTGCGGGTGGTGCGCTCGAAGTCCTGCGCGCGGCGGCCCTCCTCGGACAGGTCGGCCTCCCAGGGGGCGTCGATGCGGCGCACATGTCGACGCATGCTGAGCACACCCAGGATGATGAAGGCGGCGATCACGCAGAAGGTGACCAGGGTGAGCTGACCGCTGGAGAGCATCAAGACCATGGCAGCAGGATAGACCCGGCGCCGGACGAGGGCGAGGCGGCCTGCGGGCGACGGATAGGCTGGCCGGGTGCCGAACCGTCTCGCCGAGTCCACCAGCCCCTATCTGCAGCAGCACGCGCACCAGGAGGTGGACTGGTACCCGTGGGGTCCGGAGGCCTTCGCGGCGGCCCGCGAACGCGACCTGCCGCTGCTGGTGAGCACCGGCTACGCCGCCTGCCACTGGTGCCACGTGATGGCCCACGAGAGCTTCGACGACCACGAGACCGCCGAGTTCATGAACCAGCACTTCGTGAGCGTCAAGGTGGACCGCGAGGAGCGGCCCGACGTCGACGCCGTCCTGATGAACGCCACCCAGGCGCTGACCGGCCAGGGTGGCTGGCCGATGACGGTCTTCCTCACCCCGCAGGGCCAGCCCTTCTTCGCCGGCACCTACTTCGCGCCGCTGCCGGCCCCCGGACGCCCCTCCTTCATGCAGGTGCTCACCGCCCTGGCCGACGCCTGGCGCGAGCGTCGTGGCGAGGTCACCGAGTCCGCGGGCAGCATCGCCTCCCAGCTGGCCGACCTGAACCCGGTGCAGACCAGCGACCAGGTGCCCACTGCCCGCGAGACCCTGGAACTGCTCGGCAAGAACTACGACATGATCCACGGCGGCTTCGGCTCCGCGCCGAAGTTCCCGCCGGCCATGGTGCTCGACGCGCTGCTGGTCAAGGGTGACCCCACCAGCCTCGACATGGCCCAGCTCACCTGCGAGATGATGGCCCGCGGCGGCCTCTTCGACCGGGTGGGCGGCGGCTTCCACCGCTACTCCACCGACGTCGGCTGGGTGGTGCCCCACTTCGAGAAGATGCTCTACGACAACGCCCTGCTGCTGGGCAGCTATGTGCGCTGCTGGCGACGCACCGCCGACCACGACGGCTACAAGCGCGAGGTCTACGAGCACGTCATCTACTCCACGGTGGAGTGGCTGGAGCGTGAGATGCGCACCGAGCAGGGGGCCTTCGCCGCCAGCCTCGACGCCGACAGCGTCGACATCCGCGGCATGGTGGCCGAGGGCATCTACTACGTCTGGAATCCCGAGCTGCTGGTCGACGCGCTGGGCGAGGCGGACGGCGCCTGGGCCCGCCAGGTCTTCCACGTGCACGACCAGGGCACCTTCGAGCACGGCCTGTCCACGCTGCAGTTGCACGGCTCCCCGGACCAGGCCCGGCTGACCGCCGTCCTGGAGCGGCTGCGCACCGAGCGCGACAACCGCTTCCCGCCCTCGCGCGACGACAAGGTGGTGGCCGCCTGGAACGGCCTGCTGGTGGACTCGCTGGTCGCCGCCGCCATGACCTTCGCCGAGCCGGCCTGGCTGGAGCTGGCCCGCGGTGCCGCCCAGGCCGTCTGGGAGATCCACGTGGACCAGGCCGCGGACCGCTTCGTGCGCACCTCGCGCGACGGGGTCGCCGGCACCACTCCGGCCGTCGCCGAGGACCACGGCTGCCTGGCGCTGGGCCTGGCCCGGCTGGCCGGTGCCACCGGCGAGGCGCTCTGGTTGGAGCGCGCCCAGTGGCTGCTGGCGCGCGCGGAGGCTCGCTTCGGCGCCGAGGACGGTGGCTTCTGGGATGCCGAGGCCAGCGACGAGCTCTTCCAGCGCCCCCGCGACATCTCGGACAATGCCACTCCCTCGGGCACCAGCTCGCTGGTGGCGGCGCTGCGCCTGGTGGGCCTGCTGGCCTGCGAGCCGGCCCTGGTGGAGCGTGCCGACCGCGCCGCCCGCACCACCTGGCCGCTCGTCGCCTCACAGCCCCGCTTCGCCGGCTGGTCGCTGGCCGACGCCCTGGTGGCCGACGAGGCGCGCCGCGGCCTGAGGCCCGCGCAGGTGGTCGTGGTGCAGGACGAGCCCGGCATCTCCCGGCTGGCGACGGCCGCCTGGCGGATGGCGCCGGCCGGCTCCGCGATCGTCGTGGCACCGGCCGGCACGCAGGGCTTCGGTCACCTCTTCGAGGACCGCACCCAGCGCGAGGACCGGCCCACCGCCTATGTCTGTCGCGGTGAGGTCTGCTTCGAGCCCACCACCGACTACACCGAGCTCAAGACCCCGCTGTGGAGCCGCTGCTGACCGGCCATCCGGCCAGCAGTGCCCCCAGCCCGGTGGTGAACTCCTCGTCGGGCTGCCAGCCGTAGCCTTCGGAGGCCGCACGGGCCAGGTGGGGCGCCTGCTCGGCCATCGCGGCCAGCGCCTGCTCGGGCGAGAGGTCGTCGCCCCCGACGGGTTGGCGCAACTCGCCCTGCACCTTGCCGACGGTGAAGGCCACGACGCAGTCCAGCAGCTGCATCGCCTGCGCGGACGGCAGCCCCTGCTCGTCGAGCCGACCGACCAGTTCGTCGGCCAGGCCCATCAGCCGCGGCGTCACGATCGGGCGGGTGGCCACCAGCACGACCAGTCGGGGGTGCTCGAGCAGCACCCGGCGCAGCTCGTGGGCCAGGCTGGAGACCTGCTCGCTCCAGCCCCCGTCGGCCTGCGGGTGCATCCCGCTCCACAGCTCGTCGACCACCAGGTCGAACAGCGCCGCCTTGTTGGGCACGTGGTGGTAGACGGTCATCGGGTCGATCCCCATCGCCGCGCCCAGCTTGCGCATGCTGAAGGCCTCGGGGCCCTGCTCCTCGAGCAGGGACATGGCATGGCGCACGACCTCGGCGCTGCTGGTGCTGGCGGGGCGTGGGGTCATCACTGCTCCTGGGCGGTGCGCTGCGGGCGGGTGAAGAAGAGGGCACGATCGTGCCACATCACCCAGCGCTGGCCGAAGGTCTGTTGTCCGTCACAGGGTGAGACGCAAGGATGCCCTCAGGGCGCCAGTGTCGGCGCCTGGCAAGGGGGACTTCATGACCAGCACCGCGATCCGTGGTGGCCTCGTCGCAACGGTGGACCCGCGGGCCCGCGCCGTGATGCAGGTGCTGGGGCCCGAGGTCCAGCTCCTGCTGGGCACCCGGGAGGCCGAGCTCTTCGCTCGTCGGCTGCTGCGCTTGCGCGTCGACCTCACCGACGACGAGGACCGCGAGGCCCTGCAGGAGCGGATCGACGCCCTGGTGCCCCGGGTCTCCTGGCGTGAGGGCCTGGCCCGGCTGTCCCTGCTGGCCTGCGGTGCCCTCGGCCTGGCCGCGGTGCTCTGGCTAGTGGCCAGCCATCTGCTCAACCAGCTCGCGCCGCACACGCTGTCCCTGCTCGGTCTGGGCGATCGCGCCTGGCTGCGCTGGCCGGTGGACGGCTGGCTGGCTCTGCGAGTGACCTTGCTCCTGCTGCTGGCGGTGCTCACCGGGCAGCTCGCCCTGTGGCTGCGGGCCCGCGAGGCGCTGGCCACGGCCAGGGTGGGGCTGCGCGAGGCGGTGCGCACCGATCCCGATGTCTGGCCGGGGGTGCCGGTGGACTCGCCCTTCGCGGCGCGCGCCCGGCTCTGGGGTCATCCGGGGACGGCGGCTCTGCTGCTGGCCGCGGGGCTGCTGGGCTGGCAGCTCGGTGGCCACGAGAGTTCGCCGGCGCTGCTGCTGCTGGCCCTGCTGGTGGGCTGCGCCGGGGCGGGTGGCCTGGTGATGGCGCACCGGATCCGTCGGGTCGACGAGCTGTGCTCCCGGGCGCTGTTCGTGGGGCGGGTGTGAGTCAGCGCCCGAAGCGGCGCTCGCGCTGGCTGTAGGAGCGCAGCGCGCGCAGGAAGTCCACCCGGCGGAAGTCGGGCCACAGCGCCTCGCAGAAGTAGAACTCGCTGTGCGCGCTCTGCCACATCAGGAAGCCGGACAGGCGCTGCTCGCCCGAGGTGCGGATGATCAGGTCTGGGTCCGGCATCCCCTTGGTGTAGAGGTGCTGCTCGATCTGGTCGATGTCCAGGTCCTGGGCCAGCTGCTCCAGGGTGGTGCCGCGCTTCGCCTCGGCCAGCATGAGCGAGCGCACCGCATCGCGCAGCTCGTGGCGGCCCCCGTAGGCGATGGCGACGTTGACCAGCATCCCGTCCACCTGGGCGGTGGAGCGCTTGGCCTCGGCCAGCCGCTCGGCCATCGGGCGGGGGAGCAGGCCCATGTCTCCCATCGCCTGCACCCGCCAGCGGCCGTCGGCCGCCAGGTCGGTGACCAGCTGGGTGATCACGTCCAGCAGCGGGTTCAGCTCGTCGGCCTCGGAGCGCGAGAGATTGTCGGTGCTGAGCACCCACAGCGTCACCACCTGGATGCCGCCGATCTCCTGGCACCACCCGACGAAGTCCTTGAGCTTGTCGGCCCCGGCCTGGTAGCCGGTCACCAGAGGCTGGTCAGGGGCATTCATCCGGGCCCAGCGACGGTTGCCGTCGGCCAGCACGGCGACGTGGCGCGGCATGGCCTGCTTGTCCAGCTCACCCACCAGACGCGCCTCGTACGTGCTGTAGAGCAGGCCGGACGGATGCATCCTGTCGATCTTCTCGCTGAGTCGGTCCCGCCGGGTCATGCCGGCAACAGTAGTGGCCGTGGCTGTCGCTCCGCTGTGACCGGGTGGTTCAAATAGCTCGAACCTACGCTACCGTAGGTTCCATGGACAGGACGCAGCAGCCGCACCGCGGCAGCGCCACCCCGCCGGTGGCCCAGGGCGTCTCGCACACGCCGCAGGATCGCGTCGAGCAGGTGGTCAAACCCCTGCTGCGCGGCTGGCTGCACCAGTTCTTCGCCCCGGTGATGCTGGTGGCCGGCATCCTGCTGGTGGCCCTGGCCCCGACCCGCGGCGAACGGCTGGCCTGCGCGGTCTACACCCTGAGCGCGCTGCTGCTGTTCACCAACTCCGCCTTCTACCACCGGGGCAGCTGGAGCCCCCGCGCGCACGCGGTCTTCCGGCGGGTGGACCATGCCAACATCTTCGTCTTCATCGCCGGCAGCTACACGCCGCTCGCCGTCGCCCTGCTGCACGGCCGCTCGCTGCGCCTGCTGCTGGCCCTGATCTGGGGCTGCGCCCTGGCCGGGGTGCTCTTCCGGGTCTTCTGGATCGGCGCGCCGCGCTGGCTCTACGTCGCGCTCTACCTGGCGATGGGCTGGGCCGCGGTGGGCTGGCTGGGCCAGTTCTGGAGCGCCGCCGGCCCGCTGGTGGTGGGGCTGATCGCGGCCGGGGGAGTCATCTACTCGCTCGGCGCGGTGGTCTACGGCCTCAAGCGCCCCAACCCGTGGCCGGCCACCTTCGGCTTCCACGAGATCTTCCACGCCTGCACCGTGCTGGCCGCGCTGTGCCACTACCTGGCCATCTGGCTGGCGCTCTTCGGCTGAGTCCCCGGCGCTGCGGCTAGGCTCGTCGTCATGGACACCCTGGACCTCTCGCTGCCCCTGGCCGACCTGCTGCAGGCCGTCGTCGACGTGGAGAGCGTCAGCGGCAACGAGGCCCACCTGGCCGACCGGGTGGAGCAGGCCCTGACCGGCCGGCCACACCTGGCGGTGGAGCGGCTCGGCAACTGCGTCGTCGCCCGCACCGAGCTGGGCCGCTCGCAGCGCGTGGCCGTGGCCGGACACCTGGACACCGTGCCGGTGGCGGCCAACCTCCCCAGCCGCCGGGAGACGGTGGCCGGGGTGGATGCTGTCATCGGGCGCGGAAGCTGCGACATGAAGGGCGGGGTGGCCGTCGCCCTGGCGCTGGCCGCCGAGCTGGACTCGCCGCGCCACGACGTCACCTGGGTCTTCTACGACAACGAGGAGGTGGCGGGCGACCAGAACGGCCTGGGCCACATCGCCCGTGACCGTCCCGACCTGCTGGCCGCCGACTTCGCCATCCTGATGGAGCCCACCAGCGCCCGGATCGAGGGCGGCTGCCAGGGCACCATGCGCTTCTGGATCACCACGCGGGGCAGTGCGGCCCACTCCGCGCGCGGCTGGCTGGGCCACAACGCGATCCACGACATGACCGCCGTCCTGGAACGGCTGCAGGGCTTCGAGCAGCGCGAGGTGGAGGTGGACGGCCTCACCTACCGCGAGGGCCTGAACGCGGTGCAGATCCGCGGCGGCGTGGCCGGCAACGTGATCCCCGACGAGTGCGCCGTGCACGTCAACTACCGCTTCGCCCCGGACAAGTCGCCCGAGCAGGCCGAGGCTCTGATGCGCGAGCTCTTCGAGGGCTTCGAGATGCGCGTGGTGGACCTCTCCCCGGCGGCCCGGCCCGGGCTCGACCTGCCCGCCGCCCAGGACTTCGTCGCGGCCGTTGGCGGCACCCCCAGACCCAAGTACGGCTGGACCGACGTGGCACGCTTCAGCGCCCTCGGCATCCCGGCCGTGAACTTCGGGCCGGCCGACCCCAACAAGGCCCACACCGACGACGAGTTCTGCCCGGTGGCGGACCTGGACGCCTGCGCCGAGGCACTGCGCCGCTGGCTCCGCTGACCACCCATCGACAAGGAGTGAGGATGCCCAACCCGAAGGCACGCGCCGATCGCCACGGCCCGCCCGACAATGCCCCCGGCAAGGGCACCACCGCGCACGTCGGGCCCGTGATCCGGCGCCAGGAACAGGTGAAGGGCACCACCGCCGACCAGCGGCTGCTGGAACCCGGAGGTGCTGCCGACTGGGCCCACGAGGACCCCTGGCGAGTGCTGCGCATCCAGTCCGAGTTCGTGGAGGGCTTCGGCACGCTGGCCGAGCTCGGCCCGGCCATCGCCGTCTTCGGCTCGGCCCGCACCCGTCCCGGGCACCCGATGTACGAGGCGGCCGAGCGGATGGGCCGCGAGCTGGTGGCCCGCGGGCGCGCCGTGATCACCGGCGGCGGCCCCGGGGTGATGGAGGCCGCCAACAAGGGCGCCTCCGAGGGCGGCGGCACCTCCGTGGGCCTGGGCATCGAGCTGCCCTTCGAGGCCTCGATGAACCGCTGGGTGAACCTGGGCATCAACTTCCGCTACTTCTTCGCCCGCAAGGTGATGTTCCTGAAGTACTCGCAGGGCTTCATCGTGATGCCGGGCGGCTTCGGCACCTTCGACGAGCTCTTCGAGGCGCTCACCCTGGCCCAGACCGGCAAGGTGCTGCACTTCCCCGTGGTGCTCTTCGGCACCTCCTACTGGGGCGGGCTGGTGGACTGGCTGCGCAGCCAGGCGCTGGCCGACGGCTACATCAACGAGACCGACCTGGACATGTTCCTGGTCACCGACGACGAGCAGGCCGCCGTGGCGCACGTCACCGGGGCCGCTGCCGGGGCTGTGACAGCATGAGCCCCATGATGTGGTTCCTGGCGGGTGTGGTGGTCCTGATCCTCGGCGCGGCCTTCGTGGCCGGCAGCGGGCGCTGGGGCCAGATGCCCGAGGTGGTCGACGACCGTCCCTCCCGGCTGCTGGCCCCCGGGCCGGTGGATGCCGAGGACCTGCGCGAGGTGCGCTTCAGCGTGGTCACCCGCGGCTACTCGATGACCCAGGTGGACGAGCTGCTGGAGCGGCTGGCCCACCAGATGGAGGCTGCCGGGATGGTGCGCCCGCAGCTGCAGCGGCCGCTGCCGGACAGCCCCGGAACCGAGGGCGGGGCCACCGAGGCCGAGCTGCTGCGCTGAGCCCTCCGACGCCTCCCGCGACCCCGAAAACGAGCCCGCCGGGGGTGGCGGGTGCCAAGTGTGCCCCACGATGCGGAATAATGGGTGCAAATCGGTGTCGAGAGATGAGGATGCGCAATGGCTGCTATGAAGCCCCGCACGGGTGATGGTCCCATGGAGGTCACCAAGGAAGGACGCGGCATCGTGATGCGAGTCCCCGTCGACGGTGGAGGCCGGCTCGTCGTCGAGCTGAACGCGACCGAGGCCGCAGACCTGCTCAAGTGCCTGCAGGAGGTCGTGGGCTGAACGGCCCGCCCCCCAGGACATGAAGGACCGGCGCACCCATCGGGTGCGCCGGTCCTGTCATTGCTCGGCTCAGGCGCCCTGGCTGCGGGCCCGGTGGCGTTCGATGGCGGCCCGGTAGACCTCGACGGTCTGGCCTGCGATGGTCTCCCAGCTGAACTGGTCGATGCAGCGCTGCCGGCCGGCCCTGCCGAAGCGCTCGGCCAGCTCGGGATCGCGGGTGAGCTGGTTGATCTTCTCCGCGAAGGACTGCTCGAAGGCGGCCACGTGCTCCGGATCGTCGGCACGGGCGGGGTCGTAGTCCACCAAGTAGCCGGTGGTGCCGTCCTGGACCACCTCGGGGATGCCGCCCACCGCGCTGGCCACCACGGCGGTCTCGGTGGCCATCGCCTCCAGGTTCACGATGCCCAGCGGCTCGTAGATGGAGGGGCAGGCGAAGACGGTGGCATTGCTCATCACCTGGCGCACCTCGTTGCGCGGCAGCATCTCCTGGATCCACACCACCCCACCGCCACGGGTCTTCTTCAGCGCGTCGAAGGCCTGGTTGAACTCCTCGGCGATCTCGGGGGTGTCCGGGGCGCCGGCCAGCAGGATGAGCTGGGTCTCGGGGTCCAGCATCTGTGCGGCGCGCACCAGGTGCACCAGGCCCTTCTGCCGGGTGATGCGCCCCACGAAGACCACCGACGGACGCGAGGGGTCCATGCCGATCCGCTGGCACACCTCGGTGCCGGTGTCCGGCTTGAACTCCTCGGGGTCGATGCCGTTGAGCACCACGTGCACCTTGTCCGGCTCCAGCTCCGGGTAGGCCTTCAGGATGGAACCCTTCATGCCCTCGCTGACCGCGATGACCGCATCCGCGGCGCCGTAGCAGGTGCGCTCGATCCAGGAGCTGATCCGGTAGCCGCCCCCGAGCTGCTCGGCCTTCCAGGGGCGGTCGGGCTCCAGCGAGTGGGCGCTGACCACGTGCGGCACGTCCAGGAAGAGGCCGGACAGGTGGCCGGCCATGTTGGCATACCAGGTGTGGGAGTGCACCAGCTCCACGTCGGAGGGGACGGCGCTGACCATGGACAGGTCGGCGCCCAGCACGCGCAGCGCGGCATTGGCGCCGGGCGGGAAGTTCTCCGCATGGGCGGTGGCTCCGTCGCGCGGCTCGCCCATGCACTGCACATCGACGTCGATGAGCTTGGCGAGCTGGGGGACGAGCTGGGCGACGTGCACCCCGGCGCCGCCGTAGATGGAGGGTGGGTACTCACGGGTCAGGATGGATACGCGCATGCTTGATGCTCGCACAGCAGGCGTGCCCCGGGAAGGGTCACCAGCCGCTTTTGACGGCCCGGACCGGGCTGTCGCAGGGGTGGTCGTGCGACCGTCTGACAGGGATTCGTCGGCGCGTCGTCCCACCCTGTGGCAAATGGCGCCACTCCCTTGTGGAAGCCGAGTTGCGCGCCATAGGTTTCACCCATGACCACAAGACCGAAGGTGCTCTCCCTGGTCCTGGCCGGCGGCGAGGGCAAGCGACTCATGCCGCTGACCGCCGATCGGGCCAAGCCCGCCGTTCCCTTCGGGGGAACCTACCGACTGATCGACTTCGTGCTGTCCAACCTGGCCAACTCCGAGCTGCGCCAGATCTGCGTGCTGACCCAGTACAAGTCGCACTCGCTGGACCGCCACATCTCGCTCACCTGGCGGATGTCCACCATGCTGGGCAACTACGTGACGCCGGTGCCCGCCCAGCAGCGCCTCGGACCCCGCTGGTACCAGGGCAGCGCCGATGCCATCTACCAGTCGAAGAACCTGATCGACGACGAGGACCCGGACTACATCGTGGTCTTCGGTGCGGACAACATCTACCGCATGGACGTCGACCAGATGCTGCAGAGCCACATCGACTCCGGGCTGGGCTGCACGGTCGCCGGCATCCGCGTGCCGCGCTCCGAGGCCAGCGCCTTCGGTATCATCGACGCCGACGAGAAGGGCAAGATCAAGGCCTTCCTCGAGAAGCCCGGCGACCCGCCCGGCCTGCCGGACTCCCCGGAGGAGTCCTTCGCATCCATGGGCAACTACGTCTTCACCCGCAAGGCGCTGATCGAGGCGCTGGAGGCCGACGCCAACGATCCCGACGCCGGCCACGACATGGGCGGCGACATCATCCCCTCCTTCGTGAGCCGGGGCGACGCGCAGGTCTACGACTTCCGCGACAACGTGGTGCCCGGCGCCACCGAGGAGGACCGCAGCTACTGGCGCGACGTGGGCACCATCGACGCCTACCACGAGGCGCACATGGACCTGGTCTCGGTGGTCCCGCAGTTCAACCTGTACAACGGCGAGTGGCCGATCTGGACCACCCAGGTGCAGGCGCCCGGCGCCAAGTTCACGCTGCGTGGCAATGCCGAGGACTCCATCGTCTCACCGGGCTGCATCATCTCCGGCGGCGACGTGGACCGCACCGTGATGAGCCCCAACGTCCACATCCAGAAGTGGGCCCGGGTGGACCGCTCGATCCTGATGAGCGGGGTGCGGATCGGCCGCAATGCCGTGGTGCACAACGCCATCCTGGACAAGAACGTGGTGGTCCCCGACGGCGTGGAGATCGGTGTCAACCACGACCACGACCGCGCGCGCGGCTTCTCGGTCTCCGACGGCGGCATCACCGTGGTCGGCAAGGGCGTGATGGTCCCCTCCACCGAGTGGTGAGGGACTGACGACGAAGGGCCCCGCATCCGGATGGCGGGTTCTAACGGTCCTCGCAACACCCCGATTTTTGGGAGTTGTGAGGACCGTGTCGTTTGTGGA
>NZ_BAAAIX010000034.1:0-199742 GCF_039526385.1 Luteococcus peritonei | reverse complement strand
GAGGCCACAGCGCCCTCGGCGGGAAAGCTCCCATCACCCGAGTGTCATGAACCTGCCTGCGACCAACATCTAGGCTTGGTCCATGCCGATCCCCACGCTGCCCTGGACCCGCACCGACGAGCGCAATCCGCTGGAGGCGAGGGTCGAGTCCGTCCTGGGCCGGGGTCCGGCCGCCACCAGCTTCCGGCTCCGCTGGCAGCGCTGGTCGCCGGGCCTGGACGAGAGCCTGCGCGCGGTCTACGCCGAGCGCACCGACGATCTGATGGACCGGCTGCTGGAGCTGATGCTGACCGCCGCCAGGCAGCGCCCCGAGGCCTTGCGCGAGCTCGACGAGCAGCGCCTGCTGCAGCCCGACTGGCTGCAGCGCCCCGAGATGGTGGGCTATGTCTGCTACACCGACCGCTTCGCCGGAACCCTGCGCGGTGTCACCGAGCACCTGGACCACCTCGACGAGCTGGGGGTGCGCTACCTGCACCTGATGCCGCTGCTCAAGCCGCGGCCCGGGGAGAATGACGGCGGCTATGCCGTGATGGACTACCGCACCGTCCGCGAGGACCTGGGCACGATGGACGACCTGGCCGAACTCACCGGCACGCTGCGTGAGCACCAGATCTCCCTGGTGGTGGACCTGGTGCTGAACCACGTCGCGCGCGAGCACGAGTGGGCCGAGCGCGCCCGCGCCGGTGAGCAGCGCTATCGCGACTACTTCATGGCCTTCGACGACCGCACCATGCCCGATGCCTATGAGCAGGTGCTGCCCGAGGTCTTCCCCGACTTCGCGCCCGGCAACTTCACCTGGGACGACGAGCTGCAGGCCTGGGTGTGGACCACCTTCAACAGCTACCAGTGGGACGTGAACTGGGCGAACCCGGACGTCTTCTGCGAATTCCTCGACGTGATCCTGCACCTGGCCAACCAGGGCGTCGAGGTGGTGCGACTGGACGCGATCGCCTTCATCTGGAAGCAGCTGGGCACGGTCTGCCAGAACCTGCCGCAGGTGCACGACATCACCGAGGCGCTGCGCGCGGCCGCCCGGATCGTCGCCCCGGCGCTGGCCTTCAAGGCCGAGGCGATCGTCGGTCCCGACGACCTGATCCATTACCTGGGCACCGGCCGGCACAGCGGCCTGGTGAGCGACATGGCCTACCACAACTCGCTGATGGTGCAGTTGTGGAGCTCGCTGGCCAGCCGTGACACCCGGCTGATGGAGGTGGCCCTGGGCCGCTTCCCGGCCAAGCCCACGAGCACCACCTGGGGTACCTATGTGCGCTGCCACGACGACATCGGCTGGGCCGTCACCGACGAGGATGCCGCCGCGGCCGGCCTGGACGGCTTCAGCCACCGTCGTTTCCTGAGCGACTTCTACTCCGGCGAGTTCATGGGCAGCTTCGCCCGCGGCCTGGTCTTCCAGGCGAATCCGGCCACCGGTGACCGGCGGATCAGCGGTTCGCTGGCCTCGCTGGCCGGCCTGGAGCATGCGCTGGGCGAGGGCAGCCGCCAGGACGTCTGGGATGCGGTGGACCGGATCAACCTGCTGCACGCCGTGGTGATGGGCTTCGGCGGCATCCCGCTGCTCTACATGGGCGACGAGTTCGCCCTGCTCAACGACCACCAGTTCGCCGAGGACCCCACCCACGCGGCCGACAACCGCTGGGTGCACCGGCCCCGGATGCCCTGGCGCGAGGTGGCCCAGGTGCTGGCCGATCCGCAACACCCGGGCAACTGGGTGCACGCCGCGCTGAAGCACCTGGTGCAGGTCCGCGGCGCGACGCCGCAGCTGCACGCCTCGGTGGAGTCGCGGGTGCTGCCCAGCCCCGACCCGCGCCTGCTGCTGCTGGTGCGTGAGCACCCGCTGGGCACGATGGTGCAGCTCTACAACTTCAGCTCCGACCAGGTGCACATCCCGATGGGCACCGTGGGCGAGCAGCTCGGCGAGCGGGCGGTGGAGCTGATCGGCGGCTACGAGTACGACCTGCGCCCACCGGTGCTGGCCGTGGGCCGCTACCAGGCGATGTGGTTCGTCGAGCCGGAGGCGCGCGGGGTCTCTCGCGGGACGCCGGCCCGCATCACGGCCTTCCGTGCGTCATCGCCCCTGTTCCAACGGGGGTGATGTTCTGTCGGCGGCCGTGATGAGCCCACATCGGGATGCCTGCAGGATCTGAGTCGTCAGCGATTTGAGCCCCGTGCCCGTGCGCTGGTAATGTGACGAGTCGCGTCCTCGACGCCGACGTCTTTTCCAGACATTCCAGCTCCGATCCAGTCAAAGGGTTAATTCAGTGGCAAACATCAAGTCCCAGATGAAGCGCATCAAGACCAACGAGAAGGCGCGTCAGCGCAACAAGGCCGTCAAGTCGGGTCTGCGCACCGCCGTGCGTCGCTTCAACGAGGCCGTGGCCGCTGGTGACAACGAGAAGGCCACCACCCTGGCCCAGGCCGCCAACCGCGCTCTGGACAAGGCTGCCTCCAAGGGTGTCATCCACAAGAACCAGGCTGCCAACCGCAAGTCGGCCATCAGCCTGAAGGCCAAGTCCCTCTGATTCGGCGGCGGTCACACCGACCGCCTCGCATCACCCGCCAGCAGCCCTCGGGCCTACCGGCCACAGACGAAGAGCTTCACCGAACAGCGTCTCGACCCGACTGGGGGTCGAGGCGCTGGTCTTGTCGTCTCCAGTGGAGCTGCGGTCCGTCGTGGCAGTCGTGCCTCTCCCCTACGAGCTGGAAGCCGCACCGGCGCAGCACGGTCTGACTGGCGAGGTTGTCCACCCGGGTGTCGGCCAGCAATTCCCGCACCGGGGCACCCAGGTCCACCTCCTGCGCCAGCAGGGCACGGCAGACCTCGCCGGTGGCCTCCGTCGCGAACCCCTGGCCCCAGCTGGCGGGGACGAAGCCGTAGCCGATGTCCACGGCGCCCTGGTCGTCGGGCCGCCCCTTGACCCCGATCGAGCCGATTGCCTCCAGGTCTGCGCGCCGCACCACCGTCCAGGTGCCCGTGACATGGTCCTCGGGGTGCTCGGCAGCTGCCATCAGCAGGGGGTAGATGGACAGCAGGTCGCCGGGGTGGTCCGGCCCGTGGTGCACCAGCCCGAGCCCGGCGTGGGGCAGGAAGAAGTCCTCGCTGGTGATCCGGGCCGCCACCTCACGCATCTCGAGCGGCAGCAGGATGCAGCGCTCGGTGAACAGCCGACCTGCGCTCATGTGCGGTCCAGGGCTTCAGCGGCCGACGTGGTGCGCGCGGTCAATGGCGAGCAGCATCTGCTCCAGCGCAAAGTCCGGGTCGCTGGCGGCACCCTTGACCTGGGCGTCGGCGAGCGCGACGGAGCGCAGCGCCTGGGAGACGCCGGGGGCGCTCCAGCTGCGCGAGAGGCGGGCCAGGTCCTTGATCTTCCACGGCGGGACGCCGACCTCGCGGGCCATCTCCCCCTCGCCCATCCGGGCGGAGCGCACGTCGAGGTACTTGCCCAGGCCGCGCAGCGAGTTGGCCACGGCGCTGGTGACCAGGACGGGGGCCACGCCGGTGGACAGGGCCCAGCGCAGCTTCTCGAGCGCGGGGCCGGGGCGGCCGGCCATGATGTCGTCGGCGACGGCGAAGCTGGTCACCTCGGCGCGTCCGGCGAAGTAGCGGGCGATCATGGAACTGGTGACGTTCTGGCCCTCCCAGTCGCTGGCCAGCTGTGAGAGCGCGCCGGCCAGGGCGCGCAGGTCGGAGCCGACGGCGTCCACCAGCGCCTGGGCGGCCTCCTGGTCCAGGCCGAGCTTGATGCGTCGGGCCTCGGTGGCCACCCAGCGCGGCAGTTCCCAGTTCTTCACCGGGGCGGCCTCGACGACAGGGATCTTGGCCTTCTTGAGCTTGTCGACCAAGCCCTTGCCCTTCTGCCCGCCGGGGTGCACCAGGGTGAGGCAGAGGTTCTCACCCGGGTCCTTGGCGGCCGCCAGCATGGCGTCGAAGAGGTCCTGCGGCAGGTTGGACAGCTCCTCCACCACGACGATGTCGGCGCTGGAGAAGAGCGAGCCGCCAGTGAGCTCGGCCAGCCGGTTTCCCTCCAGCTCGCCGGCCACCACCTTGGTGATCTCGGCCTCGGGCTCCTGCTTGCGGGCGGCGGCGACGCGTTCGGCGACGGCGCGCTCCGCGATCAGCGACTCGGCGCCCATCACCAGCACGCAGCTGCCGAAGGTCGCCTCGGGTGCCCGGCCGGGGGTTCGCTGGTTTGCCACGTCCCCAAGCATGCCAGTCGCCACTGACAGAACTGATCAGCGCCGAACCCTGTCAAGGGTGAGCCTCGAATCCCCTAGCCTGACGCCACAGCGCTCACCAAGGAGGATCCATGACCACCATCGCACGCCTTTCGGCAGCCACGCTCGTCTCTGCCGTCGCCCTGGCCTCGATGGCCGGCCGAGGCCCGCGAGTACCGCCAGCACTCCACCGGCAAGCACCGGACGCTCCAGTCCTGCCGCAAGGCGCAGGGGGTCCACATCGACTACATGCGCCAGCAGGGCTTCAAGCTCTACCGACGCGATCCCTGCGAGCACAGCCAGTGGGGTTGGACCGGCTGGACCTTCTACGTTCGGTGACCCCGCGCGTAGCATCAGGGAGGACCCTCGCGCTGACGGCGCACCTCGAGGCGATCACCGTCGCGCCAGACCGTGATGGTGCCGCCCAGGTCGGTACGGACCACCTGCATGCCGCACCGCTGGGCCAGGCGCAGGGCAGCGGGGGCCGGATGGCCGTAGTCGTTGCGGAAGCCGGCGCTGGCCACGGCCAGCACCGCACCTGACTCGCACCAGAAGCGTTCGTCCTGCCGAGACGAGCCGTGGTGCGGCATCTTGAGCACCTCCACCCCGGGCTGCCAGCCCTGGGCCACGACCCGCTGCTGCCCGGCCGGCTCCACATCCCCGCCGATCACCAGGCGCAGGGTGCCGACCTGGACCAGTCCCACCGTGGAGCTGTCATTGTCCTGCGAGGACTCGCCCTCCCCCATGCTTGCCAGGACGGCACGGGCCCCCACCCCGACAGTGGTCCAGCCGACCTGCCCGATGCGGAACTGCTGACCGACGACGGCCATCTCGATCCGGATGGCGCGTGCCTCCGCCGAGCGTCGAGTACGGGCCGCCGCAGCAGCGGGAGACTCCATCGGATTGAGCAGCACCGCGCCCACCGGGAGGGCCTGCAGCAGCTCCCGCAGGGAACCGATGTGGTCGTCGTGGTAGTGCGTCAGCACCAGCAGGGGCACCCCTCTGACCCCCAGGCGGCGCAGACAGTCGACCACGTCGCCGCCCGGCGGGCCGGTGTCCACCACGACGGCCTGGCCGTCGCCCGCGCGCAACACCGTCGCATCGCCCTGCCCCACGTCGCAGAAGGCCACCTGCCAGTCTCCGGGCCAGCCGAGCGGCCTCGGCTCCCTGATGCAGGCCAGGCACAGCACCAGGCAGAGGAGCAGGCACGCCCATCGTCGTGCGAGCAGCCAGGGGACGGCTGGGGCCACCAGCAGGCACAGGACACCCAGCAGGAGCACCAGGACCGGCTGCGCGGGCCAGCGCCAGGTGGCTGCCGGGAGCGCGGCCAGCGTGGTGGCGGTCCAGATGATCGGCTGGACACACCAGCCGGCCACCCACCCCAGGACCGACGCCAGACCCGACCACAGCGGCGCCACGATCATGGCGGCCAGGCCCAGCACCGTGGCGGGCCCGACGAAGGGCCCGGCCAGCGCATTGGCGGCAAGCCCCACCACGGAGACCTCCCCGCTGATCGAGGTGACCACGGCCTGGGTGGCGAGCTGGGCGGCCAGCGGAACCACCACCGACTCGGCCAGCCATCCGGGGGCCCAGGCCATGGCCCGGGTCCAGCGCTGGCCCCACCACAGGATCCCGCCCGTGGCGAGCGCTGACAGCGCGAAGCCCAGTGAGCGCGCCAACCACGGGTCCACCAGCACCAGCAGCCAGACGGCCAGGCACAGGTGGCGCAGCCCCCGGCCCCGCCCTCCCGCCAGGCCCAGCCCCGCCAGTGCCACCAGCCCCATGGCCCCGGCACGCAGCACGCTGGGTTCGGCGCGACAGACCGTGACGAAGGCCAGCACCCCCAGCAACCCCAACCCGCGCACCGGCCAGCCCGTCAGCCCGGCCCAGCGCGCAGCGCCCAGCAGGAAGACCAGCGTCAGGGTCAGGTTGGTCCCCGAGACCGCTGTCAGGTGGGTCAGGCCGGTGCTGCGGAAGTCCTCCTCCAAGGACTCGTCCAAGCCGGCGGTGTCGCCCACCACCAGAGAGGGCAACAGGCCTGCCTGCTGCGCAGGGCTGTGCCGCATGGCGTCGTGCAGACCCCGTCGCAGGGCGTTGACGGCGCGCGCTCCGGGCGAGGGCGGGGCCAGTTCCAACGGCGGGGCTCGGACCTGGAGCAGGGCCGCCACCGGCCGCCCGTTCTCGCGCTGTGAGAGTCGCCCCTCCAGCTGGATCCGCTCGCCCGCGGCGCAGCCGGCCAGCGCCTCGGCCAGCTCTCCGCTGGCGCGCACCGTCAGCGGCAGCTGCTGGAGCACGCGCCGCCCCCTCCCGTCGAGCTGGACCATCCGGGCCTGTACCAGTGCCATCGGAGGCATCACTCCACGACGGGGGTGCAGCACGACGTCACCGTCAACCACCACGACGGCGCGCACCACGGCCCGTTCCCGGGCCAGCTGGGCCACCGTCGACGAGTCGAGGCGGTGTTCCCGCCCCAGCCCCGAGGCCGCGCAAGCCAGGCAGACCAGCACCGCGGCCAGGCCCCTGCGGGTGAGGCCCCGATGACGGCCCCAGAACAGCACGACCGGGACGACGGCGCACAGGGCCGCCGCCGTCCGGACCTCGGGAGCGGTCCCCCACCAGGCGCCGGCCCAGCCTGCGGCGGCCAGGGGAAGCAGGCGAAGGTCCAAGGGCTCCGATCTGGCGGGCTCGCGCTCAGACGCGGACATGCTGGGCGATTCGCTGGTAGCTCGTGGGGCCGATGCCGTCAACCTCCTGCAGCTCGTCCACCCGGCTGAAGCGCCCGTGCTGGCTGCGCCAGTCCAGGATCTTCTGCGCCGTCACCGGACCCACCCCGGGCAACTGGTCGAGCTGTTCGGCGGTGGCGGTGTTGAGGTCCACCAGGGCCCCGCCCGCCGGTGTGCCCGCCCCAGCTCCGCCATGTCCGCCGGAGGGCGCGGCCGCCCCGCTCTGTGACTGGGAGCCGGAGGCAGCCTGCTCGGCCGGACGGACCTCGCCCCGGGGCCGCTGCCGGGTCCCGATGACCACCTGGCTGCCGTCGGCCACCGGCGCCGCCAGGTTGAGTTCACCGGGCGAGGCGCTGGCCAGCAGTCCACCAGCAGCCGTGATCGCGTCGGACACCCTGGCGCCGGCCGGGAGCTGCACCACCCCCGGGCGTCGCACGGCCCCGATCACGTGGACCCGCAGGGCGGCCTGGACAGACGGCGTGGCCGGTGCCGGGGACGCGCCACCTGCAGCCGGAGAGGGGGTCAGGGCCGCCGATCCCCCGGAGACCGGCTGCACGGCCAACGGCACCTCGCTGGGTCGGGAGCGCAGCAACCAGCCCACCGTGCCCACCAGACCGAGAGCCAGCACGAGCGCCACCGCCACCAGGTGGCCGCGGCCGAAGGCCATCAGCCGCTCGGCACGGCTGGGCTGCAGTTCGACGGGTCCGGTCTCGGCGACGTCGGCTGAGGGGCGGGCGTCTGGCCGGACTGCGGTTTCGGCACCGGGGTCGATCTGCCCAACCACCGGCGGCCCCGTGCGGCCTTCCTCGTCCGTCCGGTCCGGCGCGCACCGTCGGGGTGAGGGCACCAGGGGTGGCGCGCCCGCCGTCACGTACTGCAGCCGGGCGCGTGCCAGTTCGTCGAGGTCATGGGTCCGCACACCTGGAGCTTGGACGCCGGCCGCGGGGATTCCTCACGCCCGAGGTGGGCTGTGGACAATTCCTCGACGCCCGCAACCCTGTGGACAACGGCTACCGGGAGACCTCGATGAAGCCGTGCGCCCCTCGCTCGGCATCCACCATCTGGTGATTCACGAAGGGATAGCGGCCGGCCTCGGTGAAGGCCATCTCCACGAAGCCGCCCTGGCTGGCCAGCAGGCCCAGCGTCTGGCTGCCGCCGTCGACCGATCCGGGCACGCCAGGTGTTGTCCCGTTCCGCAGCTTCCAGGAGCCCTCGGTCCAGACCGAGTCGAACTGCCCGCCCACCACGTGGAAGGCCAGCGGTCGGGTGGGGCCGGCGTCCAGCACCCAGATCCGCACCCGCTCGCCCACCCGCGCGGCCAGCGGCGCCCGGTCGTACTGACCCGCATAGCCGTTGAAGACCACCGCATCGGGCTTCTCCTGGGCGATCTTCTCGGAGCTCGCGATGCCGGGGCTGCCGTCGGCCGCGGGCGCGCCGTAGTACTGCTCGCCCTGCACCAGCACGTACTCACGGTCCACCTTCGGCAGGTCCGGCGGGTCGATCACGACGGCGCCATACATGCCGTTGGCGATGTGCAGGCTCATCGGCGCGGTGGAGCAGTGGTACATCCAGACCCCGGCCCGCTTCGCCGTGAAACGGTAGACCAGGCTCTCGCCAGGGGCGATGGTGCGCATCGGCGCTTCCGGGGCCACCGAACCCGCATGGAAGTCGATGGAATGGCCCATGGTGCCGTCGTTGACCAGCGTCACCTCGAAGACGTCACCGACCCGTCCACGCAGCACCGGTCCGGGAACCGCACCGTTGAAGGTCCACACCGTCTGCTGCACCCCGGGCGAGACCTCCTGGACCTCCTCGGTGGCGGTGAGCGTGAGCTTGTGCACCTTCATCGTGGTGGCCGGGGGCAGTGCTGCCACGCGAGCCTTCCAGCCGGCGGCAGGATCACGGCTCTGGTCCAGGGTGGGGGCCGGCGCGGTCCCGGTGGCCCCGTGGTCGTGCTGCATCCCGCTGGAGGCACTCGACGAGGGCTGGGCCGCACCACCGGTGGTCTCGACGCGGAAGACCATGCCGAGCTGTCGATGCCCCGCCACGGAGCACCAGCCGTCCACCGACTCCCCCACGACGCCGACGTCGAGGGTGGTACGGCCACCGGGCTCCAGACGGCCGGAGGTCTGCCCGGTGGCCAGGATCAGGTCGTGGATCATGCCGGGGTCCTGGTTGACCAGGTTGATGACCAGGCGGTTGCCCGCCGGCACCTGCACCACGTCGGGCACGAAGCGCATGTCCTTGGCGACGACGTCGACCGTGGTGGTCTGCCCGGTGGCGGAGACGCCACCGGAGGCGTCGGAGGAGCCGAGCATGGACCGGAATCCCACCGGATCGACGGCGACGGCCAGGCCGGCCACCACCAGCCACCAGGCCAGGGCCCAGGCCAGGCCCCGGGGGATGCGGCGGGCGCTCGGCTGGTGCTGCAGGTCGTCACGGGCCTCACCGTGGGAGCGCAGCCGCCAGGCCCTCCAGACCAGCACCGGGAAGCAGGCCAGGACCAGGAAGACGGCCAGCGAGGTGGTGACCTTCCAGACCGAGGTGATGGGCAGCAGGAAGGTGGCCAGGCCGAGGTTGAGCAGGGCCCAGCGGGCCACCGCGCCGCGCTCGAAGACGTCGCTGGTGGTGCGCACCATGGCGGGGCCGCCGCCCAGCACCACCGGGAGCAGATAGCTGAGCGCACCGGCGAGCACCTGGGCCAGGAAGCCCACCACCAGCAGCGGAACGCTCTGGCGCAGCGAGGCCACCAGCTCCGCCTGCCCGGCGCTGGTCACCAGCAGCACGGCCAGCCAGAGCAGCCAGACCACCATCCAGGCCTGCGCCGCGGCGGCGGAGAGCACTGCGAAACTCGTGGTGGGCTTGACGCGCCAGGCGCGCAGGATGGGGCCCAGCTGCAGTACGACGGCGGTCAGGTAGGCAGCCGTACCCGCCAGCGCAGCCAGTCGCCAAGCCAGAGCTGCTGGTCCGGCGAGCAGGGGCGCAGCCGCCAGCAGCACGATGCCGACGAGCATCACGGGCAGCGCACGACGTGCGGCACGCTCGGTGCCGTCGTCGGCCCGGGCCCGCAGCATGGTGGGCCACAGCGTGGCCAGCGTCCCCCAGACCGTCAGGCCGATCCAGCCCAGCACGTTGAGCACCAGGTGGCTGGTGAGCAGGCCGTCGGCCCAGCGTCCGAAGGGCACGGCCATCAGGGCGCCGAGCACCACACCGACCAGCAGGCAGAGAGCGGCCCACTGGTACCAGCGCACCGTCATCGCGAAGCGTGCCGGCAGGCTGCTGCGCGCCTGGCCACCCAGCTCGACGATGATGTAGCCGGCCATCGCCGCCAGCGCCGCAGCGCCGATCCAGACCGGGACGGCCCACTGCCCCACCACGCCGACGCTGAGCAGCACCAGCGCGGCATTCAGCAGCGCGAGCTCCACCACCTCGCGTCGGTGGCCCCGCGAACCGGTGCGCAGCACGGCATCGGCGAAGTGGTTGCTCCACACGACGATGGCATTGCTGGCCACGCCCAGCGTCATGAAGTGCACCAGCAGCCAGGTGGAGCGCGGCACGAAACGGTGCACGTTGACCATCACGACGGCCGCGAGCATCCACAGCAGCATCGGCACCGCTGCGCGGGTGTGCCAGCCTCGCCGGGTCAGCCGCTTCGGGTCGTCGAGGCCAGCAGAAGAAGATTTTGCAATGTCCATGTCGTGCTAAATGCTAGCCCCTGCCCCGTTGGGCGCGACGACCGCCCTAGCCCATCGGCTCGGTCGGCAGCTGCGGCGCGCGCAGGTGCAACAGGCAGCCCTGGGGATGGCCCATCGGCTCGATCGCCATCTGCGAGCCGTCCTGGCCCTGCCGCTCCACGATCGCCTGCGCCAGTCCGAGGTGCACGGAACAGACCACGTCCGGGTTCTGGCGCGCCGCCGACAGGATCGGGCAGCTGCGCAGCAGCCAGGTGGCCTGCGAGAGCTGGTGGGGCTGGAAGCCGAGCTGGGCCATCCAGGCCTGCAGCTCGACCGGCTCGCCGTCACCGTGGCCCAGCCGAGAACCCCAGGAGCGGCCAGCGGCTCGCGAGGCCCCGGCAGCGTCGGGCAACTGGGCGAGCTGCTCGGCGAGCACCTCGGCCAGCAGTTCGTAGTCACGCGCGACGTCGGTGATGGCGGTGGTGGCGCGGTACATCAGCGCCGGACGCCCCCGGCCGGCGGGTGAGGAGGACTCGCGCTCCACCAGGCGCTGCTCGAGGAGTGCGTCAAGGTGTTCGCGCACGGTGTTCGGGTGCAGGTCCAGCTGGTCGGCCACCTCGCGCACCGAGCAGAGGCGGCCCCGGGTGCGCACTGCCTCGAGCACTGCGGCACGCGCCGCCGACATCGACGTGGGAGCCGTCGACGTGGGCGGACCCTGGGGACCTCTGGTTTGCATGGTGGCAGTTTACGAGGTGCGGTCCGTGCTTTGTGACGGCGGGTTGGACAACAGACACAGTCCAGGTGTCACCGCTTGTCAGACCGCTTAGGGCTGCCTCTCCTTCGTTGCGCGGTGTGCTCGGCGCACCCACCATGGAGTCATGGCAGCCCTTTCCATCAGCGCCCCCGCGGTCAGCACCGAGACCGCCGGGTCCGCCCCGCTGCGCACCGAGCGCAGCCTCAGCTCCAAGCTCAACTGGCTTCGCGCCGGTGTGCTCGGCGCCAACGACGGCATCGTGTCCACCGCCGGCCTGGTGATGGGCGTGGCCGGTGCCAGCAGCGACCGCACCGCCCTGTTCATCGCCGGCATGGCCGGCCTGGTGGCAGGAGCCCTGTCCATGGCCGGCGGCGAGTTCGTCTCGGTCTCCAGCCAGAAGGACACCGAGATCGCCGAGCTCCAGGCCCGCGGCCGCCTGCTCTCCCAGGATCCCCAGGGCCAGCAGCAGCGTCTGGCCGAGATCTACCGGGACAAGGGTCTGAGCGAGCAGACCGCCGAGCTGGTCGCCGCCGAGCTGAGCAGCCACGACGCCCTCGCCGCCCACGCCGAGGCGGACCTGGGCATCAGCGCCGACGAGCGCACCAGCCCGTGGAGTGCTGCCTGGGCCTCCGCCCTGTCCTTCACCCTCGGCGCGCTGATCCCGCTGGCGGTCATGCTGCTCAGCCCCGTCGAGGCCCGGGTCGTCGCCACCCTGGTCGCCGTCCTGGTGGCCCTGGCGCTCACCGGCGCCGTCTCCGCCCGGCTCGGCGGCGGCAGCGCCTGGCGCCCCATGGTGCGCAACCTGGTGGTGGGCGCGCTGGCGATGGGCCTGACCTACGGGGTCGGCAGCCTGGTGGGGACACAGCTCTAGCGCGACCCCGCCGGCTGGTGGAGGCTGTCGCGGCTGCAGCTTCGCTCCCAGGCCGACGGGTGCACCGCCGCCTGACTGAGCGCCTCCAGCACATCCACCTCCCAGTCATCGAGGCCGAGCTCCAGCGCACGGTCCACACAGCTGCCCAGCAGCGCCCCCTCGCCGGCCAGCCAGGCGGCGAATCCCATCGTGAGCACCGGCCCCGCCGCATAGGTGGAGGGGCACTGCGCCACGACGCGGGTCCACAGGTCCAGGTTCTCCGCAGCCCGCCGGCGCGTCATGTCGAGCCAGAGCGACTCGCGCACGTCGGGCAGGCCGGACAACAGGGCCAGCTCGGCCAGCTCACCCCCGGCCGGCTCGCGACCCGCCAGCGCCTCGCGCACCATCG
This sequence comes from Luteococcus peritonei, assembly GCF_039526385.1. NCBI lineage: Bacteria > Bacillati > Actinomycetota > Actinomycetes > Propionibacteriales > Propionibacteriaceae > Luteococcus > Luteococcus peritonei. Next base: position 187,102 of record NZ_BAAAIX010000034.1, on the reverse strand, counting down.
TCCTGGCACGCTGCGTCCACCCGGCCTCCCCCAGCGTCACCAGCCGGTCCTCCGCCCGGTGGTGCAGCGCCTCGAGCTGGTCCACCAGCTCCGGCACGGGGCCCTGCACCACCGCCACAGCAGCCTCTCGCGTGGGGGCGGCGCTGAGGCCGGCGACGACGGCCGCGGCCACCACCGGCGATCGGCGCAGGGCCTCGGTCTCGCCGCTACGACCGTCCTGCGTCTGCCAGGTGGTGCTGGTCACCAGCACCCGGTCCAGCAGCCGGTGGCGACCCACCGCGTCGGTGGCGAGCTGCAGCGCCAGCTCACCGAGCTCGCGGTCGTCGGTCCAGGCCGCCAGCAGCACCAGGGGCGCCTCCAGCCGGTCGAGCAGCTGGGTGATCGATTCCTGTAGCGCCTCGGGCTGGTGCACCGCCTCCAGCTCCACCGCGCCCGTGGCATGCAGCCGTCGGTGCTCCATCACCTGGAAGACGAGCCGGTCAGTGGGCTGGTAGCCCATCAGGTAGGGGGTCAGCGCCAGCAGGTCCGCGGTGTCCCGCACGCCGAGCCGGGTGATGTCGTCAGTACTCATGTCCATGACTCTTGATGCAGGAGCCCGCACATCGTCATCCATCCACAGCCCGGAGCGGGACGCTCGTCCCTGTGGATGCAGGACGGCAGCCCGCTCGCACGGTCAGCGGCCGCGGGTAGTCTGGACGCACCATGAGCCAGAACCACCCGGACTCCCCCAACGGCCACTGGGCGGGCACGCGCCGCACCGGCGGACGTGACCCGTTGCAGCCCTTCGGTGCCGCTGCCGCACCGCCGCCAGGGCGTCCCGTCGGGAGTCGTGGGCCGCGCGGGCCCTGGTGGATGCTGCCGCTGGTCGCACTGCTCGGCTGTGCCCTGCTGGCCGCCTGGCTGCTGCTGCGCAACCGACCCGTGGAAGAGGATGCCGAGCAGCCGGCAGCCAGCCCGTCGACGAGCGCTGCCCCCGTCTCTCCGGGCACCACGCCCTCCGTCACCGCGCGCCCTTCCGGACCGGACACGGCTGCCGGGTCGACGCCCCCCGGCCCGGCCGCCAGCCCGACCCGGCCGGCCACCTCCGGTTCCCCGGCCGCCCCGGCTACCCCGGCCAGCAGCACCGATCCGGCGCCCAGCCCGCTGCCCAGTCAGCAGAACCGTAACCGGATCCCCTTCACCAGCAACGAGGACGAGTCCGCGGGCACCTTCGAGATCGTGACCAGCCGCTGGACCTCGCAGGGCCTGCTGCTCACCGTCCGGGTGAGCCTGACCCGGGGTCAGCAGCGGATCGGGTTCTTCGCCCTGGACAACCAGTCGGCCGCCCAGTACGACAGCTCGCCGACGGACCAGAGCTACCTGGAGGGCCGCCCGATCGTGGCGGGCCAGACGCTGGAGGGCACCGTCCTGTTCGAGAAGGAGCCCGGCGACACCACCGTCTTCCTGACCGGCTCCCGCGGCCGGCAGGTGGCGGCACTCCTGGTCAAGGGCTGAGTGGCAGCGGCCCGGGGATCCCGGGCCGTCGCGTGGCGTCCGCTCAGCGGTGGACGACCACCTTGTCGCCGACCTTGACCTGGCCGAAGAGCCACTCGATGCCGTCGCGGTCGCGCACGTTGACGCAGCCGTGGCTGGCTCCGTTGTAGCCGCGCGCGGCGAAATCGGCCGAGTAGTGCACGGCCTGGCCGCCCGAGAAGAACATCGCGAAGGGCATGGCGGTGTGGTACAGCGTGCTGACGTGGTCGCGCGACTTCCAGCCGACGCTGAAGGTGCCCTCACGGGTAGGGGTCAGCTCGGAGCCGAAGCGGACGCTGAAGCTGTCCTGCACCTTGCCGTCGATCACCCAGGACATCCGCTGCGAGCTCTTGGAGATGCACAGCACCCGCCCGGTCATGCAGCGCGGGTCGAGCTTGGCGGCCGCCACCTTCGGGGCCACATTGTTCAGCTCGTCCTGGGTGGGGGTGCGGGTCATGCCGTGCAGCAGGTCGAGGGTGCGCTGGTCCACATCACCGGTGGTGGGGATGCCGCGCTTGGCCTGGAACTGCTTGACGGCGGCCTGGGTGCTGGAGCCGTAGCTGGTGGTCACCTTGCCGGAGAACCAACCGATCTGCTTCAGCCGCGCCTGCAGGTCCTGCACCGAGGGCCCGGTGGAGCCGAGCTTCAGCAGGGCAGGGCCCGCCTTGATGATGTTGTACATCTGGTCATGGGTGGGCTGCTTCGTCCGCTCGACGAGGGCCTGCCAGGTCTTCTGGTCCAGCTCCCCGGTGACCGGCAGCGTTCGCTTGGCCTGGAAGCCCCGCACCGCGGCGGTGGTCGCCTCGCCGTAGCTGCCGGTGATCCGGCCCTCGAACCAGGCGAGCTGCTGCAACCGGTGCTGCAGGTCGCGCACCTTGTCACCGCTGGCCCCCGCCTTGAGCAGGGCGGGCGCGGTGGGCTTCTGGGTGGGCCTTGAGCTCGGGGTGGGCGAGCTGCTCGCCGAGGGGCTCACCGAGGCCGAGCTGCTCGCGGCTGCCGACGGGTCGGCCGAGGCGCTGGCGGCGCCGCCCTCGCTGGGCGTGGCGGTGGCGCTGGGCGTGGCGGTGGCCAGCTCGGAGACGCCGCGGGTGGCCTCCTGGGAGGACTGCTGGGCGGCCGGCGTGGCCGACTGGGCATCGGGGTCCACCTGGGCACATCCCGCCAGACCCACCAGGGTCACGGCGACGGGCAGCAGCAGGTACGGCTTGGCGACGGCGAAGGTCACGACTCACTCCAATTCACGGCGGACCACGAGGGGGAAGGATCCGCTCCCACACCCTAGGTCGGGCAGCTCGGCGGACGCTCGTCCCACACGCCGTCCGCAGCGGTTTTCAGGTCACCTTCAACGATCCTGTGGGTGGTGACGGGCGCTGAGGCCCGGCACGGAGCATGATGGCCGAATGGTCCTGGTGGTGGTCGCGGCCCTTGCCGTGCTGGTCGGCGCGACGCTGCAGCGCGTCTCGGGCACCGGTGTCGGTCTGGTGGTCGCCCCCACCCTCTCGCTCCTGCTGGGCGCCTCGCAGGGGGTGCTGGTCACCAATGCCGTGACGGTGGTCTCGGGCTTCGTGATCATGCTCACCGTGCTGCCCCGGATCGACTGGGACAGCTTCCGCTGGATCATCACGGCCGCCCTCCCCGGAGCTGTCACCGGCGCCTGGCTGGTCCACGCCCTGCCCGCCGCCTGGCTGCAGCTGGTGGTCGGCCTCGTGGTACTGCTCGCGCTCCTCACCTCGCTGACCTTGCCCGAGCTGCCCCGGCTGGGCGGCCGGCTGCCGATGCTGGCGGCCGGTCTGGTGGGCGGGCTGTTCAACACCACGGCCGGGGTCGCCGCGCCCGCGATGGTGGTCTACGCCCGGCTCAGCCGCTGGGAGCAGGAGCGCTTCGCCGCCACCGTGCAGCCCACCTTCATGACCATGGGCGCCCTGTCGGTGGCGCTCAAGACCGCCACCGCACCCCAGGGCCTGTCCGGGCTGCCACCGTGGTGGGTGCTGCCGGCGGTGGTCGTCGACGTGCTGCTCGGCGTCTGGCTGGGGACTCGGCTCTCCCGGCACGTCCCGGCCGGACGGGCCCGCACGCTGGCCCTCTGTCTGGCCGGCATCGGTGGCGCGCTGGCCGTGGCCAAGGGTGTGCTGGGTCTCGTCTGAGAGGTGGCATTCCCGCGGCACGGTCTGCTGCCGAGGTGGCAGCCGCCCGGTGGGAGGCTGCCCCTTCGAGGGGCGTCAGCGAGCGGGCCAGGGCGTCGGCAGCGGCATCTGCCGCTTCCGCATCACCTCGCGCAGGATGCTCGGCTGGTCGGTGATGATGCCATCGGCGCCGGCCTCGATCTGGGCCTCCATGGTGGCGGCGTCGTTGATGGTCCACGGCACCACCGTCATGCCGGCCTGGTGGGCGCGTTCCACCAGTGCCTTGTCGGCCACCAGGGTGAAGCCGTCGTCGCCGGCCTTGGCACCGTAGGGCACGGTGTAGCCCGGTGACAGGACCGTCGCACCCACCTGCTGGGCCGCCTTGACGATGTCGCCGCCGACCGCCTCGTGGTCCACCTCCCCGGTCCAGGGCGAGTCCTTGACCCAGGTGGTCTCGTCCCACAGCAGCACCAGCGGGATCGTCGGCTGCGCCCGGTGCACGAGCGGCAGGGAGCGCCAGTCGAAGGACTGCACCATCACCTTGTCGAGCTGGCCGGCCTTCTCGACCACCGGCAGGATGGCGTCGACGAACTCCTGCGGCGTGGCGGACGTGGTGGGCTCGGCCGCCTCCAGCTTGGTCTCGATGTTGTAGCGCACGTCTGCTCCGCGCTGCGCGGTGATCGCGAAGACGTCCGAGAGCTGCAGGATCTTGTTGCCCTGCACCACCTCCGCGGAAGAGAAGTCCTTCAGCTTCTTGCCGCAGTCGAGGGTCTGCAGCTGCTGCCAGGTCAGCTCGTGCACCAGCTTGCCGACGTAGGGGTACTGCGGGTCCTTGGGCGTGACCGGTGCCGTGTCGGCGCACTTCTCGGGCATCACGACCGGGTCGTGCCAGACGGCCGGGACGCGGTCCTTGGTGAGCACGATGTCGAACTCCAGCGTGCTCACCCCCAGGTCGAGCGCCTTCTCGAAGGCGCGTCGCGACTCCTCGGTGGTCTCCCCGCGGCCGCCGCGGTGGGCCTGCAGGTCGAAGGTCGCAGCCGCGGGCGAGGAGGGCGTCGGTGAGGCGCTGGTCGAGCTGCCCGAGGATGCGGTGGGGGATGCGGACGAGCCGCAGGCGGTGGCGGTGGTGATCACGGTCAGGGCACAGAGCAGGCTGAGCGCGCGTCGGGAACTGGTCAAGGGATCCTCCTGGGGGACGGTGCGGTCTGGTGGGCCGGCGTCGGTGCCGACCTCCCGCGGCCAACAGTCTTTGGCCCTCACCACCGGGCGCGGGCCGGCGAACAGTCACACTGGGTCACAGGGCTGTCACCGAGCCCCCGGTGCGAGCGAGCTGCACCGAGGCTGCGACCACGGTCCAGTCCTGGTGCGACGCCGGTCTGCTGGTCGCGTCCGGGCCTGTGCGGGAGCCCCCGGGGCGGCGAGAGTTGGGTCATGAGCCACGAACCCGTCACCGGCTTTCCCGGTTCCGTCCAGCACCCGCAGGCGACCTCCTTCGGGGTACCAGGCCTGGACTCCGCGCCGGCCGTCCCCGCCTGGGGCGCGCCGCAGCGTCCCACCACACTGGTGGGTGACAGCGAGCGTGACCTGGTCTGCGAGCAGCTCTCCCTGCACTTCAGCGCAGGGCGGCTCACCCACGAGGAGTTCGACCAGCGCACCCTGGCCGCGCTGCAGGCCCGTTCCCGCGCCGAACTGGGCACCTGCCTGGTGGGGCTGCCGGTCCCCCAGCTGCCCGTCGTGGCCTCGTCCTCGGGCGCGACGCCGGAGCGCCGACCCACCGCCACCCAAGGCGCGGTGGCCATGCTGGTGGCCCTGGTCAGTGGGGCGGCCGCCATCTTCCTGGTGCTGGCGATGATGGCCGGGGTGATGAGCGCTTCCGACTCCGACTTCGTGGCCGGGCTGATCCTCGGCTCGCTGGGCGCAGGTACCGCAGCGGCCGGCTTCTCCCACCTGGCGCACCTGCGTCGGCGCTGAGCGCTCGCTCAGCCGACGGAGACGGGCGCTGCGACGGCGGACTCCAACCGGTCGATCACGTCGAGCAACCGGGCGCGCAGGCCCACCGCCCGCTCGGCGAAGTCCCGCTGGCGACGCACGTAGTCGGCGCGTCCCTGCGGGGTCTCCACCATCACCGGCTCGTAGCCCCACTCCCGCAGGTCATAGGCGCTGGCCCGCATGTCCAGCTCGCGGATCTCGTGGGTGAGCTGGTAGCAGTCCAGCAGCAGGGCGGAGTCCACGGCACCGAGCAGCTTGCCGGCCCACTTGTAGGTGTCCATGTTCACGTGCAGGCAGCCCGGCTGGTCCAGCTCCACCTGGCGCTCGCGGGTGGGCCGCTCGCTGTTCAGGGGCACCGCCTCGGGGGTGAAGAAGCGGAAGGCGTCGAAGTGGGAGCAGCGCAGCCCCACCTGCTCCACCACCTGTGCCACCTCCTCGGGCTCGAAGCGCAGCGGCAGGTAGGAGTGCCGGGTCTGGTCCGGCTGCAGCTGGTAGACCATCGCCCACTCGTGCATCCCGAAGCAGCCCAGGTGCGCCGGCCGGCCGGCGACGGCCCGCAGCAGCTCACCGGCCTGCTGCGCTGTGCGTCCGCGCTTGGCCCAGAAGGTCTCGACGTCGAGCCAGGACCGGCCGTCCTCGTGCCGGTAGAAGCGCCGCTCGGCGTACTCCCCTTCCGGATCCTCCAGCACCACACCGATCCCGGGGTGCCAGAGGGCAAGCTCACCGGGGCGCAGCGTGTAGTAGTCGAACAGGAAGTCGTCGACGGGATGCTTGCGGCCCGTGCGGCGTCGCTCCACCACGTCCCCGAGCAGGGCACAGGCCCGCTCGCGATGGTCGTCGCGGCGGGCCTGCCACGTGGTGCGGTCGAGCAGCACGTCAGACGGCCTCGATACGCGGGTAGTCGGGGGTCCACATCTGCTCGTGGATGTCCTGCACCGGGTTGTCCAGCTTGCGTCCGGCCACACCCTCGATCTGGGCGGCGATGGCCACCGCCATGGCCACCCGGGCGGAGACGGCGCGCAGCTTGTCCATGCTGGGCAGCAGCGAGGCGCCCGGGGCATTGCTGTTGACCATCTTGGCCACCGCGGTGGCGGAGGCGGCGATCATGCCGTCGGTGACGCGGCTGGCGCGGCAGGCTGCCACGCCCAGACCCAGGCCCGGGAAGACCAGGGCGTTGTTGGCCTGCGCGATCTCGTGGCGAACACCCTGGTGGACCACGGGCTCGAAGGGCGAGCCGGTGGCGATCAGGGCCTTGCCGTCGGTCCAGGCCAGCAGGTCTGCGGGCAGCGCCTCGGACTTCGACGTGGGATTGGACAGCGGCATGATGATCGGGCGCTCGCAGTGGGCGGCCATGTCGCGCACGATCTTCTCGTTGAAGGATCCGGCCTGGGCCGAGGTGCCGATCAGGATGGTGGGCTTCACGTTGCGGACCACGTCGGCCAGCTCGTAGCGGCCCTCGACGTCCAGCGTCCAGCCGGCCAGCTCCTCGCTGCTGCGCATGAAGGGCTCCTGGAAGTCACGCACCTTGATGCCCTCACGCAGCAGGCCCCGCGAGCCCAGGCCCCAGAAGAGCTGGTGGGCCTCGGCCGGGTCCATGCCCTGGCTGACCATCTGCTCCACCAGCAGCTCCGCGATGCCCACGCCGGCGGTGCCGGCGCCGTGCACCACGATGCGCTGCTGCGACAGCGGCAGGCCGCTGCGGCGCACCGCCGACAGGATGGCGGCCACCACGACGGCGGCGGTGCCCTGGATGTCGTCGTTGAAGGTGCAGATCTCGTCGCGGTAGCGCTGCAGGATCTTGTGGGCGTTGTCCGCGCCGAAGTCCTCCCAGTGGATCATCGCATTCGGGTAGAGCCGGGTGACGGTCTGCACGAAGCGGTCCACGAAGTCGTCGTAGCGCTGGCCGCGCACCCGGGCGTGGCGATAGCCCAGGTAGGTCTCGTCGTTCAGCAGGTCCAGGTTGTCGGTGCCCACGTCGAGCACCACCGGCAGCGCACGGCTGGGGTGGATGCCGGCGGCCGCGGTGTAGACGTTCAGCTTGCCGACGGTGATGGCCACGCCGCCCACGCCCTGGTCGCCGATGCCGAGGATGCCCTCGGAGTCGGTGACGACCACCAGGTCAACGTCCTCGGGGGCCAGGTCCATGGCCGAGAGCGAGCTCTCCATCTCCTCGGGACGCTCGATCGACAGGAAGACACCGCGGGGCCGGTGGTACCACTGCGAGTAGGTCTCGATGGCCCGGCCGATGGTGGGCGTGTAGACGATCGGCAGCATCTCCTCGATGTGCTCGCTGAGCAGCCGGAAGAAGAGCGTCTCGTTGCGGTCCTGCATGGTGTTCAGGTACACGTACTTGGCCAGGTCGTCGGGCTGGCCCTGGTACTGCGCGTAGACGCGCTTGAGCTGCAGCGCCATGGTCATCACATTGGGCGGCAGCAGGCCGTTCACACCCAGGGCTGCACGCTGCTCGTGGGAGAAGGCGGTGCCGAAGTTGCTCAGCGGGTTGGCGAGCACCTCACGTCCGCGGCTCGCGATCTTGAGGACGTACTCGTCGCCTTCACGGACGTAGCTGAAATTCGACATGCGCACAAGCGTAGGGCCACAGCCGCCCCGTGTCTGAATCCGTCATGTGGGCGTTTTCTCAGCTGGCGTGCCTCTGGACGGGTGAGCGGGTCGGCTCAGTAGCCCAGCTGGGCCAGGGATGCCCGAAGCTGCTCGGCGGACAGGTGCAGGGCGGAGACCTCGGTGGGGTCCATCGGGATCTCCACCACCCGCTCGATGCCGGCGGAGCTGACCAGGGTGGGCAGGCTGAGCGCGACCTCGGAGACGCCGTAGTAGTTGGTCAGCACGCTGGACAGCGGCAGCACGGTACGGGCGGGGGCCAGCAGGGCCTCCACCAGCCGGGCACCGGCCAGGCCGATGGCGTAGTTCGTGGCCCCCTTGCCCTCGATCACCTCATAGGCGGCATGGGCGGCCTCGTGGGCCAGCTGGTCGAGCACGTCATCGGTGAAGACCTTCTTGCCCGAGACCGTCCAGTCCCGGATCGGGACATGGCTGATGGTCGCGCTGGACCAGACCGGGAACTCGCTGTCCCCGTGCTCGCCCACGATGGTGGTGTGCACATTGCGCTGGGTGACATTGGCCTTCTTCGAGATCAGCCACCGCAACCGGGAGGTGTCCAGCATGGTCCCGGTGGAGAAGATCTGGCTGCTGGGCAGTCCGGAGACCTTCTGCGCCACGACGGTGAGCACGTCGCAGGGATTGGTGACCAGCACGTAGAGCGCATCGGGTGCCTGCTTGAGCAGGCCCGGCATCATCTTCTCCATGATCTTGGCATTGGTGGCCGCCAGGTCCAGCCGGGTCTGGCCGGGCTTCTGCTTGGCGCCGGCGGTGATGATCACCACCGAGGAGTCCTTGACCACGCCGATGTCGTCGCCGCCCATCACCACGGAGCTGGTGAACTGCGTGCCGTGCGCCAGGTCGCGCACCTCCGCGTCGACCTTCTTCTTGTCGATGTCGTAGAGGCTGATCACGTTGGCCGACCCGCGGATCAGCGCGGCATAGGCCAGCGAGGTGCCGACCGCTCCGGCGCCGACGATGGAGAGCTTGGATGCCTGACGGGATGACTTGGCCATGGGGCAATCCTACGCCGGGCCAGCTGTGGTCAGTCCACTAGGCCCCGGGGTCGAGGGCCTGCCAGCACTCCAGCAGCACCTGCTCGGGCGGGGAGTCGACGATGGTGACCTCCCCCATCCGGCGCAGGCCCACCATGCGCAGCTGGTCGCCCCGCGCCTTCTTGTCCAGGCTCATGGTGGCGCGCAGCTGGTTCCAGTCCGCCGCGTTGTAGGCGGTGGGCAGGCCCACCTGGGACAGCAGCCGCCGGTGCCGGGCCACGTCGTCGGCCGCCAGCCCGGCCAGCCGATGGCTCACCTCGGCGGCGAAGACCATCCCGATGCTGATCGCCTCACCGTGGCGCCAGGTGAAGTGCTGCGCGGCCTCGATGGCATGGCCCAGGGTGTGGCCGTAGTTCAGCGCCTCGCGCCCCACCCGGTCTGCGCTCGAGGTGGCCTCGCGGAGGTCGGTGGAGACGGTCTGCGCCTTCACCTGGACGGCCCGCCGCACCAGCGTGGCGAAGCGCACGCTGGTCACGTCCCGAGCCTCGGCAGGGTCCTGCTCCACCAGCTCCAGGATCCGCTCGTCGGCGATGAATCCGCACTTGACCACCTCGGCCAGCCCGGAGCTGACCTCACGCTCCGGCAGGCCCACCAGCAGGTCCAGGTCGCAGAGCACGCCCAGCGGCTCGTGGAAGGCCCCCACCAGGTTCTTGCCGGCCGTGATGTTGATGCCGGTCTTGCCGCCCACCGCGGCATCCACCATGGCCAGCACCGTGGTGGGGATGCTGACGAAACCGACGCCACGCAGCCAGCTGGCGGCCACGAAGCCGGCCAGGTCGGTGGTGGCGCCACCGCCCAGCCCGACCACCACGTCGGAGCGGGTCAGCCCGGCCTCGGCCAGTCGATCCCAGCAGTGGAGCAGCACCTCGCCGGTCTTGGCGCCCTCGCCGTCCGGCACCTCGATGCAGGTGGTCTGCAGACCATCGGCGGCCAGCTCGTGGGCCACGGTGTGCGCGCGGTCGGCCATCACGCCGGCATGGAGGATCGCCACGCGCCGGGCGCCCTGCAGCAGCTCGGGCAGCCCGGACAGCGCACCCGCGCCGATCTGCACCCGGTAGGGCCGCTCGGCCCGCACCTCGACCTCGGCCATCACTGCTCCCCTGTCTGGTCGTCGTCCTGCACCGGTTCCGGCTGCTCCGGATCGTCGACGCCCAGCCGCGCCAGCAGCTCGCGCACCACCGCGGCGGGCTTGAGCCCGTTGGTGTCGATCCGGTGGGTCGAGACCTCCCGGTAGAGCGGCAGCCGCTCGTTCATCAGCCGCACCATGGTGGAGTGCACATTCCCGCCGGCCAGCAGCGGACGGCTGTTGCCGGTCAGCCCCACACGACGGCTGGCGTGGTGGGCGCTGACGTCCAACCAGACCACGGTGCGCTCGGCCAGGGCCTGGCGGATGAGGGGGTTCATCACCGCGCCACCACCCAGGCTCACGATGCCGGGGCGCCCCACCAGCTCCAGGGTGGTCTCGCGCTCCAGCTCGCGGAAGGCCGGCTCGCCGTCCATCAGGAAGATCTCTGGGATCGGCTTGCCGGCCCGCTGCTCGATCAGCTCGTCGACGTCGGTGAAGTCCATCCCCAGGCGACGGGCCAGCCGGGCGCCGATGGTGGACTTGCCGGCACCGGGGGCGCCGACCAGCACGATGGTCTCGGGCAGCCGGGGCGTGGGCTCAGCCATGGATCTTCAGCCCCTGCTCGGCGACCCGGGCCAGGTAGGCCTCCAGGTTGCGACGGGTCTCGGCCAGCGAGTCGCCCCCGAACTTCTCCAGCACGCACTCGGCCAGCACCAGCGCCACCATGGCCTCGGCCACGACGCCGGCCGCGGGCACCGCGCAGACGTCGGAGCGCTGGTGGTGGGCCCGGGACTCCTCGCCGGTGGCGGTGTCGATGGTGCGCAGCGCCTTGGGGACGGTGGCGATCGGCTTCATGGCCGCCCGCACCCGCAGCAGCTCGCCGGTGCTCATGCCGGCCTCGGTGCCACCGGCGTGGTGGGAGAGGCGACGGATCCCGTCGGGGCCGGGGGCGATCTCGTCGTGGGCCTGCGAGCCGCGCACCCGCGCGAGCTCGAAGCCGTCGCCCAGCTCGACGCCCTTGATGGCCTGGATGCCCATCAGGGCCCCGGCCAGCCGCGCGTCCAGGCGCCGGTCGCCCTGGCTGTGGGAGCCCAGGCCCGGGGGCAGGCCCCAGGCCAGCACCTCGACCACGCCGCCCAGCGTGTCGCCGGCCTTGTGGCAGTCCTCCACCTCGGCCTGCATCGCCTCGGAGGCCCGTGGGTCGTTGCAGCGCAGCGGGTCGGCATCGATCCGCTCCAGGTCGGCCAGGGTCGGGAAGGTGGGCGAGGCCGCCACCGGTCCCAGCTCCACCACATGGCTCAGCACGCTGATCCCGGCCACCTGCTGCAGGAAGTTCTTGGCCACCTGGCCCAGCGCCACGCGTGCCGCGGTCTCGCGGGCGCTGGCGCGCTCCAGCAACGGACGGGCCTCGTCCCAGTCGTACTTCTGCATCCCGGCCAGATCGGCATGGCCCGGGCGGGGCCGGGTCAGCTTGGCATTGCGGGCCTGCGCCTCCAGCACCTCGGGAGCCACGGCATCGGGGCTCATCACCTCGGTCCACTTGGGCCACTCGGTGTTGCCCACCATGATGGCGATCGGCGAGCCGAGCGTCTCGCCGTGGCGGAAGCCGGCCACCAGCGTCACCTCGTCGGCCTCGAACTTCATCCGGGCGCCGCGTCCGGCCCCGAGCCGGCGACGGGCGAGGGCCCCGCGGATGTCGTCGGAGGACACCTGCACATGGGCGGGGATCCCCTCCATCGTGGCGATCAGGGCCTGACCATGGGATTCACCAGCGGTGAGGTAGCGCAGCATGGCAGCAATCCTCTCAGATGGCGCCGCGTGCCCCCAGCGCTTCTTGCCCTGCAGAACGGAGCAGCTCGTAGCCGACCTCTCCCCCGCCGGTCATCAGCCGGACCTGCTCGACGGCCTGGCCGGCCAGCAGGTCCAGCCCGTTGAGGGTGAGGCGGCCGCGGGCCTCGGCCGCCCGCGCGAGGGCGGTGGGCCAGGGATCGTAGACCGAGTCGAAGACCACCTGGACGGCTGCCGCCAGCTCCTCGGCGACCGGCTCCACGCCGGCCGCCGGGACGGTGGAGACCAGGATGTCGGACTCGATCACCTGCGCGTGGCGCAGCGGCGAGACCTTGCAGAGCATGCCGAGCGTGTTCGAGCAGAAGCCGCGCAGCTCCTGGGCCCGCTGCGGGTCACGGGCCAGCAGCTGCACCCGTTCCACGCCAAGCTGGCGCAGGGCCACCACGGCGGAGCGGGCCGTGGCGCCGTTGCCCACCACCACCGCACTGTCCAGCGCGCCGATCCCGGCCTCTGACAGCGCCAGCTGGTAGCCGCCCACGTCGGTATTGCGCACCAGCGGTTCGGCGCCGGGGATGCGGACCCAGGTGTTGGCCACCCCGGTGAGCTCCACCAGCTCGTCGCCGCTGCCGTGGCGGCGGATCGCCTCCTTGTGCGGCATGGTGACGCTGAGACCTCGCCAGAACTCGTCGAGTCCTGCCAGGAAGCCGTCCACCCCGCCGGGTTCGACGTCGATGGCCTCGTAGTGCCAGTCCAGACCGAGCTGGGCGTGGGCGGCACGGTGCAGCGCCGGGGACAGCGAGTGGGCCACCGGATGGCCGATCACCGCCGCCCGGGCCACGCCCTCGGTCAGGCCGGGCAACCCGACTTGTCCTTGGCGGTCTTGCACCAGGCCTCCCACTCGCGCAGGTTCTTGTTGTGCTCGTCCAGCGTCTCGGCGAACTTGGTCTCGCCGGTGGCGAAGTTCACCGTCAGCCAGTACTGGTAGTCGCTCTCGGTGGGGTTGAGGGCGGCCTTGATCGCCGCCTCGCCCGGCGAGCTGATCGGGCCGTCGGGCAGGCCGGTGTTGGCATAGGTGTTGTACGAGCTGTCGGTGCCCTTGTCCTGGAAGCCGGACGGCAGCGGCTTGTTCATCGGGATCTTGAGCTGGTAGTGGGCGGTGGAGTCCAGGCCCAGCGGGGTGCCGTTCTCCAGGCGGTTGTAGATGATGCCGGCCACCATGGGCATGTCCTTGGCCTTGGCCTCGGCCTCCAGGATCGAGGCCACGGTCATCACCTCGTTGGGCTCCAGGTCCATCTCCTTGGCCCGGCCCACCAGGTCGTTCTGCTCGGCCACCTGCTTGTACTGGGCGGCCATCAGCTTGAGGATGCTGGTGGCGGTGGGCTTCTGGCCCATCTCGTAGGTCTCCGGGAAGAGGTAGCCCTCGGTGTTCTTGACGTAGGCCGGGTAGCCGAGCGCCTTCGGGTTCTTCGCCGCGGCCTGGAACTGCGCCACCGGAATCTTGGTGCGCTTGCTCAGCAGGGCGAAGATGTCGCTCTGCCACATGCCCTCGGGGACGGTCACCTGGTTGCGCAGCTGGGCCTTCGGGTCGAGCAGCCGCGCGACGGCGGCATCGGCCGACATCTGCTTGAACATCTGGTACGTGCCGGCCTGGATCTTGTCCGAGTCGTCATTCGCGGCCAGTGCCTTGAGGAAGGCCTTGCGGGACTTCACCACGTCGTTCTTGACCAGCAGGTCGCCCATCGCGGTGCCGGTGGCGCCGTTCGGGATGGTGATGGTGACCGGGCTGTCGCTCTGCCCGATGTAGTTGTCCGCGGTGCGCCAGGACATGTAGGCGTCGTGGGCCTTGCTGGCGGCGAACCAGCCTCCGCCGACCAGCACGGCCAGGCTCAGCAGGACCGCGAAGGCGCTGCGACCGTGGTAGCCGACCTTCTGCCAGTCGGTCTTGCCGTCGTCGTCCGAGAACAAGCTGCTCACGATGTCCTACCTTCGTCGGTCGTGCCGGGTGCGGCACCGCCCTCGGCGAGGGCCTGCTCCAGGATGGCCACCGCGGCCATCTGGTCGATCATGCCGCGCCGCTGGCGCGAATTCTTGCCTGCCTGGGAGAGCCTACGGTGCGCGGTGGCGCTGGTCAGTCTCTCGTCGACGAGTGTCACCGGTGTCGCGCCCAGCCGGTCGGTCAGCTGGGCGGCCACCTCGCGCATCCGCTGCGCGGCCAGCCCCTCGTCGCCGGCCAGCGAGATGGGCAGGCCCAGCAGCACCTCGACCGGCTCGTACTCGGCCACCAGCTGCTCGATCCGGCGCAGGGTCTGCGCGGGGTCCTTGGGCAGGTTGGGCACCGTCTCCACGGGATAGGCGAGGATCCGATCGGCGTCGCAGGCCGCGACGCCGATCCGGGCCTTGCCCCAGTCCAGGGCCAGCAGGACCCCTCGTTCGCTGCTCAGCGCCACGCTCAGCCCAGCGCGGTCTCGACGGCGGCCAGCGCCTGGGCGGCCTGGGCACCGTTGGTGCCACCGCCCTGCGCCAGGTCGTCCTTGCCGCCACCCTTGCCGCCCAGCTGCTCGGCGGCGGCCCGCACCAGCGCACCGGCCTTCGCGCCCTTGTCCCGCGCGGCCTGGCTGGTGGCCACCACGATGGCGGGCTTGTCCTGGCTGCCGCCCACCAGGGCGACGACCGAGGCAACGTCGCCGAGCCGGCCGCGCAGCTCGGTGGCCAGGTTGCGCAGCTCGTTGCCGCCCACACCGCTGACCTGCTCGGCCAGCACGGTGTAGCCGTTGACGTCGTGGGCGCGCTGCAGCATCTGGCCCGCCCCGGCCATCAGCTGGGCCGCCTTGAGGTCTGCGATCTGCTTCTCGGCGGCCTTGAGGTCTGCCACCAGCTTCTCGACGCGGTCCTTGAGCTGGTCGGGCTGGGTCTTGAGCACGTCGGTGAGCTG
The DNA here is from genome assembly GCF_039526385.1 of Luteococcus peritonei. Lineage (NCBI taxonomy): Bacteria > Bacillati > Actinomycetota > Actinomycetes > Propionibacteriales > Propionibacteriaceae > Luteococcus > Luteococcus peritonei. The sequence goes on along the minus strand of NZ_BAAAIX010000034.1, from coordinate 172,021 downwards.
GCTCACCAGGGCGCGCTCGGCCGCCAGGTGGCTGAAGGCGTCGGTGGAGACCAGGGCCTCCACGCGCCGGGCGCCGGAGCCGATGGACTGCTCGCCCAGCAGGCTGAGCAGGCCGATCTGGCTGGAGTGCTGGACGTGGGTGCCGCCGCACAGCTCGCGGCTCCAGGGGCCACCCATCTCCACCATGCGCACGATCGGCGGGTACTTCTCGCCGAACATGGCCATGGCGCCGAGCGCCTTCGCGTCCTCGAGCCGCATCTCGTTCGCAGTGATCTGCAGGTCGTCGCGGATCGCGACATTGCAGCGCTCCTCGATCTCTGCCTTGAGCGCCTCCGACAGGCCGTGCTGGCCCGAGTAGTCGAAGCGCAGGTAGCCCGGCTTGTTGTAGGAGCCGGCCTGGGTGGCACCGGGGCCCACCAGCTCGCGCAGCGCCGCGTGCACCACGTGGGTGGCGGTGTGCGCCTGGCAGGAGCCCAGGCGGTGGAAGCCGTCGACCACGGCCTGCACCTGGCCGCCGGCGCCGAACTCGACGCCCTCGGGCACGATCACCTTGTGCACCACCAGGCCGGGGACCGGGCGCTGCACGTCGATCACGTCCAGGCCGGTGCCCTCCACCAGGATGGTGCCGGCATCGGAGTCCTGGCCGCCGGACTCGGCGTAGAAGGGGGTCTCGGCGAGCACCAGCTCGACGGTCTGGCCCGGCAGGGCCCGGTCGGTGACGCTGCCGTCGGCGATGATGCCGCGCAGCTGGGTGGCGACCTCCAGCTCGGTGTAGCCCAGGAAGGGGGTCTCACCCGCCTCGCGCAGGGTGCGGTAGGCCTCGGTGGAGACGGTGCCGCCCTTCTTCGCCTTGGCATCGGCCTTGGCCCGGTTGCGCTGCTCGGCCATCAGGCTGCGGAACTGCTCGACGTCCACGTCGAGGCCCTGCTCGGAGGCCATCTCCAGGGTGAGGTCGATCGGGAAGCCGTAGGTGTCGTGCAGCTGGAAGGCCTTGTCACCGCTCAGCGTCTGCTGCCCGGCGGACTTCACCTGGCCGGCGGCCAGGTCGAAGAGCTGGGTGCCGGAGTTCAGGGTGCGACGGAAGGACTCCTCCTCGGCGGTGGCGGCCGGCAGCACGCGGGCCCACTGGCTGTCCACGTCCGGGTAGGAGGCGCTCATCAGCTCCTTGGAGGTGGTCATCAGCTCGCCCAGGACGGGCTCGTTGACGCCCAGCAGACGCATCGAGCGCACGCTGCGGCGCAGCAGGCGGCGCAGCACGTAGCCGCGCGCCTCGTTGCCGGGGGTGACACCGTCGGTCATCAGCATCAGCGCGGAGCGCACGTGGTCGGCCACCACGCGCAGCCGCACGTCGTCGTCCGGGTTGGCGCCGTAGGACTTGCCGGCCATCCGGGCGGCCTGCTCGATGACGGGGAAGACCTGGTCGATCTCGTACATGTTGGCCTTGCCCTGCAGCAGGTAGCTGATCCGCTCCAGGCCGGCGCCGGTGTCGATGTTCTGGGTGGGCAGCTGACGGGCGATGTCGAAGTCGTCCTTGGCGCGCACCGCGGACAGGTCCTCCTGCTGGAAGACCAGGTTCCAGATCTCCAGGAAGCGGTCCTCGTCGGCCTCGGGGCCTCCGTCGCGGCCGAACTCGGGGCCACGGTCGATGTAGATCTCGCTGCACGGGCCGCCCGGGCCGGGCACGCCCATGTTCCAGTAGTTGTCCTTCAGGCTGCGGCCCTGGATGTGGTCGGCCGGGATGCCCACGGACTTCCAGTACTCGATGGCCTGCTTGTCACCCTCGGGGTAGTCCGGGTGGAAGCCGGGTCCGAGCACGGTCACCCAGACCTTGGAGGGGTCGAAGCCGAAGCCGCCGTTGTGCTGCTCGGTGGTGACCAGCTCGAAGGCGTACTCGATCGCCTCCTTCTTGAAGTAGTCACCGAAGGAGAAGTTGCCCAGCATCTGGAAGAAGGTGCCGTGACGGGTGGTCTTGCCCACCTCCTCGATGTCCAGGGTGCGCACGCACTTCTGGTTGCTCACCGCGCGCTTCCACGGGGCGGGCTCCTCGCCGGTGAAGTAGGGCTTGAAGGGCACCATGCCGGCGTTCACGAAGAGCAGCGTCGGGTCGTTGTACAGCAGCGAGGCGCTGGGCACGACGGCGTGCTCCTTCGAGGCGAAGAAGTCCAGGTAGCGACGACCGATCTCGGCGGCTCTCATCAGTGGTGTCCTTGGTGCTCTCGTGGGTGGGGCTGTTGCTGCGGTGCCTGTCGCGTACGGGCACGAGCCGGTCCAGCCTATCGGGTACTGCGGGCACGGCCGCGACCGCGCGCGAGGTGGCGGTGAGCCGTCTCAGTCCTCGAGGTCCTCCGCGGCCTCGGCGGCCCGCTGCGGGCCGGCCTCCAGCTCGCCGGCGGGGTCGTGGGCCCGGCGACGCGGTCGGCGCTCCTGCACCCGACGGCCCACGTCGCGGGCCGCGGTGGAGGCCTTGCCCACCACCTCGGCGGTCTTGACCAGCGGGGTGGTGACCACCGTGGAGACGTTGGCGGCCTGGCCGGTGACGGTGGAGGCGTCGTGGCTCATCTTGGCCAGCTCCTCGGTCACCTGGCTGAGCCTGGCGATCTCCTGGGTGGTGGTGCCGACGGTGCCCTGCAGCTCCTCCAGGATGGGCGTGGTGCCCTTCCCGAGGTCGCGCACCACGACGCGCAGTTCGTCCATCACGCCGCCCAGCTTGAGCAGCGGGACCGCGCACAGCGCCACGAAGACCACGGCGGCGGCCGCGGCCACCAGGCCGGCGATCTCTCCCCAGCTCATGCTTGCCTCATTCCTGCCCTCCTGCTCCGGCGGGCCGCTCCAGCCTAGCCAGAGCCCTACGCCGATCGCGAAAGGCAGTCGCGTCGCGGGGACAGGCCTGCCCGCGCCTCGGTAGCTTCGAGCCCGACATCCGTCTTTCCCTGGAGGCACCCATGAGTGACGACAAGACCGCCGAGACCCGCCAGCGGGCGGCCGAGGCACCTCACCCCGACGACCCGCGCAAGCCTGACTCCCCCAGCGACGTGCAGCGTCCCGGCTGGAAGTTCACCGCGAAGAATGCGCTGCGCGAGTTCTCCAACGACCAGTGCACCGACCTGGCCGCCGCGCTGACCTACTACACCGTGCTGGCGATCTTCCCCGCGCTGCTGGCGCTGGTCTCGCTGCTGGCCCTGTTCGGCCAGTCCGAGGGTGGCACGCAGGCCCTGCTGGACGTGGTGCGCCAGCTGGCACCCGGTGACGCCTACCAGCAGATCAAGGACCCGCTGACCCAGATGGTCAACTCCCGCGGCACCGGCCTGGCGCTGGTGATCGGCCTGCTCTCCGCGCTGTGGTCGGCCTCCGGCTACGTGGGTGCCTTCGGCCGGGCCATGAACCGGGTCTACGAGGTGGCCGAAGGGCGTCCCGTGTGGAAGCTGCGTCCGGTGAACCTCGCCATCACCCTGGTGCTGGTGCTGGGCGCCGCGCTGATGCTGGTGGCGATGGTGGTCTCGGGTCCGGTGGCCCAGGCGATCGGCGACGTGGTGGGGCTGGGCTCCACCGCCGTGACGGTGTGGAACTGGGCCAAGTGGCCGGTCATGCTGCTGCTGATGGTGCTGATGGTGGCCGTGCTCTACCACTTCACCCCGAACGTGCGGCAGCCGAAGTTCACCTGGCTCTCGGTGGGCTCGGCGGTGGCGATCGCCATCTGGATCGCCGCCTCGCTGCTCTTCGCCCTCTACGTCTCCACCGCCGGCAACTACTCCAAGACCTACGGCGCGATGGCCGGTGTCATCGTGATGCTGCTGTGGCTGTGGCTGACGAATCTGGCCCTGCTCTTCGGCGCCGAGGTGGACTCCGAGCTGGAACGCGCCCGCGAGCTGCAGGCCGGGATGCGGGCCGAGCAGACCCTGCAGCTCCCCCCGCGGGACACCAGTGGCATCGAGAAGTCCGAGCAGAAGGAGGCCGAGGCACAGGCCGAGGCCCGCAAGGTGCGCCTGACCGCCACCGGCGCCCCGGCCGATGCCCAGGACGAGCGCAAGGCCCGCGAGGCCCGTCGGGAGGCCGGCCTCGACGAGGACGGTTTCGCCGTCGATCCCGAGGACTGATCGCTTCCTGCTGCGACGCCCGCCCACCATCTCGGTGGGCGGGCGTCGTGCGTCAGGCCAGCTCAGCCACGCCCGGCCAGCGCCAGCTCCCGGTAGCGCTGCTCGGCCTCGCAGGCCAGGACGCCGCGCCGCACCAGCTCACGCACCCCGAGCAGGGCGATGCCGTGGCGGCCGTGCACCACGTGGCAGACCAGCACGAGATGGCGCAGTTGCTCCTCGTCGAGCTGGTCGAGACGGGCGGGGTCACGCACGTAGAGCACGTCGGCCTCCACCAGCTGGCGGGCGGTGGAGGACAGCTCGTCGGCCCACTGCACCGGCGCCAGCGGCCAGTCCTTGATGTTGACGAAGGCCTGCGGCACGAAGCCCTGCTGGCGCAGTTCCGCGTCGACCTCGGCGAACAGCGGCTGGTCCCGGTAGATCCGGTGGAAACCCACCTCCGTCTGGATGCTGGTGACCTGGGACAGGCAGCGTCGGCCGTGGCGAAAGACCATCAGCTCGGAGCCCTGCACGTCGATCTTGAGGTGGTCGACCCGGTCCAGGTGCTCCACGTCATCCAGTCGGGTGGTCTGCACCGGCGTGCTGGAGACCACCTCGGCCATCCTGGGGAAGTCCACCAGCAGCGCCAGCTGCTGCTCATCGGGCTCCAGCAGGCTGGAGAAGCCGGTCATGGCGCAGGTGTGCAGCACGTGCTCGGTACCGTCGCCGATGGCGTGCGGCAGGTAGGTCTCGTGCGGACCGGCCTCGCGACGCAGCCGCTCCAGGGCCTCGGGCTGGGGCTCGAAGCCGGTGACATGGCACAGGCCTTCGGCGAGCAGGGCGGCGTAGGGCGCCTGCTCGTCGAGCGGGTTGGCGCCGATGTCCAGCACCTCGCTCAACCGCTCCGGATGCAGCAGCTCGGCCAGTGCGTGGGCCTGTGCCCCGGTGGTGTCAGATCTCACGTCGCCATCCTGCCCCCTGCCGTGACGCTCCAGCGGCGGCCCGCCGGGAAGGGGGCCACGGGTTGGGACGATAGGATGCCGAAGTTTTTGCGGTGGAACGATGCCACCATTCACTCATTCTGGAGGATCTCTCGCATGAAGCACCCCAGGCCCGCCCGGGCCGTCGGACTGCTCGCGATCGGCAGCCTGCTGCTGGCCACGGGCTGCGCCGACAACCTCACCGGCTCCGGCATGCCCACCACCAGGGCCTCGTCCTCGCTGCCGCCCATCGAGGCGAGCCAGGAGCTGTTCGCCAAGCTGCCCGCGGACATCCAGAAGAGCCGCCGGATCGTGGTGGGCAACTCCCCCACCTACAAGCCGGTCGAGTTCCTGGAGGGCGGGAAGACCGCCGGGCTGGACGTCGACCTGTTCGAGGCGGTGGGTGACCGGCTGGGCGTCGAGGTGGAGTGGAAGCAGTCCCCCTTCGACCAGATCCTGATCGGCATCCAGGCCAGGAAGTACGACGTGGGCGTGAGCGCCTTCACCGTCACCAAGGAGCGCGAGAAGAGCGTCACCATGGTCAGCTACCTGTCGGCCGGCTCGCTGTGGGCCGTGGCCAAGGGCAATCCCCAGCAGCTGGAGCAGGGCAAGCCCTGCGGCCGCACCATCGCGGTGCAGACCGGCACGGTGCAGGAGGCCGAGATGAAGGCGGCGCAGGCCGGCTGCGGCAGCAACCGGATCAACCTGCTGAGCTTCACCGACCAGGGTGAGGCCACCGCGGCGCTGGTGAGCGGCCGGGCGCAGGCGATCGCCGCCGACTCCCCCATCGCGCTCTATGCGATCAAGATGTCGGGCGACAAGATCGAGCAGCTCGGCGAGTCCTATGACGCGGCGCCCTATGGCGTCGTGGTGCCCAAGGCACAGACCGAGTTCGCGGAGGCGATCCGGCAGGCCTTCGACGACGTGCGCGCCAGCGGCCACTACGACCAGGTCCTGGCCGAGTGGGGCCAGGCGGACGGCGCCATCGACTCCTTCCAGGTGAACCCGTGAGCACCGCAGCGAACCCGTCCGCGGGGCACGAGGGCCCCGCGAAGGCCGAGAGCACCCAGAGCACCGACGTGATCGACGCCGTGCCGGTGCGCCACCCCTGGCGCACGGTGGGAGCCGTCGTGGTGGCCCTCGTGCTGGCCATGGTGGTGCACCAGCTCGCCACCAACCCGGCCTTCGACTGGGGCTTCACCCTCGACGCCATGCGCCAGACCCCGGTGGTCTACGGCTTCTTCCTGGGCGTGCTGCTGGTGACCGCCGGTGCCATGGTGCTGGGTGTCCTGGGCGGCGTCCTGCTGGCCGTGATGCGGATGAGCCCGAACAAGCTGCTCAGCGGCGTGGCCTTCGCCTATGCCTGGTTCTTCCGCTCCATCCCGCGCTACGTGCTGCTCTCCATCCTGGGCGCGGCGGGTGCCTTCTTCCCCAACGGGGTGGGCATCGGCATCCCCTATGACCGTCAGATCATGGACCTGCTCGGTCTGGACGGCACGCTGCGGATCGCCACCCTGGACGCCAACCAGCTCTTCACCGGCTACCTGGGCGCCATCCTGGGCCTGGCGCTGAGCGAGGCGGCCTACTTCAGCGAGATCGCCCGCTCCGGCATCATCAGCGTCGACAAGGGCCAGCACGAGGCCGCCACCGCCCTGGGCATGGACCGCGGCCAGGCGATGCGTCGCATCATCCTGCCCCAGGCGATGCGCGTGATCGTGCCGCCGATGGGCAACGAGACCATCGCCATGTTCAAGGACACCTCGCTGCTGGTGGCGCTGCCGCTGGCCGGTGAGATGCTCTTCCAGCTGCGCAGCATCGGCACCAACTACTACAAGATGATCCCGGTCTACATGGCAGCCTGCCTCTACTACCTGATCACCACGAGCCTGATGATGTGGGGCCAGTCCTGGCTGGAGAAGCGCTTCGGCCGCGGTTACGCCCCGCTGTCCTACACCGGAACGGACCACTGATGAGCCAGAACATGTCGCACCGTCCCACCGACGAGGTGCAGGTCCGCGCGGTCAACGTGCGCAAGTCCTTCGGCGACCTGGAGGTGCTCAAGGGCGTCGACCTGGAGGTGCACCGCGGCGAGGTCGTCGTGCTGCTGGGCCCGTCGGGCTCGGGCAAGACCACCTTCCTGCGGCTGATCAACCAGATGGAGACGCTCACCGGCGGCCGGATCTGGGTGGACGGCGAGCTGGTGGGCCTCGAGGAGCGCGACGGGAAGCTGTACCGCCGCACCGACAAGGACATCGCCCGCCAGCGCTCCAGCATCGGCATGGTCTTCCAGCGCTTCAACCTGTTCCCGCACAAGACGGCGCTGGAGAACATCACCGAGGCGCCCATGGTGGTCAAGCGCACCCCGCGCGCCGAGGCGGAGCAGCGGGCCACGGAGCTGCTGGCCCAGGTGGGCCTGGGCGATCGTGGTGCCTCCTACCCCAGCCAGCTCTCCGGCGGCCAGCAGCAGCGGGTGGCGATCGCCCGCGCCCTGGCGATGGATCCCGACCTGATGCTCTTCGACGAGCCGACCAGCGCGCTGGACCCGGAGCTGGTGGGCGAGGTGCTGAACACCATGAAGGACCTGGCCGCCAAGGGCATGACCATGATCGTGGTGACCCACGAGATCGGCTTCGCCCGCGAGGTGGCCGACCGCGTCGTCTTCATGGACGGCGGCGTCGTGGTGGAGCAGGGCAGCCCCGACGAGGTGATCGGCAACCCCCGCGAGGAGCGCACCCGCGCCTTTCTGGGCCGCGTCGCCCACTGAAACCCATTCCCCGGCGAGCTCAGGGCACGCCACGAGGGCGACCACCGTGACGGGTGGCCGCCCTCGTCGTCGTCGGGCAGGAGATCGGTTCAGAGCACGGTGTCGCGCAGTCCGCAGAAGACGTCGGTGGACGGCTTGCCATGGAAGTCGCTGCGACCCTCCAGCTTGTCCACCACGGCCCGCACGGTGTGCTCGTAGCCGTCGTAGGCATTGACGAAGGTCTTCACCTGCGGCACGTCGGCCAGGTGGTAGGGGCAGGCGAAGGAGACGAAGACGGTGGGCAGCTCGTGGACGTACCAGGGGATGTCCGGGGTGCCCTTGGAGGCCGGCCAGTAGATCCGCTCGGTGGGCTGCATCAGGCCGTTCACCTGGGCCGCGGAGATCACCAGGTCATAGGAGTCGGTGAGCGCGCTGACCGGTGCCTTGCCGGCATAGGCGCCGCGCACCACCTCGGCGAACTCCTCCTCGGTCATCCGCTCGGCCTTGTCGGTGAGCGACTCGTAGAGCTCCACCTCGTAGCCACGCTCGCGCAGCACCTCGGCCAGCACCGCGGAGGCCTTGGGGCCCTTGCCGTGCGCCATCGGGTTCTTGGGGCCGCTGATCGGCACCACCAGCACGCGACGGTGCTTGTCCGGGCTGATCGGCAGCACGCCCGTGTCCTTGTCCTTGACCAGGGTGACGGCCCGGTCGGAGAGCTCCTCGGCCACCTTCAGGTTCTCCGGCAGCTGGATGCGCGCCATGGCCTCCTGCTTGGGCGGCAGGATCTCGGTGCGCTGCTTGCGGTGCAGGCCGATCTTCGCCTTGAGCCCGAGGGTGCGGGTGATCGCCTCGTCGAGCCGCTCACGGGTGAGGCGGCCGTCCTGCAGCGCCTCCATCATCCAGGCGAAGTCCTCGTCGGGGTCGTTGAAGAACAGGAAGAGGTCGCAGCCGGCCATGATCGCGGTGGGCAGGATCTCGGAGCGCTTCATGGCGCCGGTCATGGCCACCATGTGCGAGGCGTCGGTGACCACCACGCCGTTGAAGCCCAGCTTGCCGCGCAGCAGGTCGGTGGTGATCTCCTTGCTCAGCGTGGCGGGCAGGATGTCCTCGTCGGTCATCTCGGGGTTGAAGTGCTTCTGGTAGCTGGGCAGGGCGATGTGCCCGGCCATGATGGAGGGCAGGCCGGCCTCGATCAGGGCGGAGTAGACCCGCCCGAAGCTCTGGTCCCACTCCTCGGCGGAGCACCAGTTGGGCGCCGAGCTGAGGTGCTGGTCGCGCTCGTCGATGCCGTCACCGGGCCAGTGCTTGGCGGCGGGCATGATGTTGGACTCCATGATCCCGCGCATGTACTCGGTGGCGAGCTCGATGGTCTGGTCCGGATCGGCGGACCAGGTGCGCACCGAGACGATGGGATTGCGCCAGTTGCGGTAGAGGTCGACGATCGGCGCGAAGCTCCAGTTGCAGCCGATGGCCGACGCCTCGACGCCGGAGATACGGCCCAGCTCGTAGGCGAAGCGCGGGTCCTGGGCGGCAGCCACCTTGATCTCCCAGCCGACATAGGTGCCGTCGGTGCAGGCACCGTTGCCGCCGGCCTCGGTGTTGGCGGCGATCAGCATCGGGATCTTCGACTTCTCCTGCAGGATGCGGTTCTGCTCCCAGATCTCCTCGGCCGGGCCGGGCTGGTAGCGCACGGCGGCGATGTGGTAGCGCTCCACCATGTCGGTCAGGTAGTCCTCGTCGCGCGAGGAGCCCATGTTGACGAAGAGCTGGCCGATCTTCTCCTCGTCGGACATCCCGGCGAGGGTCTGCTCGACCCACTGTACGGACTCGGCATCGAGGTTGAACGGCTTGGCGGTCAGGTCGACCATGGTCACTCCTTCGTGGTGGCTTCTCCCTTTGCTCCAGTTGACCGTCCGGCGCGGGTCCCTGTCCCGGGGATGCCGCAAGTTGCCACGGATCTGTCGGCTGCCATCGGCGCTCCTGGCGGCCGGCCAGAGGTCCGCAGGGACCCGCGGGTGTCCGGATGGGCCTGCCGAAAAGTCTTGTCCCGTGGCCTCACCGGAACTACAATTAGAACATGAATTCGAATCCATCGACGCCGATGGTCGGGCCCTCGGGTCTCGGCTCCCACGGCCTGCCCGCGGGTGCGGTGGAGACGATCGAGGCACTGCGTGCGGTACGACGGGAGCGTCGGCTGGCCGAGGCCAAGGAGTTCGAGCTGGCCGCCCATTTCGCCGACCTCGCTGCCGAACTTCCCGCCTCCGTGGTCCCGGGCTGTGAGCGCCTGCGCCAGCTGGGTTCCGACGGCACCCCACTGGTGGCCGAGTTCTGCAGCCTGGAGCTGGCGGCCGCGCTGGGCATGCGCGACGTCGAGGCCGCCGCCCTGGTGGCCAGCGCACTGGATGTTCGGCACCGCCTCCCGTGGGTGTGGGCCCGCACCGTGTCCGGCGAGCTGCCGGTCTGGCAGGCGCGCCGTCTGGCGTCGCTGGTGCGCGAACTCGACCTCGACGGGGCTCGGCTGCTGGACCGTGATCTCTCCCGCTCTCTGCCCGGCATGGCCTGGAGCCGGGTGGAGCGGATGGTGGAGGGCCTGGTTCTCGCCCATCTCGCGCCGGAGCGGGCCGAGCAGCGCCGTCAGGAGGCGATGGACTCTCGCGGGGTGTGGATCGCGCAGGAGGACGACGGGGTCGCGGGCGTCCAGGCCCGGATCGACGCCCCGCAGGCCGCCCACCTGGAGCAGAGTGTCGACTGGTTGGCGCGGATCCTGGCCGAGGGTGGCTGCACCGGCGGAGCCGACGCGCTGCGCGCCCGGGCCCTCGGCGTCCTGGCCTCCCCGGCCCGCGCCCTGCAGCTGATGCAGGCCAGCCTGCTGGACCAGCTGCCCGAGGAGCCGGAGGCGCTGAGCCAGTTCTGTGCCCACGAGGGCGAGCCGGGCCACCTGTGCGGCACCGTGACCGTTGACCCTGAGCTGCTGCAGCCCCGGGCCCAGTTGGTGGTGCACCTCACCGACGAGTGCCTGGCCGGCGGAACCGGGCCGGCACGAGCCGTGCTGGGCAGCAGCCCCGCCACCCGGATCCGGCCGCTGCTCACCGAGTGGCTCAGCGACCTGCTGGCCGATGCTCGGGTGCTCGTGCGGCCGGTGCTCGATCCCGACGGCCAAGTACCCAGTGACAGCTACGAGTGCCCGCGCACCATGCGCGAGGCACTGGAGATCCGCAACCCCTACGAAGTCTTCCCCTTCTCCACGCGCCGCTCCGCCGGCTTGGACCTGGACCACACCCAGCCGTGGCGCGACGACGGCCCGCCGGGTCAGACCCGGCCGGACAACCTGGGGCCACTGGGACGCGGGGTTCACCGCGCCAAGACCCATGGCGGTTGGCAGCTCACCCAGCCGATGCCCGGCATCTTCCTGTGGCGCAGCCCCTTGGGCTACCTCTACCTGGTGACCCCGTCACGCACCATCGAGCTGGGCCGCCCCGGGCGAGCTTGTCCGACCACCACCCACCCGCCGCCGGTGCTGGCGGCCTGAACTGTTCCGGGCACCTAGGATTCTCGGGTGCCCGACCTCCCCAGCCCTTCCGACCCAGCGGCCTCCCCCGGCGTCGACCCGCACGAGCTGGAGCGTGCCTTCGCGCTGCTGGAGCAGCTCGGCGAGCTGGAGCCTGACCATCCGCAGCAGCTGCAGATGCGCCAGGCGGTGAACCGGATGAACCGGCAGATCCGTGCCCGGCGTCGTCGCCAGGCCCGCCAACCAGTCATCGACGCCGATCGCGCGGTGCTGGAGCGCACCGCCACCGGATCCCCGCTGCGGATCGACGACGAGACCCGCGGCATCCCGCTCACCTCGTCGGCGCCCGGCGCGGTGGCCGGACACCTGGCGGAGCCCCGCGACTGCTACATCTGCAAGCAGGCCTACACCCAGGTGGACGCCTTCTACCACTGGCTCTGCCCCGAGTGCGCCGCCGAGAACCATGCCCGGCGAGACCAGCGCACCGACCTGCGTGGGCGACGCGCCCTGCTCACCGGGGGTCGCGCCAAGATCGGCATGTACATCGCGCTGCGGCTGCTGCGCGACGGCGCGCACCTCACCATCACCACCCGCTTCCCGCACGACGCCGCGCGACGCTTCGCGGCCATGCCCGACGCCGCCGACTGGCTCGACCGGCTGGAGATCGTCGGCATCGACCTGCGCGACCCCGGCCAGGTGGTGGCGCTGGCCGACCAGGTGGCCGCCGCGGGGCCGCTCGACATCCTGATCAACAATGCGGCCCAGACCGTGCGCCGCTCCCCCGGCGCCTACACCCACCTGGTGGAGGGCGAACGCACGCCGCTGCCCACCGACCGGCCGCTGCCCCGGATCAGCAGCTTCGAGCGCATCTCGGAGGCCCACCCGGCCGCCCTCGCGGGGATCGGAACCGAGGCCGGTCTGGCGCGCAGCGCGGCCGAGACGGTGGCCCAGGCCCTGGAGGCGGGCCATGCCTCGCTCGAGCGCCACCTGGCCGGCACCGCCATCGACGCCGGAGGCCTGCTGCCCGACCTGGCCCGCAGCAATTCCTGGACCAAGACCGTCGAGCAGGTGGACCCGCTGGAGATGCTGGAGGTGCAGCTCTGCAATGCCACCGCGCCCTTCCTGCTGGTCTCCCGGCTGCGCGGCGCCATGCGTTCCAGCAGCTTCGAGCGGCGCTATGTGGTCAACGTCTCCGCCATGGAGGGCCAGTTCGCGCGCCGCTACAAGGGCGCCGGGCACCCGCACACCAACATGGCCAAGGCCGCCCTCAACATGCTCACCCGCACCAGCGGCGAGGAGATGTACCGCACCGACCGGATCCTGATGACCGCGGTGGACACCGGATGGATCACCGACGAACGCCCCCACGAGGACAAGCTGCGCATCGCGTCGGAGGGCTGGCACGCGCCGCTGGACCTGGTGGACGGTGCCGCCCGGGTCTATGACCCGATCGTGCAGGGCGAGGGCGGCAACGAGCTGTACGGCGTCTTCCTCAAGGACTACCGGCCCCACCCCTGGTGAGACCCAGCCCCGCCGGAACGCCCCCGGCCCGCCCGAGGCGCTAGATTCCTGCGCATGGTGCGACTCGACGTCTGGCTCTGGTCGGTGCGGCTCTACAAGACCCGTTCGATGGCCAACAAGGCCGTCGACGGCGGCCACGTCCGCCTCAACGGCTCCCCGGTGAAGCCGGCCCACTCCGTGGTGCCGGGCGACGTGGTCACCGTGCGCGAGCCGGGCTGGGAGCGCCGCTACGAGGTCACGCAGACCATCTCCAAGCGGGTCGGCGCCCCGGTGGCGCGCACCTGCTACGTGGACCAGTCACCGCCCAAGCCGGAATACCTGCTGGCCGGTCCGGTGGCCCGTCGTGACCGCGGCGCCGGGCGCCCCACCAAGCGCGACCGTCGCGAGATCGAGAAGCTGATCGGACGCCACCCGGTGACCTTCGAGGAGTGATCCCGAGGCTGCCCGGTCAGGGCCGGCCACCGAGCAGGTCCTTGATGCTGGCCAGCCGGTCGGCGATCTGTGCCTCGTTGCCGTTGCCCGTGGGGTGGTAGTAGCTCTGCCCCACCAGCTCGTCGGGCAGGTACTGCTGCGCGGCGACGGCATGCGGCGCATCGTGGGCGTAGACATAGCCCTTGCCGTGGCCCAGCTGCTGGGCACCCGAGTAGTGCGCATCGCGCAGGTGGGGCGGGACCAGGCCAACCCGTCCGGCGGCGACGTCGGCCCGGGCCGCGCCGATGGCGGTGGTGACCGCATTCGACTTGGGGGCGGTGGCGGCGGCGATGGTGGCATGGGCCAGGGTGAGCTGGGCTTCCGGCATGCCGATCAGCTGAACCGCCTGACCCGCGGCCACGGCGGTCTGCAGCACGCTCGGCGCCGCCATGCCGATGTCCTCGCTGGCCAGGATGATCAGTCGCCGCGCGATGAAGCGGGGGTCCTCCCCGGCCTCCAGCATCCGCGCCAGGTAGTGCAGGGCGGCGTCCACGTCGGAGCCTCGCACCGACTTGATGAAGGCACTGATCACGTCATAGTGCTGGTCGCCGTCCTTGTCATAGCGCAGGGCGGCACGGTCGACGGCCTTCTCAACCACCTCGGGCCCGATCACCTCGCTGCCGATCGCCTGGGCTCCGGCAGCGGCCTCCTCGATGAAGGTGAGCGCGCGACGGGCGTCGCCACCGGCCAGCCGCACCAGGGTGGCGCGTGCCTCCTGGTCCAGGCTGAACAGTCCGCCGTCGGCGGTGCGCAGGCCCCGCTCGTCGCTCAGCGCGCGGTCGAGCAGGCCGGAGATGTCCTCTGCGGTGAGCGGCTGCAGGGTGAGCAGCAGGCTGCGCGAGAGCAGCGGCGAGATCACCGAGAAGCTCGGATTCTCCGTGGTGGCGGCGATCAACGTCACCAACCGGTTCTCGACGGCGGGCAGCAGCACGTCCTGCTGGGCCTTGGAGAATCGGTGCACCTCGTCGACGAAGAGCACGGTGGCCCGGCCACGGGCCAGTTCACGCCGGGCGGTCTCCAGCTCGGCGCGCACCTCCTTGACCCCCGCGGTGACCGCGGAGACCTCGACGAAGCGACGGTTCGTGGAGTGCGAGACCACCGAGGCGATGGTGGTCTTGCCCACGCCGGGCGGTCCCCACAGGAAGACCGACATGGCCGTGGTGCCCTCGGCCAGGCGACGCAGCGGCGAGCCGGGTGCCAGCAGGTGCTGCTGGCCCACGATCTCGTCGATGGTCTGCGGGCGCAGCCGCACCGCCAGCGGCAGGTCGGAGTGGGTGGCGCCGGACAGCGTGCCGCCCGTCTGCTGGCTGGCCAGCTCGGCGGGATCCGGGTTTCCGAAGAGGTCGGTCATCGTCCTTCGAGCCTACCCGCGCCGCGACGCGGATGCTCAGCCGCGCGGTGCGTACATGATCAGCGCCACGCCGCCCAGGCACAGGGCCGCCCCGGCCAGGTCGAAGCGGTCCGGGCGGAAGCCGTCGAGCACCATCCCCCAGGCCAGCGAGCCGATGATGAAGACACCGCCGTAGGCCGCCAGGATGCGGCCGAACTCGGCGCTGGGTTGCAGGGTGGCGACGAAGCCGTAACCGCCCAGAGCCGCCACCCCGGCGAGTGCCCAGAGCCAGCCGCGGTGCTCGCGCACCGCCTGCCAGACCAGCCAGGATCCCCCGATCTCGGCGAGCGCGGCGAGGGCGAAGAGCAGGACGGAGCGCACGGTCAGCATGGCGTCCATGCTGCCAGCCCCTCGCCCGGAGAACGATTCCGCTGCGACGCCAAAGAAGACGCGAAAGAAGCTGTGCGAATCGGCCCTCATGACGCCCGTCATGGCGCACAATGCCAGTGGGTGCCCGTCGAGGACGCCCGCCAGGCCACGTCGTCGTGCTGCCTTCACCACATCCCGAGAGGTTCCCCCGACCATGTCCAAGCGCGCCATCGCCATCGCAGCACTCAGCCCCCTCGCCCTGCTGGGCGCCACCCTGCCCGCCCAGGCCGCCGATTCAGGCTGGGCCCCCGTGCCCAAGCAGCAGACCGTCAAGGCCAAGATGGTGACCGGCCGCACCGCCCCGGGGGCCAGCCCGCTGCGCCAGATCCGCTCCAGCTCGGTGCGCTGCGCCGGCACCCTGATCGACCGCCAGTACGCCTACCTCGGGCGGACCGTGGTGGGAGAGCTCACCATCTACACCACCAGCGCCAACCGCGGAACCGCCATCGCCTGCTTCAAGCACGTCGGCCCCACCAAGGGCGTCAACCTGCCCACCAGCGTCAGCCTGGTGGCGATCAAGAGCGAGCGCGCCACCCGACCGGCGGTCCAGGTGGTGGCCAGCGGGCGTTTCCGCAGCTGGGCCGGCCCGGCCGCCATCGGCGGGGTGAACAACAAGGGCTACTGCGTCCTGGCTGCGGGCGCGATGCAGTACAAGGGCCGCACCGTGGTGGTGGAGTCCGACCTGATGTGCCGGCAGTGATCTGGTTGCTGGCCTGACGACGTCCGCCGCGGTCCTGATGGGCCGCGGCGGATGCGCGTCACCGGCAATCGGCACCCCCGGCCCATCGTCGTGCACCCCAGGCAATAGCGTGGCCTGGAACACGTCCCATCGGGTGATGCCTGCTCACCCACGTGTCTGACCATGAAGGTGATTGCCATGTCTGGTGCCGCACCGCAGAAGGCCTCGGGCGTCTCGGTCGACAAGGCCGACCACGGCTACGAGAAGGACCTCAAGCCCCGCCACATCCGCATGATCGCCATCGGAGGCTCGATCGGCACCGGCCTGTTCCTGGGGGCGGGCGGTCGGCTGGCCGCCGGTGGTCCCTCGTTGGCCTTCGTCTACGCCCTGTGCGGGCTGTTCGCCTTCCTGATGGTCCGTGCCCTCGGCGAGCTGACCATCCACCGTCCCTCCTCAGGTGCCTTCGTCTCCTATGCCCGCGAGTTCATGGGAGAGAAGGGCGCCTACGTCACCGGCTGGCTCTTCTTCCTCGACTGGTGCACCACCGTCATGGCCGACATCACCGCCGTCGCCCTCTACATGCACTTCTGGAGCATCTTCGCGCCGATCCCGCAGTGGGTGATCGCGCTGATCGCGCTGGCCATCGTCTTCACCATGAACATGCTGAGCGTGAAGTTCTTCGGCGAGTTCGAGTTCTGGTTCGCCATGATCAAGGTGGCCGCCATCGTCGGCTTCATGCTGATCGCGGTCTTCTTCATCGCCACCGGACACCAGGTGGCCGGCCACACCCCCGGCCCCAGCCTGATCACCGACAACGGCGGCTTCTTCCCCAAGGGTCTGGCCCCGATGGTGACGCTGGCCCTGGGCGTGGTCTTCGCCTTCGGCGGCACCGAGATGGTGGGCGTCGCCGCCGGCGAGGCCAAGGACGCCGAGAAGATCATGCCCGGCGCCGTGAACTCCATGATGTGGCGCATCGCGCTGTTCTACGTCGGCTCCGTGGTGCTGTTCACCATGCTGATGCCTTGGACCGCCTACTCCAAGGGCGAGTCCCCCTTCGTGACCTTCTTCAACGCCATCGGCGTGCAGAATGCCGGCACCATCATGAACCTGGTGGTGCTCACCGCGGCCCTGTCCAGCCTGAACGCCGGCCTCTACGCCACCGGCCGCACCCTGCGCTCCATGGCGATCGCGGGCTCGGCGCCCAGCTTCGCCGCTCGGATGAACCGCTTCTCGGTGCCCTACGGCGGCATCCTGATCACCTCGGTGCTGGGTCTGATCGGCGTGCTGATCAACTACGTCTACCCCAGCCAGGCCTTCGACATCGTGATGAACCTGGCCGGCATCGGCATCGCCGGCACCTGGATGAGCATCATGGTGAGCCACTGGATCTTCGTCCACAAGGCCAAGCAGGGCCTCTACGAGCGGCCGAAGTACCGCCTGTTCTGGGCGCCGTGGACCAACCTGGCCACGATCCTGTTCCTGGTGGGCGTGATCATCATGATGTGGTTCGCCGACGAGATCGGCCGTCCCACCATCGGGCTGTTCGCGGTGATCGCGCTGATCATGGTGCTGGGCTGGTTCCTGGTGCGTGACAAGATCGACGGCGACGTGCTGGAGACCTCCTTCCTGGAGACCGACGTCGAGGCGCAGGCCGAGGGCCACCGACTGGAGGCGGACGAGAAGTGAGCACCGAACCGCGGCGACTGCTGGTCGTCTACACCGGCGGCACCCTCGGCATGCAGCTCACCGAGCGCGGCTGGGAGCCGGGGGCCGACCTGGCCGGCTGGCTGGCCGACCTGATGGCCGAGCACTGCGCCACGGTGGACTGGGAACTGGTCAGCCTGGAGCCGCTGATCGACTCCTCCAATGCCGGACCGGACGACTGGCAGCGCATCGTCGACGCCGTCGTGCAGCACCGCGAGAGCCACCAGGCCTTCGTGGTGCTGCACGGCACCGACACCCTCGGCTTCTCGGCGGCGGCCACGCACTTCGCGCTGGCCGGCCAGGGGCTGCCGGTGGTGCTCACCGGGGCGCAGCGCTCCTTCGTCGTGGACGACTCCGACGCGCCCGGCAACGTGCTGGGGGCCATCCGGTGCGCCCTGGACGAGCGCTTCTGCCAGGTGGCGGTCTACTTCGACCAGGCGCTGCTGGCGGGCCACCACGCCACGAAGATCAGCTCCACCGACGACCACGCCTTCGACTCGGTGAACCTGCCGCCGTTGGCGGTTCTCACCGACGACGACGAGCTGATCTTCACCGAGCAGCCGGAGCTGGGCGTGGACCGGCCCCTGGTGGCCGAGCCGAAGCCCTACTGGCGCAGCGACCTGGTGGTGCTCACCCTGCATCCCGGCCTGACCGCCGAGCGCCTGGCCGCCCAGCTCACCCCGCCCCCGCAGGCGGTGGTGCTGCGCGCCTACGGCACCGGCAATGCCCCCGACAACGACCCGGCCCTGCTGGCCGCCCTGAGCCGCGCCAGCGAGGCCGGGACCGTGGTGGTGGTCACCACCCAGTGCCCGCACGGCGCGGTGGAGCTGGGCCACTACGCGGTGAGCCAGGGGCTGTTGGCCACCGGCGCGGTGGCCGGCGGCGACTTCACCACCGACGGGCTCGTCGCCGGGCTCACCTTCCTGCTCAGCCAGGACATGGCCCCCGAACAGATCCGTTCGCTGCTGCGCGAGCGGATCAGCGGCGCGGAGACCGAGAAGGTCTAGAGCGTCCTGCTCGCAGGGACGCGAACGATGTCGTCAGAGCGTCCTGCTCGCAGGGACGCGATCAATCTCGTCAGAGCGTCCTGCTCGCAGGGACGCGATCAATCTCGTCAGAGCGTCCTGCTCGCAGGGACGCGATCAATCTCGTCAGAGCGTCCTGCTCGCAGGGACGCGATCGATGTCGTCAGAGCGTCCTGCTCGCAGGGACGCGATCAATCTCATCAGGATGGTGCTCCAGCAGCCAGACACAGGTCTCGCGCCAGGCGTCCTCGCTGGCGGCCTGGTTGTGGAAGATTGGCAGCGAGTTGTCGAAGGCGTGGTCCGCGCCGGGCCAGGAGCTGAACTCGACGTCGGCGCCCCGGGTCACCACCTCGCGGATGTGCTGCACCGTGGCGAAGGGGACGTAGGAGTCCGCCTCGCCGAAGTGGTGCAGGCTGGGCACCTGCACCACGGGGATGGTGTCCACCAGGTCGGGCAGCGCGGAGCCGTAGTAGCAGACCAGCGCGTCGGGGGCGACGGGCGCCTCCACCCCGGAGGCCGCCGCATAGGCCAGTCCCCCGCCGTAGCAGAAGCCCAGCAGCGCCACCCGACCACCGGTCTCGGGGCGCTCGCGCAGCGACTGCACGCAGGCCCGGATGTCGGCGACGGTCTCGTCCCAGGGATTGGCCTGCAGCAGCTCCATGGCATGCGGCATCATCGCCGGGTCGTCGTCCTCCACCACGGCACCACCAATGCGCCAGTACAGATTGGGCACCAGCACGGTCCAGCCCAGGTCGGCCAGGTCCGCGGCCCGCTGCTGGATGTAGCGGCTCACGCCGAAGATCTCCTGCACCAGCACGATGCCGGCCCCGGTGCCGCCCTCGGGGCGGAAGAGCTTGGCGGGCACCTGCCCGTCGGCCACCTCGACGGTGGTCTCGGTCATGGTCACGCCGGTGGCGGCCTGCCAGGCGCGGGGAACGACGCCGCTCATGCCTGGGGCTCCAGCAGCTTGGCGCGCAGCCGGCGGCTGTCCTCGTCAGTCCAGCCCTGGCCGGCGAGCCAGCCCTCGACGCCGTTCGCGTGGCCGGCACCGTACTGCTCGTCGAGCACCTGCAGCAGCATCCGCATGCTCTCGGCCGGGGTGGACTGGTCGGCCACCACCTGGCCCTCCAGGTCTGCCCGGTAGGTGTCGGAATTGGCCAGCCGGTCGAAGATCAGGTGCACCCGCTCGTTCGTGGCGTCGTAGTCCGCCACCACCGCGTCACGGTCCGCACCGGCGACGGTGAGCGCCAGGGCGCAGATGGTGCCGGTGCGGTCCTTGCCGGCGGCGCAGTGCACCAGCACCGCGCCCGGGGCTGCGGCGATCGCCCGCAGTGCGGCGACGATGTTGTCCGGCCGGCCCTCCAGGTAGCCGAAGTAGTGGTTGGCCAGGTGGGTCTCGTGGCCCACCTTGGCCTTCGCGGCGCCGGCGAAGTCGTCCTTCCAGGGGAAGGTGGGCGGCTCGTCGGTGTCAGGATCGGGGATTCCGTGCTCCATCGAGGCCTCCGGGTAGAGGCTCAGCGTGTGGAAGCGGACTCCTTCGGCGGCCAGCGGACCGTCGCCGGTGCTGGCGCGCTCCACGTCGGTGCGCAGGTCCACCACGTCGGTGACGCCCAGCTCGTCGACGAGGCGCCGGACGGAGGCGGCGGGCAGGTCCTGCAGGTTGTCGGTGCGGATCACGGAGCCGAACCGGGTGGTGGTGCCTGCGGCGGGCTTGCCGCCCAGGTCTCGCATGTTCACCACACCGGGCAGGTCGATCCAGCGGATCTCGGGAAGCTCGGACATGGCTCCAACCTATCGCGGCTCAGCGGATCAGCCGCCGCTCCCGGGCGACGGCCACCAGGGCGGTGCGGTTGTCCACGCCCAGCTTGGCGAACAGGTGCGCGAGATGGGTCTTCACGGTGGACTCGCTGATGAACAGAGCCCGGGCGACGTCCCGGTTGGAGGCCCCGGTGGCCACCTGCTGCAGGATCTCCGTCTCGCGTGGGCTGAGCGCGGCACCGGGATCCATGGTCCGTTGCACCAGCCGCTGCTGGACCTGCGGTGACAACGCGGTTCGCCCGGCCGCCACGTCCAGGGCGGCCGCCACCAGCTCGTCAGTGGGGACATCCTTGAGCACATAGCCCAGCGCACCCGCGTCGAGTGCGGCCAGGATGTCGGCGTCGGAGTCGAAGGTGGTCACCACCAGCACCCGGAAGCCACGTGCGGCGAGGCGACGGGTGGCCTCCACCCCGTCGGGTCCCCCACGGCCCAGGTGGAGGTCCATCAGCACCACCTGCGGGCGCTCACCGGTGCCTGCCAACCGCTCCACCACGGCGACGGCACCCGCGGCGTCCCCGGCCTCCCCCACCACGTCCAGCCGACCGTCGGCCTGCAGCAGCGCCACCAGGCCGGCGCGGACCACCGGGTGGTCGTCCACCAGCACCACGCGAGGCCTCACGGCCGGCCCCCGCCCAGCGCCACTCGCAGCCCCACCGATGTCCCCTGGCCAGGAGTGCTGTCCAGCTGCAGCTGGCCGCCCAGCGCGTCCAACCGGGCCTGCAACCCGGTCAGGCCGTAGCTGCCCTGGCCCACCTGGCCCGGTTCGAAGCCGGTCCCGTCGTCCACCACGTCCAGCGTCACCTCCTGCTCGTGCCAGCCCAGGCTCACCACGCACCGCCGCGCATCGGCGTGCTGCACCACATTCGCCAGCAGTGTCCGGGTGGCCATCAGCAGCGCCTCCTGCGCCGCGCCGGGCAGCGGGCGAGCGGTCCCATCGGTGCGCAGCTCCAGCTGCAGTCCCGATCCAAGTGCCTGCTCCCGTCGCGCCGTGTCGGCCACCAGCCGGCCCAGCTCCGCCTCCAGGTCTGCTGCCGGCTCCGTCATCCGGCGCACCAGCTGGCGTGCCTGCGCCAGGTTCTCGCGCGCCGAGGACTCGATCAGCTCCAGCTCACCGGCGGCCTGCGGATGCCGGGCGGCGGCCGACCGGGAGAGCACCACGATGGAGTTCAGACCCTGCGCCAAGGTGTCGTGCAGATCGCGCGCCAACCGGTCCCGCTCCTGGGTGCGGGCCGCGGCCTCGGCGGCCCGGAGCAGCTCCTGCTGCCCCTCGGCCACCTGGTGGGCCAGCCGCCGCTGCTCGGCCACGTCCTCGCGCAGCTGCCGGAAGACCAGCCAGGACAGCACGGCCGCCCCGGCGGCGAGCACCGGGCCCAGCACCCCGCCCACGGTGGGCCGCTGTCCCAGCAGCAGGGGTGAGACCACCATCCAGCCGGTCATCGCGGCCAGGACCACCGCGTCGGCGGGACGCGGCAGGATGAACAGCACCAGGAAGAAGAGCGGGAAGCCCAGCCACGCCCACACCGGCGAGCACAGGCACAGCAGCAGCCACAGCCCCACCAGGCAGGCCACCCAGCTCCGTCCGGCACGACGGCTGCGCCCGCGGTGACGCGCCTGCCACACCAGCCCGGCCACGTAGGCGGCCAACCAGCACGCCGCCAGCAGGAGCGCCCACGGCTGGTGCAGGCTGCGCCAGCAACCCACCAGCCACAGCACGCCCAGCACCAGGTGCATGCTGTGGCGCAGCATGGTGCCCAGCCGCCGCGCCTGGCCTGTCGCGTCCATCGAACCTCCCGCCGCCCAGCCTAGGTTCTGGGACCGGTGGGGCCACCACCGGCGGCCCCGGGGTCATCCAAAAGGACGAGGGCCCGATCACCCGCACGGCGACGGGGCCTGTCACCCAGCACGATGTGCCGCGCGGGGCGCGGCGATGGGATGGAGCCATGTTCCTCGCACTGCACGACATCCGCTTCGCCAAGGGCCGCTTCGCCCTGATGACCACCGTGGTGGCCCTGGTCACGCTGCTGCTCGTCATGCTCTCCAGCCTCACCCGCGGGTTGGGCGAGCAGACCACCTCCGCGGTGGCGGGGCTGCCGTCGGGCCGGCTGCTGCTGGCCCCGTCGGGCAGCACCACCTCCTGGGCAGATTCGGTCATCACGCCACAGCTGGTGAACGATGCTCGCCGCGCTGACCCCGACGCCGAGGCCCTGGCGCTGGGCCGCGCCCGCGCCATCCGGGGCGAGGCCATCACCAGCCCAGCCGTCATCGGGGTGGAGCCGGGCGGGCGCAGCATGGCCGCACTGGGCAGGCCGCTGTCCGACGACCAGGTGGTGCTGGCACAAGAGGTGGCCGACGAGCTCGCGCTGGCCCCCGGCCAGGCGCTGGATCTGAACGGTGTGCGGCTCGTCGTCGCGGCCGTGCAGCCCACCCACTGGTACTCGCACTCCCCCGTGGTGTGGACGACGCTGGCGACCGCGAACCGGATCACCGGCCAGCCGGCCGGCCAGGCCACGGCGGTGCTCAGCCCGGGCTCGGCGCCGGCCCCGGCCGCGCTGACCGCCCTGGACCGTGGGGAGGCTCTGGCGGCCCTTCCCGGCTACAGCTCGGAACGCGGCTCGTTGCTGATGATCCAGGGCCTGCTCTACGGGGTGACCGCCCTCGTGGTGCTGGCCTTCCTGAGCGTGTGGACCATCCAGCGCACCCGGGACATCGCGGTGCTGCGGGCACTGGGAGGCTCCCGGCGTTACGTGCTGCGTGACTCGCTGGGCCAGGCCGCCATCCTGCTGGGCATCGGCTGCCTGTTGGGCGGCACGCTGGGCACCGCCGCCGCCCTGGCCGCACGCCAGGCGGTTCCTGTGCTGGTGCTGCCCGCGACCACGCTGGCCCCCACCGCAGGTGTGCTGCTGGTGGGACTGCTGGGCTCCGTGCTGGCGGTACGCCGGGTCGCCGCCGTGGACCCGCTGCTCGCCCTCGGCGGCAACTGACCATCACCACCACCCACAGGAGACACCATGGCCACCATCACCACCGCTCCGCGCCACGCTGTGCTCGAGCCCGTCCCGCCAGCGGCGCTGCTGCTGGAGGGCATCACCGTCCGCCACCGCGACGGCACCGACGCCGACGGCACCCCGCGCCACCAGGTGGTGCTCGACACCGCCCACCTGTCGGTGGCACCGGGCGACTTCCTGGCCGTGGTCGGCCCCTCCGGCTCCGGGAAGTCCACGCTGCTGTCAGCCGCCGCCGGCCTGGTGCGTCCCAGCAGCGGCCGGGTCCACGTGGCCGGGACGGCGCTCACCGGGCTGTCCGACGACCAACGCACCCGGGTGCGGCGCGACCACATCGGCATCGTCTTCCAGCAGGCCAACCTGCTCGCGAGCCTGGACGCCACCGAACAGGTGCTGCTGCCGCTCCACCTGGCAGGCATGCGTGGCCGCGTACTGCGCCGCCACCGCAGCCGCGCCGACGAGCTGCTGCGTCGGGTGGGACTGCAGGGCCTCGGCTCACGACGGCCGCACCAGCTGTCCGGCGGACAGCGGCAACGCGTCGCCATCGCGCGGGCCCTGGTGGGCAGCCCTTCGCTGCTGCTGGTGGATGAGCCCACCAGCGCGCTGGACCAGCAGGCCTCCCTGCAGGTGGTTGATCTGCTGCACGGTGTCGCGCAGGACCTCGGACCCGCCGTGGTGATGGTGACCCACGACGCGGAGATGGCGCAGCGGGCGGATCGTCGGGTGCGGGTACGTGACGGGCGGCTGCTCGACTGACCTGGGGCGGGCTCAGCGGCCACGGCGCTGCGGCGGCACCCACCGGGCCGTGACGCCGCAGCGGGCCCAGGGCGCCCCCAGCTCGCGGAAGCCCAGTTGGGACTGCAGGGCCCGGTCGACCCAGTCCGCCACGTCAGCCACGACGGCGCGACGCTCGTCGCCCTCCCCCACGAAGCTGACGCCATCCTCCAGCGGCACCGGGTCGGGGGCGGACTGGGTGGCCTCCAGCACCGCCATGAAGGCACCGGTGGCCTCCAGCGGCACCAGCAGGTCGGCGCCGTGCTCCAGGTGGTCCAGCAGGTTGGCCAGCAGGTCGGTGCGCGCGAAGCGTTCCCGACTGCTGCGACCGTCCACCACCAGCTCCAGCTCGTCGTCCTCGTAGTGGTAGCTGGCCCGTCCCCGGCTGCCCCGCAGCTCCACCGTGGCCCCCTCTTCCTGCTCCGCGCAGACGGTGAGCGCTGCGCACAGGGTGCTCCCGTCGGCCAGCTCCACCCGCACGAAGGCGGTGTCGTCGGCCTCGATCGGATTGGCGCGGTAGAGCTCCAGCTCGACGCCCGCCACGTCCTCCAGGTGCCGGGCGCCGAGCGCCGCCAGGGCGGTCACCACGGCGTGCGGCAGCTGGTTGGTCACCACCCCGTCGGCCACCCGTCGTCCCTGGTGGCGGCGCCGACCGGCCCAGGCGGAGCGCTCGTAGTAGGCACGATCCCGCACCCACAGCCCGCGGGCTCCCACCTGCACGGGACCGCCCAGTTCGTCGCCGGTCACCAGCTCACGCAGCCGTCCGATCCCGTCCGAGCCGAGGCTCTGGAAGCCCACCTGCACCACCCGCTGGTTGGCGGCGGCGGTGTTGAGCAGCGCCTCGAAGTCGGCCAGCGAGGTCACCGGCGGCTTCTCCAGCAGGACGTGCGCCCCACCCAGCACCGCCCGGGTGGCCAGCTCGGCATGGCTGTGCATCGGACTGGCGATGCTGACCACGTCGGGTCGCAGCGCCTCCAGCGCGGGGCCCAGGTCGTCGAACCAGGCCACCTTCAGGCCCTCGGGCAGACCGGATGGTGCCACGACGCCCACCAGCTCCACGCGCCCCTCCGCCTGCAGCGCCGCGATCCGCTCCAGGTGCACCTCGCCGAAGCCGCGCACCCCCACCTGGACGATCCTCGTGGTCATCGTCGTGCCGCTCAGCGCGCCGTCACGAGTTCGCCGTGCTCGTCGCGGTCGTCGCCGATGTAGTCGAGCATGGAGTCCACCTCGGCCGGAACCTGCTTGCCGCGGGAGGCGTTCAGCACGCCGCCCAGGATGTAGAAGAAGGCGGAGACCAGCATCGGACCGGCGGTGACCCAGTCGGAGGGGAAGTCGCTCTTCCAGATCTGGCTGGCCGCGAAGGTGAGCATGCCGAAGATGATGCCGATGATCGCCCAGGTGCCGTCGGTGTGGCGGAATCGCTTGAACAGGCCCAGCAGCAGGGGCACACCGGTCACGCCCACCAGGGCGCCGAACCAGGTGATGATCATGCCGATGATGTCGCCGAAGGCGTCCTTGTTCAGGCCCACCACCAGGGTGACGACGGTGAAGAAGATGGTGATCAGGCGCGCCATCCGCAGCGAGGCGCGGCCGGACAGGCGCGACTCGTCGAACTTGCGGCTCAGCACCGGCAGGATGTCTCGCTGGGTGACCGCGGAGAGGGTGTTGATGTCGGAGACGGTCATGCCCATGGTGGAGGCGAACATGCTGGCCAGCACCAGGCCGATCAGACCGGCGGGCAGGTAGGTGTCGGTGAGCAGCGGGTACAGGTCGCCGGCCGGGTCCTCGAGGCCCGGGTGCAGCAGCCGACCGGCCCACATCGGGGCGAAGATCAGCAGCGGCCAGACGAAGTAGAGCAGCGAGCTGAGCAGCTCGGCCTTGCGGGCCTCCTTGCCGCTGGAGGTGGAGATGAAGCGCGCGGCCAGGTTCCAGTTGCCGCCGTTGTACTCGAAGGTCTTGGCGAACAGGTAGAGCGCGCACCACAGCATGGTGTAGTTGCCAGCGAAGGGGCTGGAGAAGTTGGGCTGCACCTTGTCGAGCTCGCCCCACATGGTGAAGTAGTTCAGCCCGCGGTCGGCCAGCGCGGCGCCGACGCCCACCAGGATCACGAGGCCGGCCACCAGCTGCACCAGGAACTGCACGAAGTCGGTGAGCAGGTCGGCCCACAGTCCGCCGATGGTGATGTAGATCATGCTGACCGCGCCGGAGAGCAGGATGCCCAGCCAGATCGGCACGCCGGTGAAGCCGTGCATCAGCACGCCGATCGAGGCCCACTTGGCGCCGATGTCCACCAGCTTCATCAGCACACCCAGCCAGGCGATGGTCTGCTGCGCGGGCAGGCCGTAGCGCATCTTGAGGTACTCGGTGGGCGACTGGATGCCCAGCTTCTGGCGCAGCCGCGGCCAGCGCGGCGCGAAGATCCGGGCGCCGATCAGGGTGGCGAAGGCGATCACCAGAGCCCACCAGACGTACATGGTGAAGCCGAGGTTGTAGGCGATGGCGGCATAGGCGACGAAGACCACGCCGGAGTGGCCCGAGACGTGGTGCGAGACGCCGGACAACCACCACGGCACCTTGCCGCCGCCCACGAAGAAGTCGCCGGAGTTGGAGCTCTTGGACTTGGAGTAGATGCCGATGCCGATCATCGCGGCGAAGAACAGGGCCACGACGACCCAGTCGAGAACAGCCATGGGAAGGTCCTTCAGTCATGTGGACCCGGCGACGGCCTCGTCGCCGGTCGAACCTTGGCAGTCAATCGCCTGGCGGGCGCGCCGCGCCGGTTGTTGCCAGGACTTTCCTTGCACACGCCACGGACCCGGCACCGCGACAGCGGTACCGGGCCCGTGGACCGGCGGTTCGATCAGTTGGAGGGCAGCGGGTTGGCCTTCTTCTCGGCCGCCTCGGCCTGCTCGCCCTTCTTGACCGGCTTGGCGTCGACGCCGGCCTCCTTGCGCTGCTGCGGCGTGATCGGCGCCGGGGCCTGGGTCAGCGGATCGAAGCCGCCGCCGGACTTGGGGAAGGCGATCACGTCGCGGATGGTGTCGAAACCACCCAGCAGCATGACCAGACGGTCCAGGCCGAAGGCGATGCCACCGTGCGGCGGGGCGCCGAAGGCGAAGGCTTCCAGCAGGAAGCCGAACTTCTCACTCGCTTCCTCCTCGCTGATCCCCATCACGTTGAAGACGCGCTGCTGCACGTCGGGGCGGTGGATACGGATCGAGCCGCCGCCCACCTCGTTGCCGTTGCAGACGAAGTCGTAGCCATAGCTCAGCGCGCTGCCCGGATCGGTGTCGAAGCTGTCCAGGTGCTCCGGCTTGGGCGAGGTGAAGGCATGGTGCACGGCGGTCCACTTCGAGTGGCCCAGCGCCACGTCGCCCGAGGCGGTGGCCGCGGCGGTGGACTTGAACATGGGGGCGTCCACCACCCACAGGAAGCTCCAGGCGTCCTCGTCGATCAGCTCGCAGCGGCGGCCGATCTCCAGGCGCGCGGCACCCAGCAGCTCCTGGGAGGTCTCGCGCTCCCCCGCCGCGAAGAAGATCGCGTCGCCCGGCTTGGCGCCAGCGGCCTCGGCGATGCCGGCCTTCTCGGTCTCGGAGATGTTCTTGGCCACCGGACCGCCGAGCTCGCCGTTCTCGTCGACGGTGATGTAGGCCAGGCCCTTGGCGCCGCGCTGCTTGGCCCACTCCTGCCAGGCGTCGAACTGGCGACGCGGCAGCGAGGCGCCACCGGGCATGACCACGCAGCCCACGTAGGGGTTCTGGAAGACCCGGAAGGGGGTCTCGGCGAAGAAGCTGGTCAGCTCGCGGATCTTGAGGTCGAAGCGCAGGTCGGGCTTGTCGGAGCCGTAGTTGTCCATGGCGTCGTGCCAGGTCATCCGCGGCAGCGGGGTGGGCATGTCGACGCCGATCAGCTTCCAGCAGGCGGCCATCACCTTCTCGGCCAGGGCCATCACGTCGTCCTGGTCCACGAAGCTCATCTCGATGTCGAGCTGGGTGAACTCGGGCTGGCGGTCGGCGCGGAAGTCCTCGTCGCGGTAGCAGCGCGCGATCTGGTAGTAGCGCTCCATGCCGGCCACCATCAGCAACTGCTTGAACAGCTGGGGGCTCTGCGGCAGGGCGTACCAGGCACCCGGGTGCAGGCGGGCCGGCACCAGGAAGTCGCGGGCGCCCTCGGGGGTGGAGCGGGTCAGCGTCGGGGTCTCGACGTCGTAGAAGCTGGCCTCGTCCAGCACCTCACGGATGGTGTGGGTGACCTGGGAGCGCAGCACCATGGCCTCGTGCATCCGGGGCCGGCGCAGGTCCAGGTAGCGGTACTTCAGGCGGGCGTCCTCGCCGACACCGGTGCGCTCGTCGACCTGGAAGGGCAGCGGCGCGGCGGTGTTCAGCACCTCCAGCTCGCGGATGGCCACCTCCACCTCTCCGGTGGCGATGTTGGGGTTCACGTTCTCGGGGGTACGGGCGTCGACGACGCCGGTGACCTTGATGCAGAACTCGTTGCGCAGGTCGTGGATGCCGGCCTTCTCGAGGTACTCGTCACGCACGACGACCTGGCAGATGCCGGAGGCGTCGCGCAGGTCGATGAAGGCCACGCCGCCGTGGTCGCGCCGCTTGGCGACCCATCCGGCCAGGGTGACAGTGGTTCCGACGTCGGCCTTGGACAGGGTCCCGGCCTCATGGGTGCGCAGCATGAGCAGCTATTCCTTTCTGGGGCCGCGCATAGACGGTGCGCGGCCGGTTGGTGTGCGCCTCCACCCTAGGGCATCGCCACTGGTGCCCGCCGCGGGATTCCTGGCTCGCCGGATGCTCAGAAGACGCCGTCCAGGCACTGCGCGACCATCCGGTGGCCCTGCTGCTCGAAGGCCTCGTCGCCCACGCCGAAGGCCCAGACGGCGGTGGTGACGGCCTGGGCCAGCAGCTGGCGGGGCCACAGCTCGTCGCGGCGCGGGTCACTGCCGTAGCCGGCCAGGAAGGCCTGCTCCAGCCGGGGATCGTCCTGGAAGTCCTGGCGGTGCAGCCGCACCAGGTCCACCAGCGCCGGCGCCAGCTCCATGCCGCCGAAGTCGATCAGCCGCACGCGCGCCTCGTCCACCAGCCAGTTGCGCGGCTGGAAGTCCTGGTGGGTGGGCACCACCTCGGCGCCCTGGTCGGGCCAGGCCGAGACCCGGCGGTGCAGCTCGCGCGCGGTCGAAGGCTCGATGCGGTGCGGGCGGGACAGCCAGCGCAGCGTCGTCTCGCGCAGCTGCTGGCCGTAGCCGGCATCGACGCCGCAGGACTGGCCGTGCAGCAGCCGCAGGATGCGGCCGGCCTGGGCGAAGGTCTCCGGTTCGCTCTGGGCGGGGTGGCCCAGCACCAGCTCACCGGGAAGGTGCTCGGCGACCAGGATCCGGGCCGCCTGATCGGCATGCAGCAGCCGCGGTACATGGCCTTCGGCCACCAGCGGCGCCAACCAGGCGCGATGGGCGGCGATCTCCCGGGCGGTGTGGCGGTCCTGCGGCGGACTCGCCTTGACGGTCACCCCGCCCTGGTCGGTGGCCAGGTGCAGCACGGTGCGCTCCACCAGTCCCCAGCCCATGTCGCGCACCAGACGGGCTCCCGGGCACCAGGCGTCCAGCAGCGCCTGCTGACCCGCGTCGAGTACCATGGGCCGATCCTAGGCAAGGCCCCTGCCACCGGCGCGCAAGACTGGTGCGGTGGACGAGGTGATGCGCGACTGGCAACTGATCCCTGACGGCGAGCCGTACAGCGAGCTGGTGCGTCCGGTGCGCACCGTCGACGGGCGCGCTGCCGTGCTCAAGGTGGCGCCACCGCGGGGCTGGCGAGCCGGCTCGGTGGCTGCTCTGAAGTTCTGGCGCGCCGAGGGTGCCGTCGAGGTGCTGCGTGCCAAACCCGCATGGGGAGCGGTGCTGCTGGAACCGTTGCAGCCCACCTGGGCCGGGGCCGACGAGGTGGCCCAGCTGTGGGCCCGGCTGCACCGGCCGGCACCGGCCGCGCTCCCCCGGCTCGCGGAGCTGCTGGCCGACGAGCTGGCAGCCATGGAGAGCGTCGGGCGTTCCCTGCCCCTGCCGCCTCGGCTGGTGGAGCAGGCGCTGCGGACCGGACGACGGCTGCTGGGTCAGGAAGATCACCTGGTGAGCCTGCACGGTAACCTGCGCGGCGAGCACGTCCTGCTGCGTGGTGGCGAGCCGGTGGCCATCGCGCCGCTGGGCCTGGCCGGCAACCGGCATGCCGAGGCCGCGGCCTTCCTGGCCGATGCGCAGGGCGGCACCGCCCAGCTGCAGGAGGTCTTCTGGCAGCTCGTGGACGCGCTGGTCGCGGCAGGTGTCGAGACCGACGAACAGCAGCTGCGTGACTGGACCGTCGTGCTCTCCGTGGTGCGTGCGGCCCGTCCGGGGCAGCCCCGTGACCAGGTCACCCGGTTGATCGGCCTGGCCAAGGCGGTGGCCTCGCTGCAGGTCGACCTCGACCTGTGAGCCCCGGCCCGGGCCCACGGCCCGTCGTCAACCCGCTCAGCCCTTGCGGGCGTACTCCTGGCGGTTGATGCCCAGCGCGCCGCGCACCAGGCCGATGCCGCCGGCGCGCTCACCGGCCCAGTGGCCCTCGGTGCGGGGGTCGTTCTCACGTCGGGCGCGCACCACCTTGGCCTGCCCCTCGACGGTCTTCATCACACCCTTGACCAGCGCCGTGCCACGGAACATCAGCGCCTCCTTGCCCGTCAGGTCGATGCCGCGCACCCGCACCCAGCTCTCGCCGAAGCGCACCAGGCGGTCGTTGATCCAGCGACGCTCCAGCCGGGCCGCAGGGACGGTCTCGCTCACCTCGGCCTCGTCGCACCAGACGATCCGGCCGCCGGCGGCGCGCAGCGCCTGCCCGAAGCGGGAGTCCTCTCCCCCGGTCAGGCCGAAGCGGTCGTCGAAGCGCAGACCGTGCTCGCGCACGAAGTCCAGGTCGAGCAGCAGGTTGTTGGTGGCCAGGCCGGGTCGCTCGCTGCCGGTGGGGTGGCTGGGCCGGGCGAACAGGGCCGTCCCCTCGGTCCACGGGTCCACCTCGCCCTCCGGCTCGGAGCGCACCGGGCCGGTGACCGCCTGGGCGCCGCTCTCGCGCCAGGTCTGCAGCAGGCTGGCCAGCCAGCCCTCGCCGGGCTGCTCGTCGTCGTCGATGCAGGCCAGCAGGCGCGCCTCACCGGCCTCGGTGAGCAGGCGGTTGCGGGCGGCGGACAGCCCGGGCCGCGGCTCGTGCGCGTAGCGGGTCTCGACGCCCAGATCGAGTCCCTCCACCACCGATCGGGCACCGCTGTCAGGATCGTTGTCCACCACCTGCAGACGTACCTGGTGGCCCATCTGCTGGGCCGCTCGCAGCTGGTCGGCCAGCCGCGGCAGCACGGCGGCCAACAGGTCGTTGCGGCGGAAGGTCAGCACGCCCAGCACCAGGCTGGGGGCGTCGGAGACAGGCTGCGCGAACTCGGACATGGCGGCCATCCTAGGGCCTCGCCGCCGCAGCGGCCGTGCCGATCAGCCGGCGATCGACACCCCGGGACGCAGGTCCTCGGCCGGGGGCATCCAGCTGGATGCGTCCGCCTCCACCTGCTCGCCGGAGCGGATGTCCTTGGCCTGGCCCTGCAGGCCACCGAACCAGACGAAGGGGATGCCGCGACGGTCGGCATAGCGGATCTGCTTGCCGAACTTGTCGGCCTTGGGGGCCACCTCGCAGGGAATCCGGCGGGCGCGCAGCGCGGCAGCCACCTCCTGGGCCACGTCGCGGGTCTCCTCCGCGTCGACGGCCACCAGCACGGCACTGGGCACGCTGCGGGTGGCGGTGATCTGGCCCTTGGTGATCATCGGTCCGAGCAGCCGGGTGACGCCCAGCGAGATGCCCACGCCCGGGAAGGTGGTCTTCCCGTCGCTGGCCAGCGAGTCGTAGCGGCCACCGGAGCTGATCGAGCCCAGCTTCTCGTGGCCCACCAGCTCGGTCTCGTAGACCGTGCCGGTGTAGTAGTCCAGGCCGCGGGCGATCTTCATGTCGGCCACCATCCGGCCCGGCACGCGTCGATTGGCCTCGTTGATGACGGCCTGCAGCGCGGCCAGGCCCTCGTCGAGCATCTCGTGCTGCACGCCCAGGGCGCGTACCTGCTCAACGAAGGAGTCGTCGGGGGTGCAGATGCCGGCCAGGGCGACGCACTTGGCCGCCACCTCGGCGGACAGGCCCAGCTCCTCGGTGAGCAGCGCGGCCACCGCCTCGGCGCCGATCTTGTCGTACTTGTCCACCCGCTGCAGCACCTCGAGGGTGTCGGTGATGCCCAGGCCGCGGTAGAAGCCCTCGGCCAGCTTGCGGTTGTTGACGTGCATCAGCGCCTGCGGCAGGCCCAGCTCGACGTGCATCCGCTCCAGGGCGGCCAGCATCACCAGCGGCGCCTCGACGTCGAAGTGCTCGGGCAGGCTGTCCTGGCCCACGATGTCGATGTCGGCCTGCAGGAATTCGCGGTAGCGGCCCTCCTGCGGGCGCTCGCCGCGCCAGACCTTCTGCACCTGGTAGCGACGGAAGGGGAAGGCCAGGTGGCCGGCATTCTCCAGCACGTAGCGCGCGAAGGGCACGGTCAGGTCGAAGTGCAGGCCCAGGTCGTCCTTCTCCGGCTGCGCCTCGTCGGCGTGCAGCCGGCGCACCACGTAGACCTCCTTGGTGATCTCACCCTTGCGGGTGAGCGTCTCCATGGTCTCCACGGCGCGGGTCTCGATGGAGGCGAAGCCGTGCAGCTCGAAGGTCTCGCGCAGGATGTCCAGCACGCGCTGCTCGACGATGCGGCCGGCAGGCAGGAATTCCGGGAATCCGGACAGGGGCTTGGGACGAGCCATCGGGTGGGTCACTTCCAGTTCGTTCGGTGGTCGGCCGCGCGAGCGGCGATGGGGTCAGGCGGTGCCGTGGCCGGGCTGCTGCAGCGCGACGAGACGGTCGGCCTGCAGCCAGGGGTTGGTGGCCCGTTCAGCCGCCATCGTGGTGGTGGGGCCGTGCCCGGGCAGCAGGTGCGCCTCGTCGTCCAGCGGCAGGACGGCGGTGACCAGACTACTGGCCATGGTGAAGGCGTCGCCGCGCGGCAGATCGGTGCGCCCGATCGAGCCCGCGAAGACCACGTCGCCGGTGAAGACCAGGCTCATGTCGTCCAGCTCGGGCAGCAGCAGGGTGCAGCCCGGCGTGTGCCCGGGCGCATGGCGGGTGGCGAAGCGGATGCCGGCGGCCTGCACGTCGCCCTCGTAGTGGCGCACCTGGCGCGGCGGGGTGAACTCGGTGCTGCCGTAGATCTGCTCGATGATGTCGGCCGACTGCTCCCCCAGCGCCCGCAGCGGGTACTGCAGCAGGTCGGCGTCGGCCTCGTGGATCCAGACCGGCACGTCCGCCTCGTCGGCAATCTGCGCGGCGCTGGCCACGTGGTCCACGTGGCCGTGGGTCAGCAGCACCGCGTCCAGTCGCAGGCCGTACTGGGACAGGCCCTGACGGACCCCGTCGACGGCGTCCACGCCGGGGTCGACGACGACGCAGGGACCGCCCCGCTCGCGGGCGAGCAGATAGCAGTTGGCCTGCCAGGGGCCGGCCGGAAATGAGGCGATGAGCACAAAGGGCACCATATCGGGCAAGATGGGACCATGAGCGAAACTGCAGGTCCGAACCCGATCGAGAGCGCCGGGGGCGCACGGGAGTTTGGTCGCGTCGAGGATGACGGCACGGTCTACGTCATCACCGCAGACGGCGAGCGGCGCGTCGGCCAGGTCCCCGATGTCGATCCCTCCGAAGCCCTCGCCTTCTACGTGCGACGCTTCCAGACCCTGGAGACCGAGGTGGGCCTGCTCGAAGCGCGCGTGAAGAGCGGGACGCTGGGCTCCGACGAGGCGCGCAAGTCCGTCGATGCCGCCCGCAAGAACATCACCGACGCCAATGCCGTGGGTGACCTGGCCGGCCTGCTGACCCGTCTGGACGCCCTCACCCCCGCCCTGGAGGCGGCCGCCGAGCAGAAGAAGGCCGAGAAGGCGAAGGCCGCCGAGGCCGCCCGCGCCGAGAAGGAGCGCATGGTCGGCGAGGCCGAGAAGCTGGCCCAGGGCAATGACTGGCGCGGCGGGGTCAACCGCTTCCGCGCCCTGCTCGAGGAGTGGAAGGCGCTGCCGCGCATCGACCGCGCCACCGACGACGCCCTGTGGCACCGCTTCTCCAGCGCCCGCACCACCTACACCCGTCGCCGCAAGGCCCAGTTCGCCGAGCAGAACAAGAAGCGCGAGGGCGCCAAGCAGCTCAAGGAGCAGATCATCGAGGAGGCGCGCGGCCTGGCCGGCTCCACCGAGTGGGGCCCCACCGCGGGTGCCTTCCGTGACCTGATGACCCGCTGGAAGGCCGCCGGCTCCGCCCCGCGCCACGAGGACGACAAGCTGTGGGCCACCTTCCGTGGCATCCAGGACGACTTCTTCAGCGCCCGCGACGCCGCCATGGCCGAGCAGGACCAGGAGTTCGTGGGCAACAAGGTGGCCAAGGAGGCGCTGCTCGACGAGGCCGAGAAGTCCATCCTCCCGGTCACCGACCTGGCCACCGCCCGCACCCAGTTCCGCGACTTCCTGGCGAAGTTCAACGAGTACGGCAAGGTGCCGCGCGACGCGATCCGCCCGCTGGACAACCGGGTGCGTGCCCTGGAGAACGCCGTCAAGGAGGCCGAGGCCGAGGAGTGGCGTCGCACCGACCCGGAGGCCCGCCAGCGCGCCGCCGACACGGTGGCGATGTTCACCGCCCAGATCGACAAGCTCACCAAGCAGGCCGAGAAGCTGGAAGCCGAGGGCAAGGACAAGAAGGCCAAGGAGGCCCGCGAGTCCATCACCACCTACCAGTCCTGGCTGGACCAGGCGCAGAAGGCGCTGGACGAGTTCAAGGCCTGAGACGCACTCGCCGACGACACGGCCCCACGACCGCGAAGGTCGTGGGGCCGTTGTCATGGGTTGCGCCGCTGCGGACCGGCTTGCTGACCCGCTGGCGTGGTGTCATGACCGGGCCCTGCCGGGCACCCGTCCTGACGTCCAGAACTGGAGGAATCCGATGCGCAAACCCGTCGCCCTGCTCACGAGCACCCTGGTGGCCACCGCAGCCCTCACCACGGTGGCCCCGGCCCAGCCGGCCGAGGCCTACACCTACGTCGCCAGTGCGGTCTGGGGCACGACCAGAGCGGACTGCGAGAAGCACCTCAAGCAGACCCAGCTCTCGCACCGGTACAACATCCGCAGCCTGGTCTTCTTCCAGAGCTTCGGCTGCGTCCGGGTCAAGAATCCGCAGCGAGGAGGCCCCTACTGGAAGGCGACCTACCGCTACGCCTTCCGCTGACCGGGGTCGCGCTGGGGCCGACCGGACCGGGCCGGCCTCAGCGCACCCGGTAGACGTCGTAGACGCCGGGGATGCGGCGCAGGTGGCCCAGCACGTGCTCCAGGTGGGTCGGGTCGGGCGACTCGAAGGAGAGCCGCACCTTGAACAGCCGGTCGCTGGGATTGGTGCTCATGGTGGCCGAGATGATGTTGAGGTGCTGGTCGCTCATCACGCGGGTCACATCGGCCAGCAGACCCTGGCGGTCCAGGCCCTCCACCTGCACGTTGACCAGGTAGGCCTGTCCCACATTGCTGGCCCACTCCACCGGGATGATCCGTTCCGGAGCGCTCAGCAGGTTGTCGGCATTGGTGCAGTCGCGCCGGTGCACGCTGACCCCGTCGCCCCGGGTGACGAAGCCCAGGATCTCGTCGCCGGGCATCGGGGTGCAGCACTTGGCGAGCTTCACGTACACGTTCGGGTCGCCCTGCACCACCACGCCGGTCTCACTCGTGGTGGAGCGATGACGACGACGAATCGCCGGGGCCTCCTCCAGCGACTCCTCGGCAGCCTCCTCGCGACCCCCGGCGATCGCGATCAGGCGCTGCATCACGGCCTGCGCGCTCACCGAGTTCTCGCCGATGCCGGCGTAGAGCCCATTCACGTCGCCCAGTTTGAAGTTGTCGGCGACGGAGGCCAGGTGCTCGGCAGTCAGCATCCGCTGCAGCGGCAACCCGGAGCGGCGCATCTGGCGGGCCAGCTCCTCCTTGCCGCGCTCGATCGCCTCCTCGCGACGCTCCTTGGAGAAGTAGGCCTTGATCTTGCTGCGGGCCCGCGGGCTGGTGACGAAGTTCAGCCAGTCCCGGCTGGGGCCGGCATTCTCGGCCTTCGAGGTGAGGATCTCCACCACGTCGCCATTGCTGAGCTGCTTCTCCAGCGGCATCAGTCGACCGTTGACGCGGGCGCCGATGCAGCGCGCCCCCACCTCGGTGTGGACGCTGTAGGCGAAGTCCACCGGCGTGGCGCCGGCGGGCAGCGCCACCACGTCGCCCTTGGGCGTGAAGACGTAGACCTCGGTGGAGTTGATCTCGAAGCGCAGCGAGTCCAGGAACTCGCTGGGGTCCTCGGTCTCCTTGCTCCACTGGTTCAGGTTGTGCACCCAGGACAGGTCGGTGGCCTCGGGGTCGGCCTGGCCGGGGGTGCGCAGGTCCTCCTTGTACTTCCAGTGGGCCGCGACACCGTACTCCGCCTTGCGGTGCATCTCGTAGGTGCGGATCTGCAGCTCCACCGGCTTGGCACCGGGGCCCAGCACGGTGGTGTGCAGGCTCTGGTACATGTTGAACTTCGGCATGGCGATGTAGTCCTTGAACCGCCCCGGCAGGGGGTTCCACCGCACGTGCATCACGCCCAGCGCCGCATAGCAGTCGCGCGGGCTCTCCACCAGGATCCGCAGGCCCACCAGGTCGTAGATGTCCTTGAACTCGCGGCCCCGCACCACCATCTTCTGGTAGATCGAGTAGTAGTGCTTCGGCCGGCCGTAGACGGTGGCGGGGATGTTGGCGGCCGCCAGGTCCTCCTGCACCTGGGCGATCACCTCGCGCAGCTGGCGCTCGCGCTGCGGGGCCTGCTCGGCCACCAGCCGCACGATCTCGTCGTAGACCTTGGGCTCCATGGTGGAGAAGGCCAGGTCCTCCAGCTCCCACTTGACCGCATTCATGCCCAACCGGTGGGCCAGCGGGGCGAAGATCTCCAGCGTCTCGTTGGCGATCCGGTACTGCTTGTCCGGGCGCAGGAAGGACAGGGTGCGCATGTTGTGCAGCCGGTCGGCCAGCTTGATCACCAGCACGCGGATGTCGCGGCTCATGGCGATCACCATCTTGCGCAGCGTCTCGGCCTTGGCCGAGTCGCCATAGGTGACCTTGTCCAGCTTGGTCACCCCGTCCACCAGCAGCGCCACCTCGCTGCCGAAGTCGGCGGTGAGCTGCTCCATCGTGTACGAGGTGTCCTCGACGGTGTCGTGCAGCAGGGCGGCCACCAGGGTGGGCTCGGTCATGCCGAGTTCGGCCAGGATGGTGGTCACCGCCAGCGGGTGGGTGATGTAGGGATCACCCGACTTGCGCAGCTGGCCGCGGTGGTAGTGCTCGGCAGTGCTGTAGGCGCGCTCCAGCAGGGCCAGATCGGCCTTGGGATGGTTGGCCCGCACCACGGTGAACAGCGGGTCCAGCACCGCACTGGTGGGCGACTTGCTGGCTCCCAGCCGCGCCAGCCGCTGGCGCATCCGCATCCGCGGCGCCTCCGGTCCAGTGGAGAAGCGGTCCTGGGCGGCCGACATGGGGCTACCGGGCACGGCAGCCTGCTCCGGCCCGCCATAGGGTCCGTAGACCTCGTCGACGCCCACTGTGCTCCTTCCCAGGACTCCCCCAGCCGTCGGCTCAGACGGTGACGATGGTGCTGAAGGAGTCGATGCCATTGCTGTCCAGCAGGGCACGACCACCCAGGAAGCTGAGCTCCATCACCGTGGCCACGTGCACCAGGTTGACGTCGAGCTTCTTGAGCAGCTGCGCCGTGGCGCCGATCGTACCGCCGGTGGCCAGCACGTCGTCGACGACCAGCACTCGGGCACCGGGCTTGATGGCGTCACGGTGCACGGTGAGGGTCTCGGTGCCGTACTCCAGGGCGAAGTTCTCCTCGAAGACCGGGCGGGGCAGCTTGCCGGGCTTGCGCACCGGCACGAAGCCGGCGCCCAGCTTGATGGCCACCGGGGCGGCGAAGATGAAGCCGCGGGCCTCCATGCCCACCACCACGTCGATCTTCTCGGGCGCGGAGTCGGCAATCGCGTCCACGGCGGCCTGGTAGCCCTCCGGGGAGGCCAGCAGCGGGGTGATGTCCTTGAAGACGACGCCCGGCTTGGGGAAGTCAGGAACGTCGGTGATCAGCGACTCGATCAGGGCGCGGTCAGCGGTCATGTCAGGGTGTCCTCGGTCACTTGGTCTTGCGGTTGGCACGGGTGGTGCGGGGGCGCTGGGTGCGCTCCCCGGAGACGGCGGGTGCGTCGGCGACGGCGCCGGTGGCCGCGGCCACGGCGGGGGTGCGGGCGGCCTTGCGGCTGGCGCGACGCTCCAGGTTGGCGCGGTGCTCGCGCATGGCGGGCTCGCGCTCACGCAGCCAGGCCAGCAGCGGCGTGGCGATGAAGATCGAGGAGTAGGCGCCCGCGATCATGCCGACGAACAGGGCCAGGCCCAGGTCCTCCAGCGGCCCGGAGCCCAGCACGAAGACACCGGCGAAGAGCAGCGCGGCCACCGGCAGCACGCCGATCACGGTGGTGTTCAGCGAGCGCACCAGCACCTGGTTGACGGCATGGTTGGCCGCCTCGGAGTAGCTGCGACGCTGGCTGGACAGGCCGCGCACGTTCTCGCGCACCTTGTCGAAGACCACCACGGTGTCGTACAGCGAGTAGCCCAGGATGGTGAGCACGCCGATCATGGAGGCCGGGGTCACGGTGAAGCCCAGCAGCGAGTAGACGCCGACGGTGAGCAGCAGGTCGTGCAGCAGGGCCACCAGGGCAGCCACCGACATCTTCCAGTCCCGGAAGTAGGCCCAGATCAGCAGGCAGACCAGCACCAGGAAGACCACCAGGGCCTGGACCGCCTTCTTGGTGATCTGCTCACCCCAGGAAGCGCCGATGGCGGAATAGGCCACCTGGTTGGGCTGGGTGCCGGCCTCGGCGGCGATCGCGCCGCGGACCTTCGCCAGCTCCTCGGTTCCCAAGGTGCGGGTCTGCACCTTCACCTGGTTCTCGCCGATGGTGAGCACCTGGGTGGCGTCCAGGTCGCCCACGCCGGAGGACTGGACGGCCTCACGGAAGTCGTCGACGGTGGTGGCGGTGACCGTGGCCGGGGCCGTGAAGTCCGCGCCACCCTTGAACTCGATGCCCAGGTTGAGACCGCGCAGCAGCAGCGAGCCGAGCGCGATGGCCATCACCAGGCCGGAGATCAGGAACCACAGCTTCTTGCGGCCGACGAAGTCCCAGGAGACGTCGCCGGTGTAGAGGCGGTGGGCGAGGCTGAGCTTGCGACCGTGGTGGTCGACATTGCTGACGGCCTCACCGGAGAGCTGGTCGTCCTCGCCGAGGTACTGGGTGCTCATCAGATCTCCTCGGTCTCGGTGGGCTGCGCGGCGCGATTGGCGCGCGTGGTGCGGGTGGTTCGGGTGCTGGTGGCGCCGGAGCGCGAGGCGGCCTCTCGACGCTCGGCGCGCGAGGTGCGTCGGTTCACCGCGGCGGCGGCGCGCGAGGCGGTGCGGCCCCGGATGCCCAGCAGGGACTCGCGGGAGACACCCATGTGCTCGGGGTCCAGGCCGGAGAACTTGTGGCCCTGGCCGAAGAACTTGGTGCGGCCCAGCAGGCTGACCAGCGGCTTGGTGAACCAGAAGACGATCGCGATGTCGATCAGGGTGGTCAGGCCCAGCGTGAAGGCGAAGCCCTTGACGGCACCGACGGCCAGCACGAAGAGCACCACGGCGCTCAGCAGGGAGACGCCGTCGGCGATCACGATGGTGCCGCGGGCCTTCTCCCAGCCGGTCTCGATGGCCGAGTGCAGGCTGCGGCCGTCGCGGATCTCGTCGCGGATCCGTTCGAAGTAGATGATGAAGGAGTCGGCGGTGACGCCGATCGCCATGATGGCGCCGGCCACGCCCGGCAGGTTGAGGGCGTAGCCCATCGCCTCGCCCAGCAGGGTCATGCAGGCATAGGTGATGACCGCGGCCAGCACCAGGGAGCCCACCACCACGATGGACAGGCCCCGGTAGTAGTAGAGCGAGTAGAGGATCACCAGCAGCAGGCCGATGGCCCCGGCGATGAATCCGGCGCGCAGCTGCTCACCACCCAGGGTGGGGCTGACGGTCTCCACCGTCGACGGCTCGAACTTCAGCGGCAGGGCGCCGTAGTTGAGCACATTGGCCAGGTCCTGGGCGCTGGACTGGGTGAAGTTGCCGGTGATCTGGGCCATGCCGTCGAGGATGGCCGACTGGATCGCGGGGGCGGAGACCACCTTGGAGTCCAGCACGATGGCGTTCTGGTTCATCGGCGCCTGCTGGTTCACCAGCTTGCTGGTGACGGTGCCGAAGTCGGTCTTGCCCTTGTCGTCGAACTGCAGGTTGACCGCCACCTGGACCATGCCCTGCGGGATGCCGGAGGTGGCGTTCTTGACGTGGGTGCCCTCGATGACCACCGGACCCAGCAGGTACTTGGCGGTGCCGCTCTGGTCACAGGTGATCAGCGGCTGGTCGGGGTTGTCGGGGAACTTCTTGTCGCAGGTCCACTGCGCGAACTGGGACTGGTCGGAGCCGCTGGGCTGCCAGGCCATCGCCTTGTCCAGGGCCAGCGGCTTGCCGGTGCTCTTGCCCGGCGCCGCGGGGGCCGCGGTGGGCAGGCCGGGCGGTGTGGCGGCGGCCGAGGGGCTGGCCGACGCGCTCGCGCCGCCGCTGGCACCGGAGGCACTGGCCGAGGCGGAGGCGCTGGGTGCCGCCGTGGGGGCCACCTGCTCCATGGCGTAGACATTGCGGAAGGTGAGCTGGGCGGTCTGACCCACCATCTTCACCAGCTGCTCGTCATCGGTGACATTGGGCACGCTCACCACGATGTGCTGATTGCCCTGGGTGGCCACCGAGGTCTCACCGACGCCCAGCGAATCGACGCGCTGCTGGATGATCATGCGGGCCTGCTCCAGGTTCTCCGGGGAGATCTGGTTGGCGCCGGTGGTGTTGGAGGCCGTCAGCGTGATGGTGGAACCGCCGGCCAGGTCCAGGCCCAGCTTCGGGGTCCAGACCTTGCCGAGGGCCATCAGGCCGAACAGTGCTGCGGTGCACAGCAGGAAGATGGCCAGCGTGCGGCCGGGGTGTCGCCGGCGGGTGCTGCTCGTTGCCACAGTCGTCTACGTCCTTGTCAGGGGGCCGCCGCAGCGGTCAGTTGGTCCGGGGGCGGTCGGTGTCGAGCTGCTCGGGGTAGCCGAGCGAGTCGCCGGTGCCGCGCGGAGCGTCGGTCATGGTGTCGCCGTCGGTGCCGGGTTCGATCCCGTCGACCGGGTGGGCCTCGGTGACCGGCTGCGCGAAGGCCTCGCCGTCATCGACCGCGACCGGCGCAACGGCCTCGTCGGTCTCGTCGGCGAAGACGAACTCCTCGTCCTCCGGCGCCACCAGCTTGGCGATGGCCTGCTTGAGGCAGGTGACCTCGACGCCGGGTGCCAGCTCCACGATGACCTGCTCGGCGCCCACGTGCGTGACGGTGCCGAACAGCCCGGTGGTCAGCATCACCCGCGAGCCCTCGCCCAGCGACTCACGCATCTGGGCAGCCGCCTCCTGCTGCTTCTTCAGCGGTCGCTGCAGCAGGAAGGAGAAGAGCACCATGGCGAGCACGATGATGAGCAGGGTGGTCATGCTGGGCATTGGATTCCGTTCGTCGGCGGGGCTGCGGACAGCATCAGGCTGCGGACCGCAGCAGGTCCATCCGCAAGACTACCCACCGGGGTGGACCGGGCACGAAACGACGGGCCGGGCGGGGCGCCCGCGGCTGTCGGCTCAGCCGAACAGGTCGTCCTGGGCGGGCGGCACCAGGCCCAGGTGCTGCCAGGCACGGGCCGTGGCCACCCGACCCCGCGGCGTGCGCATCAGGAAGCCCAGGCGTACCAGGAAGGGCTCGGCCACCTCCTCGACGGTCTCGGTCTCCTCCCCCACGCTGATCGCCAGCGTCGACAGGCCCACCGGCCCGCCGCCGAACTTGGTGCAGATGGCCTCCAGCACCGCGCGGTCCAGCCGGTCCAGACCCAGCGGGTCCACCTCGTAGAGGTCAAGCGCCTCCCCGGTGATGGCCCGGGTGACGCGGCCGGCATGGCGCACCTGGGAGTAGTCGCGCACCCGGCGCAGCAGCCGGTTGGCGATGCGGGGGGTGCCGCGCGAGCGCATCGCGATCTCGCGGGCGGAGTCCTCGTCGAGGTCCACGTCGAGCACCTGGGCGGAGCGGTGCACGATGTGCTCCAGGGAGGCCGCCTCGTAGAAGTCGAGCTGGGCGGTGAAGCCGAAGCGGTCGCGCAGCGGGCCGGGCAGCAGGCCGGCGCGGGTGGTGGCGCCCACCAGGGTGAAGGGCGGGATCTCGATGGGGATGGCGGTGGCGCCGGGCCCCTTGCCCACCACCACGTCGACCCGGAAGTCCTCCATGGCCAGGTAGAGCATCTCCTCGGCCGGCCGGCTCATCCGGTGGATCTCGTCGAGGAAGAAGACCTCGCCCTCCTGCAGTCCGGACAGGATGGCGGCCAGGTCGCCGGCGTGCTGGATCGCGGGGCCGGAGCTGATCCGCAGCGGGGCGCCCATCTCGCCGGCGATGATCATGGCCAGCGTGGTCTTGCCCAGCCCGGGCGGGCCGGAGAGCAGGACGTGGTCGGGCGTGGCGCCGCGGTGGCGGGCGGCCTCCAGCACCAGGCCGAGCTGGTCGCGCACGCGCGGCTGGCCCTCGAACTCCTCCAGGCTCGCCGGGCGCAGGGCGGCCTCGACGGCGCGCTCCTCGGGCTCCGCGTGCGGGTCGACGGGCGAGTGTTCCACTGCTGCCTCCTGTTCCTGGGGGCCAACCCTACTTGCGGGCGAGCGAGGCCAGCGCCTGGCGCATCAGCACCGCGATCCCGACGCCGGGATCCTCCTCCACGAGGTGGGCGACGCCGTCGCAGGCGGCTTCGGCGTCCTTGGCGGACCAGCCCAGGCCCACCAGGCCGTCGGTGACCTGCTCGCGCCACTGGGCGGCCCCCTCGCCGGTGGGGGTGGGTGCGGTGACCGCGCCGAGCGCGTTCACCTTGTCCTTGAGCTCGATGACCATCTTCTGCGCACCCTTGCGGCCGATGCCGGGCACCTTGCACAGCGCCACCAGGTTCTCGGTGAGGATGGCGGAGCGCAGCGCCTCCGGGTCCATCACGCTGACCACCGCCTGGGCGATCTTGGGGCCGATGCCGCTGGCCGACTGCACCAGCTCGAAGCAGTCGCGCTCCTCCGCGTCGGCGAAGCCGTAGAGGGTCATCGAGTCCTCGCGCACCACCATCGAGGTGTGCAGCGTGGTGGTGGCGCCCAGCCGCACCTGGGCACAGGTGGCGGGAGTGCACAGGGCCTTCATGCCGAAGCCGTTGACGTCGAGCACCACCCAGGTGGCGCCCGCGGCGGCGACGGTACCGGTCAGGTGGTTGATCATGCTCGTCCTCTGCTGGGGATGCGGTTGGTGCGGCCGGTGGTGGCCTTCGCCACGGCCTCGGCATAACGGTTGGTGGCGGCGCCGCGCCAGATGTGGCAGATGGCCAGCGCCACCGCGTCGGCGGCGTCGGCGGGCTTCGGCGGCTCGGCGAGCTTCAGGATCCGGGCCACCATGGCGCCCACCTGGGCCTTGTCGGCGCGGCCGGAGCCGGTGATGGCGGCCTTCACCTCACTGGGGGTGTGCAGCACGACGGGGATGGCATGGCG
Source organism: Luteococcus peritonei (assembly GCF_039526385.1). Lineage (NCBI taxonomy): Bacteria > Bacillati > Actinomycetota > Actinomycetes > Propionibacteriales > Propionibacteriaceae > Luteococcus > Luteococcus peritonei. The sequence goes on along the minus strand of NZ_BAAAIX010000034.1, from coordinate 128,159 downwards.
GGCGGCCACCAGCATGGCGATCCCGGCGGCCTGGCTGGTGCCGGTGACCGACTGCAGGTTGTGCTGCGCGAAGACCCGCTCCACCGCGATCGCCTCGGGACGGTAGGCCGTCACCCACTCCTCGATGCCGGTCTCGATGGCCAGCAGCCGGTGGGCGTGGTCCTGGCCGGCCGGGGTGCGCACCACGCCGACGGCCACCAGCTCCAGCGGGCGGCCCACGGTGCCGGAGACCACCCCGATGCCGCACCTGGTCAGGCCGGGGTCCACGCCGAGCACTCGCACGGGTCCACTCCTGTCCTCGGTCCACGCGCATCGGTCGAACACGCGTTCGGAATCCTACTCCAGTAGGCTCGCCCGGTGCTGATGGTCGACCTGCTCGGTGTGTTCGCCTTCGCCCTGTCCGGAGGGCTGGCCGGCGTGCGCCGCCACTTCGACATCTTCGGGATCCTGGTGCTCGCCGTCGTCACGGCGCTGGGCGGCGGGATGATGCGCGACGTGCTGCTGGGCATCACGCCCCCGCGCGGCATCAGCGACCTGCCGCTGATCGCCACCGCGCTGGCCGGCGGTCTGGTCACCTTCTGGTTCTCCGGCACCCTGGACCGGGCCCGGCGCACCATCCTGGTGGCCGACGCGCTGGGACTGGGCGCCTTCGCCGTCACCGGCGCCATGACCGCCATCCAGACCGGCCACCCGGGCATCGAGGCGATCGCGGTCGGCACCCTGACCGCGGTGGGCGGCGGCGTGCTGCGCGACGTGCTCTCCGGCACCGTGCCCAGCGTCTTCACCCGCGACCTCTACGCGCTGCCCGCCCTGCTGGGAGCGGTGCTCACCGACGTCGCGGCGCGGCTGCACCTGCTGGACCCGGTGGTGCAGTGGGTGCTGGTGCTGCTGGTCTTCGGCCTGCGCCTGGCCGCCCTCAAGCTGCACTGGCAGGCCCCGACGCCGCGACGCCTGGAGCGCGACTGAACGCCGCTCCTGCTCAGGCCAGCGGGAGCCCGCGCAGCAGGCCCATCATCTGGATCACCTGGCGCGGGATGTACTCGGCCACCGTCAGGCCCACCATCTCGGCCGCACCGGCGACGTCGTCCACCACGCGCCGGGCCTGCTCCAGGCTGAGCCCGTCGGGCTCGGCGCCCAGGCCCAGCACCACCTGGTTGGCGTCCACCACGTCGACGTCGAGGTGCAGCGCCACCTTGCTGCAGCCGGTGCTGGCCAGCCAGTCCAGCAGCGGTTCGCTGGACTCGCGCAGGTCCTGCGGCGAGAAGCTGGTCAGTCCCCAGTCGGCCACGTGGCCGATGTCGTCCTCGGTCCAGGAGTGCAGGCCGGCCAGCGCCACCCGGGAGGGGTCCACCGTCCCGGGCAGCGCCGCCAAGAAGTCCTGGTCGCCGTGGCCGGTGAGCAGGCTGACCGCCATCGCGTGGTGGCCGTGGTACTCGCTGTCCGGGGTCCCGACGTCGGGATGGGAGTCCAGCCAGACCACGGCCAGGTCCTCCCCGTGGCGCCGGGCCAGCCAGGAGAAGGGCGCCAGGCTCACCGAGCACTCGCCGCCCAGGGTGAGCACCCGGTCGCAGTCGTGCTGCTCCACCAGGGCCAGGGCGGCGCGCAACTGCTCCAGCAGCACCGCGCGCGACTCGATGCCGCGCTCCAGCACCAGGCCGCTGTCGTCGGGGGCCACCGGCACCTCCGCCACCGGGCCGTCGTGCGGCGGCAGCATGTGCCCCAGCAGGCGCGAGCCCATGGCATAGGCCAGCCGGGCGTCGGGCAGCGGGACCTCCGGGAAGAGCTCCACGACATTGGCGGCGGTGGCTCCCTGCCACTGCGGCCACAGCAGGCGCAGGGTGGTGGGCGACTCGGTCATGACGACTCCTGTCTCACGGCTGCTCACCACGCTAACCAGCCACGGACCCCGGACGGAAGGGCCCCGGACAGCACGACGCCCCGGAACCGGCAGGTCCCGGGGCGTCGCGGCAGGTCAGCTCACTCGCTCTCGAGCTGGGTGCGCACCTCGTCGGTCAGGTTCGCGTTGGTGTAGACGTTCTGCACGTCGTCGGACTCCTCCAGCGCGTCGATCAGGCGCTCCAGCTTCTGGGCGGCCTCGACGGTGTCGATGTCCTGGTCGAAGGTGGCGACGAAGGCCACGTCGGCGGCGTTGTAGTCGATGCCGGCGGCCTGGACGGCCTTGCGGACCTCCACCAGGTCGTTGGGGTCGCAGGTCAGCTCGAACTCGTCACCGTTGTCCGCGACGTCCTCGACGTCGGCCTCCAGGGTGGCCTCCAGCAGCTCGTCCTCGGTGACCTCGCGGGTCTCGGTCTTGCGACCCTCGCCCGGGACCTCCTGGCTCTTGGCGACGGTGACCAGGCCCTTGCGCTCGAACAGGCGCTGCACGGAGCCGCCGTCGGCGATGGTGCCGCCGTTGCGGGTGACCGCCACGCGCACGTCGGAGACGGCGCGGTTGCGGTTGTCGGTGAGGCACTCGATCAGGATGGCGACGCCGGCGGGGCCGTAGGCCTCGTACATGATGGTGTCGTAGTTGACGGCATCGGCGCCGACACCGGAGCCACGCTTGACGGCGCGGTCGATGTTGTCATTGGGGACCGAGTTCTTCTTGGCCTTCTGGATGGCGTCGTAGAGGGTCGGGTTGCCGCCGGGGTCACCGCCGCCCACGCGCGCCGCCACCTCGATGTTCTTGATCAGCTTGGCGAACAGCTTGCCGCGCTTGGCATCGATGACGGCCTTCTTGTGCTTCGTCGTGGCCCATTTGGAGTGACCGCTCATGCGTCAACCTCACCTCTCGTGGAGAAAATTCGTGTGCTGCGCGGCCGTAGGCACGCTGACGGACCCGGCCCGGGCAGCCTGTCAATCCTAGCCGCTGCGCCCGCGGCACCGTGAATCGCCCGCGGGGGCGGTGCGTCGCGACGTTCCCGGGCTGCTGGCCTCAGACGGCGATGGGCGGGACCACCGTGCTGTGCAGCACCACCATCTCCTCGGCCTGGTAGCCGATGGACTCGAACAGACGCAGCGCGGCATCCGGCCGAGCGGTGTCGACGCCGACCCCGGCACCCTCGAGCCCGGCGTCGAGGAAGGAGCGCATCGAGGCCAGCAGCAGGGCCCGGCCCAGGTTGTGGCCGCGCCAGCCGGGGCGCACGCCGAGCCGGTCGGTCCAGCCCTCGCTGAACCCCTGCGGGCCCCAGTCCTGCTCGTAGGCGGAGTTGAGCGCATAACCCACCACCTCGCCGTCCTGGGTGGCCACCCAGGACCACTCGGGGCGGGCGGCGCTGCGGTCCATCGAGTGCTCCCAGTTGGCCACCGAGACGGTGTGGGAGCCGAAACTGGCGGCGAAGACCTCGTTGTGGGCCAGCCGCACCTGCTCCGAGAGCGCCGGATGGTAGTGCTGCAGCTGCACCCGGCCGGTGAGCGGGATGACGGGCAGCACCGGACCGGGCTGGTCCATCCCGAAGGTCAGGTGCATGTCGAAGTACCAGCGCTCGGGCGCCAGGCCCAGCGTCTCGCACAGCGCCGACTGCCCCTCCAGCTTCTGGTCCACGTAGGTGCCCAGCCACAGCGGTGCCTGCAGCCACGGCTGCTCGCGCAGCACCTTGGCGTACCACAGGCGTGCGCGCTCCACCTGCCACTCCATCAGCCGACGACCTATGTGCTGGTGGCGCCAGGCCGGGTGCACTCCCCCGTCCAGCCAGACCCGGGGCTCGCCCACGTCGAGGCCCCGGACGTGGTTCCAGCCGTAGGCGACGATGGTGCCGCCCTTGTCACGCCCCACGGTGCAGTTGAAGACCGGGTCGGCGCCGGGTGCGGTCCAGTACTCCTGCAGCTGCGCCAGGTCCTGGCGCTCCACCGGGTCGTCGAAGTACTCGATGGTGGTGCGGAGCTCGGCCAGCTGGGGCAGGTCGGCCGCGCACAGCGCGGACCACTCCAGGCTGCCCTCGACGATGTACTCCACGATGCTCCTTTGCCCCGGGGGACCCAGCCTAGCGCCGGTGCCGTCCAGCGGCACCGGCGCAGGGTCTCAGCGTCCCTGGCCCGGGCGGGGCAGGCGCCAGCGCGGCAGCTTGGGCTGGCTGTGCCAGTCGACGATGCTCCAGCCGTTCTTGCGGGCGGCACGCAGCAGACCCACGTCGGGCTGGACCACCACCGGGTTGCCCACGGTGGTCAGCATCGGCAGGTCCACATGGCTGTCGGCATAGGCGAAGGACTTCGCCAGGTCGATCCCGTTCAGGGCGGCGTGGTGCTTGAGCCAGGCGGAGCGCGCCTCGCCGACCATCGGCGGGCTGGTCAGGAAGCCGGTGATCACGCCGTCGGCGTCGGTGGCCAGTTCGGCGGCCACGATCACGTCGAAGTACTCCTCCAGCGGCCGGGTGAGCGGGCGGATCACGCCGGTGAGCAGGACGGTGGTGTGACCGGCGCCGCGGTGCTCCTTGATCCGCTCCAGCGCCTCGGCGCTCATCCGGTCCTGCACCAGCGGGGTCATCTGCTCGTCGACCAGCTTCTCCAGCTCGGCCATCCGCATGCCCTCGTAGCGGCGGTACATGGTGCGCAGGAAGTCGGCACGGTCGCGACGGTCGGCGCCCAGGTAGCGCGGCAGGCTGGCGGCCACGCCGGCCACCTCCTTGGCGCGCCCCAGCGGGCCGAGTTCGGGCAGCCGGGCCCACAGGTAGGTCTCCACCACATTGGTGTCCATCACGGTGCCGTCCAGGTCGAAGGCGGCCAGGACGGTGCCGGGCTCGGAGGCCTTCAGCTCGCGGTAGGTGGTGGCGCGGTTGCCGCGACGGCTGCGGGCGGCCTCCAGCCGGCGCACCGGGTCGGTGATGGCCGGGACGTGGATGTCGGTCAGGTAGTACTTCCAGTCCACCGCGGCGGTGTCGAAGCCGAAGGCCTCCACGTCGTCGGGGTGCAGGCTGTGGTGCAGGGCCAGGGTGCAGTCGTCGACGAAGTGCAGCTGCGACTGCAGGTACTCCCCGTACAGGCTCAGGTAGCGGCGCAGGAAGGACAGGTTGCGCCCCTGCCGGTCCAGCGCCACCACGGCCTCGCGGGTGCGACGGCCGCGTGGCGCCCAGGAGAGCATCCGGTTGCCCACCGAGTGGGCCACCTCGGCGGCATCCAGCATCCGGCGCACCGGCTGCTCACCGGGGAACTTCCAGGTGGCCAGCGGCGCCACGGTGCCGTCGGAGCGGGTGTAGGGGTGGGCCTCGAAGTAGGCGCGGATGTACTCGTAGATCTCGCGGAAGGTGATCGGGTTCCGGGCGCCGGTGGAGACGTGGTAGAACTCCGGCTCCCCCACCGTCGGCTCGGTGGCGCAGACCGCCACGATGGCATTCACCACGTGGTCACAGGGCACGATGTCCAGGGCCGCGTCCGGGGAGGCCGGGAACTCGCTGAGCTGTCCCTTGGCATAGGCCAGGATGATCGGGTCGGCCATCTTGAAGCCCTCGATCCAGCCCGGGAAGGGGTGCACCAGGCTGGACTCCACGATGGCCGGGCGCACGATGGAGACCTTGATGTCCTTGCCGAGGTCGGCCACGACGCGCTCGCCCATCGCCTTGGCGAAGGTGTAGACGTCGGTCCACCCCAACGAGCGGGCGCGCTCGGTGCCGGCCTTGACCAGTTCCTCCTTGACCCACTCCTGGCGGCGGCGCTCGGTGTCCTCGGCGGTGGTCAGGAAACCGGCCTGGCGGTGCTCGCGCTCGGCCTGCTTGCGCAGTTCGGTGAGCTTCTCGGCGGTGCGGGACTGCTCCTCCACCAGATCGCCCATCCGCAGCGCGGCGGCGGTCTCCACGGTGTAGTCGACGTCGTGGACGTGCGCGGCCTCCGGGATGGCGCCGCGGCGACGGCCGGCGGTGTAGGCGGTGGAGACGTGCACGTAGTGCGGGATGCGCACCAGGGTGCCCTGCTCGTCTGTGCAGGCCTCGAGCATCTTGCCCATCAGGGCCTGGGTGCCCAGCACATTGGTCTTGAAGGCCGCGTCGATCGGCGGGTCGAAGCTGACGTCGCCGGCGCAGTGGATCACCACGTCGAGGTCGCGCGGCAGGTCGGGCACATTGGGCAGGTCACCGGAGAGCACATCGATGCGGGCGTCGAGCAGCTGCTCGGTGCCGCCGGCGGCCTCCACCAGGGGCTTGAAGATCTTCTTCTTCAGCAGGGACAGGATCCGCTCGCGCGCGGTGACCGAGCCCTTGGGGCGCACCAGCACGACGGCGCGGGTGTGGGGCAGCTCGGTGAGGATCTTCCACAGGATCTGCTCGCCGATGAAGCCGGTGACACCGGTCATCACGATCTTGCGGCCGTCCAGCAGGTCGGTCAGCCGGCCATCCAGCAGCGGGGGCACGTGCACCGGGGCGGGTCCGGCGGCCTCGACGGGGGTGGGGGTGGTGGCTTCGCTCATCGGTTCTCCTCCGGGGTGGAGCTGACGGCCAGGGCCTCGGGCAGGGTGAAGTTGCCGACGTAGAGGGCGGTGCCGATGATGGCGCCCTCGACGCCGATCGGCACCAGGCCGCGCAGCTGGCGCAGGTCGTCGAGGGTGGAGATGCCACCGGAGGCGATCACGGCGGCCTCGGTGCGGGCGCAGACCTGGCCCAGCAGCTCGAAGTTGGGTCCGGTCAGCATGCCGTCGCTGGCCACGTCGGTGACCACATAGCGCTCGCAGCCGGCCCGGTTGAGACGCTCCAGGGTCTCGAAGAGCTCGCCGCCCTCCTCGGTCCAGCCGCGGGCGGCCAGCCGGGTGCCCTTGACGTCGAGGCCGATGGCCACCTGGTCACCGTGGTCGGCGATGATCCGCTCGCACCACTCCGGGTTCTCCAGGGCGGCGGTGCCGATGTTCACCCGACGGGCGCCCGCGGACAGGGCGCGCTCCAGGGACGCGTCGTCGCGGATGCCGCCCGACATCTCGACCTGGATGTCCAGCTCGCCGACGATGCGGGCCAGCACCTCGTAGTTGCTGCCCCGGCCGAAGGCTGCGTCGAGGTCCACCAGGTGGATCCACTCGGCACCCTCCTCCTGCCAGCGGCGGGCGGCGGCGAGCGGGTCACCGAAGACCTTCTCGGACCCGGCCACCCCCTGGGTGAGCTGGACGGCCTGGCCGCCCTGGACGTCGACAGCGGGAAGCAGAACTAGTGAAGTCACGGGTCGAACCCTAGTGCATGGCCCCGCGCGCCAGCCGCCCCGCGAGCGTCGGTGGAAGCTCAGTTCGCGAGCCAGTTGCGCAGCAGCCGCGCCCCTGCCGCACCCGACTTCTCGGGGTGGAACTGGGTGGAGCTGACCGGCCCGCGCTCGACGGCCGCGACGAAGCGGTCTCCGCCGTGCACGGCCCAGGTGACCCGGGCCTCGGCGGGCGCCTGGTGCACGCCGTAGGAGTGGACGAAGTAGAAGCGCTCCTGCTCGATCCCGGCGAACAGGCGGCTGCCCGCTGGCGGCTCCACCTGGTTCCATCCCATGTGGGGCAGGCGCTCGGAGGTGAGCTGCTCGACCGTGGGCTGGTACAGACCGAGCCCGGGCACGGTGGTGCCGTGCTCGCTGCCGCCACCGAAGAGGACCTGGTGTCCGACACAGATGCCCAGCACAGGACGTTCGTCGGCCACCCAGCCGGCCACCAGCTCGTCGCCGCCGACGGCCAGCAGACCCGCCATGCAGGCGGCGAAGGCGCCGACCCCGGGCACCAGCAGCCGGTCGCAGGTGCGCAGCTCGGCGTGGTCACTGCTCAGCACCACCTGGGCGCCGGCGGCCTCGAGCGCCCGGCAGGCGGAGTGCAGGTTGCCCGAGCCGTAGTCCAGGACACCCACCCGAGGGCTCGGCGAGGTCACAGGGCGCCCTTGGTGGAGGGGATGCCCTTCACGGTGGGGTCCAGGGCGATGGCCTGGCGCAGGGCCCGGGCCAGGGCCTTGAACTGCGCCTCGACGATGTGGTGCGGGTCCCGGCCGGCCAGCAGGCGCAGGTGCACGCACAGGCCGGCATTCAGCGCCAGCGACTCCACCACGTGGTAGGTCATCGAACCGGCATAGGGCACCCCGGAGCCACCGATCAGGGCGTAGACCTGGCCGTCGGGCTCCCCGGTGCAGACGCAGTAGGGACGACCCGCGACGTCGACCACGCACTGGGCCAGCGCCTCGTCCAGCGGCACCATGGCGTCGCCGAAGCGGGTGATGCCCTGCTTGTCACCCAGCGCCTGGCGGATCGCCTGGCCCAGCGCGATGGCGGTGTCCTCCACGCTGTGGTGGCCGTCGATGTGCACGTCGCCGGTGCAGCGGATGGTCATGTCGATGCCGGAGTGCTTGCTCAGCGCGGTGAGCATGTGGCCGTAGAAGCCGACCCCGGTCTCGATGTCGCTGGTGCCGGTGCCGTCCAGGTCGATGGTCACGCTGATGCTGGACTCGCTGGTGGCGCGCTCGACGGTGGCGGTGCGGCGGTTCGTCTGGGTCATCACGGCATCCTGTCGATGGTGGGCTTGAGCTGGGTCAGTGCGGTGCGGAAGGCATCCATCTCCTCGGGGGTGCCGGCGGAGACCCGCAGGTAGCCCTCGGGGCCGGTCTCGCGGACCAGGACGCCCTGGTCCAGCAGGCCCTGCCAGACGGCATGGCGGTCGGCGAAACGGCCGAAGAGGCAGAAGTTGGCCTGGCTGGGTACCACCTCGAAGCCCTGGTCGCGCAGCCAGCCCTGCAGCAGCTGGCACTGCTCGCGCAGGTCCTCCACGCGCTCCAGCATCTCGTCGGCATGGGCCAGGGCCACCAGGGCGATGGCCTGGCTGGCGGCCGAGAGGTGGTAGGGCAGCCGGACGATGCGGCAGGCGTCCACCACCGCCGGCGAGGCGGCCAGGTAGCCCAGCCGTCCACCGGCATAGGCGAAGGCCTTGCTCATGGTGCGGCTCACCACCAGGCGCGGGTACTTGGGCAGCAGCGCCACCGCGGAGTCCTCCGGCACCTCGGTGAACTCCTGGTAGGCCTCGTCCACCACGACGATGCAGTCCAGCTGCGAGCAGACCTCGTCGATGACGCTGATCGGGGTGGTGGTGCCGGTGGGATTGTTCGGCGTGGTGATGACCACCACGTCTGCGTGGTGCTCGCGGGCGGCGGAGACCATCAGCTCGGCGGAGAGCTGGTGGTTCGCGTCGCGCGGGACGGCGACGTAGTCGGTCAGGGTGTTGCGGGCGTACTCCGGGTACATGGAGTAGGTGGGCGAGAAGGAGAGCACGGTGCGCCCCGGCCCGCCGAAGGCCTGCAGCAGGTGGGTCATCACCTCGTTGGAGCCGTTCGCCACCCAGATCTGGTCGGCGTCCAGGCCGAAGCCCAGGTAGCGGGCCAGGGCGGTGCGCAGCGCGCGGGCCTCGCGGTCCGGATAGCGGTTCATCTTCGCCGCGGCCTCGCTGACCGCGCGGCCCATCTCGGCGCAGACGGCCGGGCTGGGCGGGTACGGGTTCTCGTTGACGTTCAGCGCCACCGGCACGTCCAGCTGCGGCGCGCCATAGGGCTCCTGGCCCACCAGCTCCGGCCGCAGCGGCAGGTCCTCCAGGCCGCTCATGCCTGCTCCCCGATCTGCTGGTCGGCCTGCTGGCCACGACGGCGCACGGTGACCGCATTGGCGTGGGCGGGCAGGTTCTCCGCCAGGGCGAAGGCCTCCACCGAGTCGGCCAGCTCCATCAGCGCCCTCTCGTCGTAGGTGATGACGTGCACCGCCTTCATGAAGGAGCGCACGCTCAGCCCCGAGGAGTGGCAGGCGCAGCCGGCGGTGGGCAGCACGTGGGTGGAACCGGCCGAGTAGTCGCCCAGCGAGACCGGCGAGAAGGAACCGACGAAGATCGCACCGGCATTGCGCACCCGGGCAGCCCAGGCGGCCGCATCGCGGGTCTGGATCTCCAGGTGCTCGGCGGCATAGGCGTCCACCACCTGCAGGCCCTGCTCCAGGTCGCGGACCAGGATGGTGCCGGACTGGGGGCCGGTCAGCGCGGTGCGGACCCGCTCGTGGTGACGGGTGGCGGCCACCTGGCGCTCCAGCGCCTGGTCGACGGCCTCGGCCAGCTCCGCGGAATCGGTGACCAGCACGGAGGCGGCCATCGGGTCGTGCTCGGCCTGGCTCACCAGGTCTGCCGCGACGTGCTCCGGGTTGGCGGAGTCGTCGGCCAGCACGGCGATCTCGGTGGGGCCGGCCTCCGAGTCGATGCCGACGATGCCGCGCAGCAGCCGCTTGGCGGCCACCACGTAGATGTTGCCGGGACCGGTGACCAGGTCCACCCGGTCGCACAGCCCGGGCACCCCGTGGGCGAACATGGCGATGGCCTGTGCACCGCCGACGGCGTAGACCTCGTCGACGCCGAGCATGTGGCACAGCGCCAGGATGTTGGGGTGCGGCAGGCCGCCGAACTCCTTTTGCGGTGGGCTGGTGACCGCGATGGAACCGACGCCGGCCACCTGGGCGGGCACCACGTTCATGATCACGCTGCTGGCCAGCGGGGCCAGGCCGCCGGGCACGTAGAGCCCGACGCGGCCCACCGGGACGATGCGCTGGCCCACCCTGGCACCGGGCGCGAGGGTCACCGCGGGGCTGTCGGTCTCGCGCTCGGCCAGCTCGCAGACCTGGCGGCGACGGCGGATGGACTCGGTGAAGGCCTGGCGCAGCACGGGGTCGAGCTCGGCGGCGCAGCGCTCCAGCACCTCGGCCGGCACCCGCAGCCGCTCGGGCACCACCCCGTCGAACTGCTCGGCGAAGCGCAGCAGCGCCGCCTGTCCCTCGCTGGCCACGGCCTCGCTGATCGGACGCACCGCGGCCAGGGCATGGTCCACGTCGAAGGCCGCCCGCGGCATGGCGGAGCGGTAGTCGAAGGCGTCGCCGTCCAGGCCGGCCTGGCTGAGGTCCACAGTTCTGAGCACGGCAGGAGTCTAGTGAAGGCCGCCGACAACGCCCGACCCCGACCACGCGCTGGCACGACCCGCGTCCCGGCGCGGCCCTGTGGTGGGATGCAGGCGTGGATTTCGTGGGAGTTGGAACCGTCGTCAATGTCACCACGGTGGTGCTGGGATCGCTGCTGGGACTCGCCCTGGGCCACCGGTTGCCACAGCGCACCAGCTCGACGGTGACCGACGTGCTCGGCCTCTTCACCCTGGTGATCGGGGCCAGCTCCATCATGCCGATGTTCGGCGAGCGCCTGAACCAGGCCGTGGGGCACGGAGCGGTGATGGTGGTGATCCTGCTGGCCATGATGGCCGGGGCGCTGACCGGTTCCGCCCTGCGCGTCGAGGACCGCTTGGAGGATGTGGGCGGCTGGGCGAGGCGACGCTTCGGCGCCGACGGCGACAGCCGCTTCGTGAACGGCTTCGTCACCGCCACGCTGGTCTTCTGCATGGGCCCGCTCACCATCCTGGGCTCGCTGAGCGACGGGCTGGGCCGCGGAGCAGACCAGATCTTCGTCAAGTCCGTGCTCGACGGCTTCGCCTCCATCGCCTTCGCGGCCTCGCTGGGCATCGGGGTGCTGGCCTCTGCGGCAGGCGTGCTGGTGATCCAGGGCGGCATCACCCTGGTGGGCTTCCTGCTGGGCGACGTGATCCCGCCCGCCCAGGTGGACGCGCTCACCGTGGCCGGCGGCATCATCCTGCTCGGGCTGGGCATCCGGCTGCTGGGGATCAAGGACATCCGGGTGGGCGACCTGCTGCCCGCCCTGGTCTTCGCTCCCCTGTTCGTCTCCGTGGCCGAACGGATCGCCTGATGGCTGCGTCGACGCCGGCCACCGTCGCCCTGACGCGCGCCCGGGTGGCCTTCGAGCTGCACCCCTACGAGCACGACCCTGCCAACCAGCACTTCGGTGAGGAGGCCGTCGCGGCCCTGGGCCAGGACCCGCACCAGGTCTTCAAGACCCTGGTGGTGCAGCTCACCGGCACCCGCCAGCCGCTCGCGGTGGCGGTGGTGCCGGTGGCCCGCCAGCTGGACCTGAAGGCGTTGGCCGGCGTCGCCGGCGCGAAGAAGGCGGCGCTGGCACCGCAGGAGGTGGCCGAGCGCACCACCGGCTACCTGGTGGGTGGCATCTCACCGCTGGGCCAGAAGAAGGCCCTGCCCACCTGGCTGGACGCCTCCGCGGAGGGCTTCGAGACGATCATGGTCTCGGGCGGGCGACGCGGGCTGCAGGTGGAACTGGCGCCCGGCGACCTGCTGCGGGTGGTCGACGGCCGGATGGCGCCGATAGCCCGCTGAGCGGTGATCGATCCGTCAGGCCCCGCGGGTCTGGCGGACCACCACGTCGTCCTCGACGGGCGCCGGTACCGGCGTCGAGGCGGCCACCGTGGTGGGAGCCGGGTGGCGGCGGTGCGCAGGATCATCCTCGTCGCGGCCCAGCGAGGAGAAGAGCAGTACCGGGATGGTGGCGAAGAAGGGCCAGACCAGCAGGGCGGCCAGGCTGCGCAGCCGGAAGTCGATCGGGACGTCGTCGCCGGGCTGTGCGGCGGCGATCCGGGAGGCGAAGTCGTCGGGCCCCAGGGCGGTGCCCACCCGCCAGCAGACCAGGCAGGCCACCAGCGAGGCCATCAGCGCCAGCGGCACCACCGGCCAGCCGATCCGGCGGAACCAGCGCCAGGCCAGCGTGCCGGCCACCAGGCCCACCACTGCCCCGAGCAGACAGAACCAGGCGTCGGTGGAGAAGTAGCGGGTCAGCCCACGTTCCGTGGTGGCCGTCCTGCCCTCGGCACCGACGTGGTAGACCGGCAGCCGCACCGCGGAATGCCAGACCACCGCGGCCAACAGACCGAGCAGGACGAAGAGCAGCAGGTAGAAGGCCATCCCCCGCACCACCGGGCGCCGCACCAGGCGGCGCAGCCGGTCGCCGGACAGCCGCGGCCGAGGAGCATAGCTCTCGCTCGCCAGGATCCCCGGCGAGGCGGCCGAGCCGGCGTGCGCGGGCAGCGACATCGGAGGCACCGGCGCACTGGGCTGCACCGTCACGGAGACGGGCGTCTCCTCCTGTGGAGCCACGGCTCCTCCTGTCGTCTGGCGCCGCAGGGCTGCGACGCGGGTCCAAGACTAGGGCCTGCTGCTCACGAGGCCAGGCAGGAGGGCCCCAGCAGTGCCTTGAGGTCGGCCATCAGCGGCCCGGAGGCGGTCACCCGCAGCGTCTCGTCGAGCCGGAACAGGGTGGCCTTGTTCTGGCTCATCAGCCGCAACCGCACCTCCGTCATGCCGGGATGGTTGCCCAGCACCTCCTTGAGCTGCTCCACCACCGGCGGGGTGCAGCGCCCCGCGGGGAGCTGGATCACCACCGGCCCGGACGGCCCCTCGGAGACGTCGGGCACGGAGATCTCCTGGCACTGGACCTCAACCGAGTCCTCCTTCTCCCGGATCCGGCCGCGCACCTTGACGATCTGGTCGGTGGCCAGGTGCATCGCCACCTGCTCGTAGACCTTCGGGAAGCAGAGCACGTCCACCGAGGCCTCCAGGTCCTCGACGGTGATGATCGCCCAGATGTTGCCGGTCTTGGTCTGCTTGCGCTGGATCTGGGTGATCATGCCCGCGATGTTGAGCATCGTGTCGCGCGGGCCGTCGGGGGCCAGCAGGTTGCCGATCGAGACGTCACGCTCGGACTCCAGGATGTGCTCCAGGCCCTGCAGCGGATGGTCGGAGACGTACAGGCCGAGCATCTCGCGCTCGAAGGCCAGCTTGGTGCGCTTGTCCCAGTCCTCCAGCTCCGGCACGGTCTCGCGCGGGGCTGCGGGCTCGTCCTCGGCGTCCCCGAGGCCGAAGTCGCCGAACAGGTCGTCCTGGCCGTTGGCCTGGTTGCGCTTGATGTCGAGCACCGAGTCGACGGCCGACTCGAAGATCCCCATCAGCGCCCGGCGGGAGTGGCCCAGTGAGTCGAAGGCGCCGGCCTTGATCAGCGACTCCACCATCCGCTTGTTGCAGACCTGCAGCGGCACCTTGTCCAGGAAGTCGTAGAAGTCGGTGAACTCGCCGTGCTCCTCGCGGGCAGCGACGATGCCCTCCACCACGTGCTCGCCGACATTGCGGATGGCGCCCAGACCGAAGCGGATGTCGGCCCCCACGGCGGTGAACTCGAGCTCGGAGGAGTTCACGTCCGGGGGCAGCACCTTGATCCGCTGGGCGCGCATGTCGCCCAGGTACATCGCCATCTTGTCCTTGTCGTCGCCGACGCTGGTGAGCAGCGCGGCGCCGTACTCGGCCGGGTAGTTGGCCTTCAGCCAGGCCGTCCAGTAGGAGACCAGGGCGTAGCCGGCGGCGTGGGACTTGTTGAAGGCGTAACCGGCGAAGGGGACCATGACGTCCCACAGCGCCTTGATGGACTCGTCGGAGAAGCCGTTGGCGCTCATCCCGTCGTGGAAGTGGGTGAACTCCTTGGCCAGGATCTCGGGCTTCTTCTTGCCCATGGCCCGTCGCAGCAGGTCTGCGCCACCCAGCGTGTACCCGGCCAGGGCACGCGCGATGGCCATGATCTGCTCCTGGTAGACGATCAGGTGGAAGGTGTCACCGATCAGCGGGTCCAGGGCCTCCTTCAGCTCCGGATGGATCGGGATGATCTCCTGGCGGGCGTTCTTGCGCTCGGCATAGCTGATGTGGGCATTGGCGCCCATCGGGCCCGGCCGGTACAGGGCCAGCACGGCGGTGATGTCGTCGAAGCCGGTGGGGCCCATCTGGCGCAGCAGGGAGCGCATCGGGCCGCCGTCGAGCTGGAAGACGCCCAGGGTGTCGCCGCGGGCCATCAGCTGGTAGGTCTTCTCGTCGTCCAGCGGCAGCTGGGAGACGTCCACCTCGACGCCCTGGTTGCGCTTGATGATCTGGACGGCGTGGTCCATGATGCCGAGGTTGCGCAGGCCCAGGAAGTCCATCTTCATCAGGCCCATTTCCTCGAGCTGAGGATAGGCGAAGCCGGCGATGATCATGCCGTCCTTGTCCCGACGGTGCATCGGGATCACGTCGAGCAGCTTCTCGCTGGACAGGATGAAGGCGCAGGCGTGCACGCCGGTGCCGCGGATCAGGCCCTCCAGGCCCATGCCGGTGTCGATCACCTTCTTGACGTCGGCCTGGGTGTTGTAGAGCTCGCGGATCTCCATGCCCTCGGCGTAGCGGGGGTGCTGCTCGTTGAACAGGTCCTTGAGCGGGACGCCCTTGCCCATCACGTCGGCGGGCATGGCCTTGGTGATCTTGTCGCCCAGTCCGAAGGGGTAGCCGAGGATGCGGTTGGCGTCCTTGACGGCAGCCTTCGCCTTGATGGTGCCGAACGTGTTGACCTGGCTGGTGTAGGCCTCGCCGTACTTGGTGGTGACGTAGTCGATGACCTTGTCACGCTTGCGGTCGTCGAAGTCGAGGTCGATGTCGGGCGGGCTGATGCGCTCCGGGTTGAGGAAGCGCTCGAAGAGCAGGCCGTGCTCCAGCGGGTCCACCTGGATGATGCCGGTGAGGTAGGCGATCATCGAGCCGGCGGCGGAGCCTCGTCCGGGGCCGACGGCCACGCCCATCTCGCGGGCGGCATTGCAGATGTCGGAGACCACCAGGAAGTAGGAGGAGAAGCCCAGCGGCTCGATCACCTGCAGCTCGGTCTCGACGCGCTCCAGCACCTCGTCCGAGGGGTTCTCGCCGTAGCGGACCTTGATGCCCTCGGTGACCTTCTTGCGCAGCCAGGAGTTCTGCGTCTCGCCCTCGGGCACGTCGAACTGCGGCATCCGGTCGACGTGCTTGAAGACGTCGTCGTAGCTCTCGATCCGCTCGGCGATGGCCAAGGTGTTGTTGCAGGCCTCCGGGATCTCGCTGAAGAGCTGGCGCATCTCCTCGGAACTCTTGATGTAGTAGCCCGAGCCGTTGAAGCGGAAGCGGTTGGGGTCGTCCTTGTTGCGGCCCACGCCGACGCAGAGCAGGTCGTCGTGGCTGTCGGCATCGTCTTCGTGGACGTAGTGGGAGTCGTTGGTGGCCAGCAGCGGGATGTCGAGCTTGTCGGCGATCCGCATCAGGTCGGCACGCACGCTGCGCTCGATGTCCAGGCCGTGGTCCATCAGCTCCAGGAAGTAGTTCTCCTTGCCGAAGATCTCCTGGTAGCTGGCGGCGGCCTCCAGTGCCGCCTCGAACTGACCCAGGCGCAGCCGGGTCTGCACCTCGCCCGACGGGCAGCCGGTGGTGGCGATGATGCCCTCGTGGTACTGGCTGATCAGCTCACGGTCCATGCGGGGCTTCATGTAGTAGCCCTCGAAGCTGGCCAGCGAGCTGAGCCGGAAGAGGTTGCGCAGGCCGGTGGCGTTCTGCGCCCACATGGTCATGTGGGTGTAGCGGCCGCCGCCGGAGACGTCCTTGCCGCCCTCGAAGGAGGCGTCGCCGTTCTCGTGGCGGCCAGTGGCCCAGAACTCCTGCTGGCGCGAGTGGCGGGTGGAGGGCGCCACATAGGCCTCGATGCCGATGATCGGCTTCACCAGGTTCTCGACGTCGCGGTAGTTCTTGGCGAGGTTCTGGAACTCGTAGGCGCCGAACATGTTGCCGTGGTCGGTCATGGCGACGGCGGGCATGCCCTGGCGCGAGACCTCCGCGAAGAGCTTGGAGTTCTTCGCGGCGCCGTCGAGCATCGAGTACTCGGTGTGCGTGTGGAGGTGGACGAAGGAGTCGACCATGGGGTGCGCAAGCCCTCTTTTCTGCGTGAGCTCTGCCCGGTGTGCCGGGGTGGGGCCACCCAACCTACTCGGTGGCCCCGACAGTTTCCCACGCGCCGGGCATCGGGGTCGGCTGCGGCGCGCAGCAGTCCTGGGTCGCCCTCCCGGCTGGTGGCTGTGAGGAGGCTGTCGCAGGGCAGGCTGGCCTTGCTGGAAGCCGCTCGTCATCGCTGCCCACACTGGGATCCATGAACCTGCTCAGCCTGCCGGTGCACCCCCTCGTGGTGCACGCCGCCGTCGTCGCCATCCCCACCGCGGCGGTCCTGTCCGTCTGCTTCGTGCTGCGGCGCGACTGGCGCTGGGCCCTGCGCCTACCCACCGCGGTGCTCGACGTGCTGGCCGTCGTGGTGCTCTTCGTCACCCGCGCCACCGGTGACCAACTGGCGCACGCCACCAGCGAGCACAAGGACCTGATCGAGCGGCACGACCAGCTGGCGGGCCTGCTGACCATCAGCTTCCTGCCACTGGCGCTGCTCTCGCTCTTGGCCTGCTGGAGCTTCGGCTCCGGCTCCGCCCTGGCCTCGAGCCGTGGCCAGCGCGACGGTTCCCGTGAGCGCCTGGTGCCGGCGGTGACCTGGCTGGTGGTGCTGCTGGCCGCCGCCACGCTGGTGCTGACCGTGCTCACCGGTCATGCCGGGGCGGTCGCCACCTGGAGCAGCTCGCGCTAGGAGAGCTGGTCCGCGGCGTCGAAGTTCAGGGCACCGTCCACGACGACGCGTGCGGACCCGCCGATCCAGATGTCGGAGCCGTCGTCGCTCACGTGGATCCGACCTGCTCGACCCACCTGGCTGCCCTGGACGGCGAGGTAGGCCTGCGGCACCTCTCCCCTGCCTCGCAGCCACTGCGCCAGCGCACCGTTGAGGCTGCCGGTGACGGGGTCCTCGTAGGAGCCGCCGAAGGCCCGCACCTCGTAGGCGATCTCGGAGCCGGCGGGCTCCAGGCCGACGACGCCGATCCGCAGGTCGCCCCGATCCGGCACCGGCCGCAGCGCCCGCACCGCCTCGGCGTCGCGGAGCTGGACCAGTCGCCACTCGGGCCCGTTGACGCCCCAGGCCTGGTCGACGATCCGCTCGCGAGGGATCCGCAGCGCCGCGGCGATCCGCTGCACGTCGGTCTCGGGCATCGGCCCGCTGCGGTGCAGCGGCGGGGTGGCGAAGGCGAGCAGGTCCCCCTGCTGGCGCACCGGCACCAGGCCGGCGGCGCACTCCTGCACCAGCCGGCCGGGCGTCCTGGGCGTGCCGCCCAGGTGGAGCCAGGCGCGGGCCGAGCCGAGCGTCGGGTGGCCCGCGAAGGGGTACTCGGTGGTGCGCGTGAAGATCCGCACTCGGTAGTCCGCCTCCGGATCGGTGGGCGACAGCAGGAAGGTGGTCTCGGAGAAGTTGGTCCACGCCGCGATCCGGCCCATCTGCTCGTCGCTGAGGTCCTCGGCCCCGGCCACCACGGCGAGCGGGTTGCCGCTCAGCGGTCCGGTGGCGAAGACATCGATCTCGAGGAAGAGGTGGGACATGCTCCCACGCTAGCGAAGCGCTCCGGTGGTGTCGGGGGCGTGCCCCCGCGTCGGACTACACCTCACGACGGCACCTCGCGACCCGTGGCGTCCACGTCGCGCTCCTGACCTCCA
This sequence comes from Luteococcus peritonei, assembly GCF_039526385.1. NCBI lineage: Bacteria > Bacillati > Actinomycetota > Actinomycetes > Propionibacteriales > Propionibacteriaceae > Luteococcus > Luteococcus peritonei. The sequence goes on along the minus strand of NZ_BAAAIX010000034.1, from coordinate 109,913 downwards.
CCTTGCGCTCCCAACCTCCACCTCGCGCTCCGGGCGCAACCTTGCGCTTGGCACTACGCGCGCAACGTTGCTCCACGGGCGCGACGTGACGCAGGTGGCGCGACGTGGCCGGCCTGCGTCGCGCCGGGTCGATACTGGTCGGGTGGTGGATCAGCAGCCGTCGGCCCCGGCCCCTGTTCTGCGCTTCCAAGCAGTGGCCTTCGACTTCGACGGGACACTAACCGACTACCTGAGCGCGGACCGAGCGGCCGTCGAGACGGCCCGTCGGCTGTGTGCGCCGAGGATCGCACCAGGAGCCTTCTTCGAGGCCTCCGGTGAGGCCATCATGGACTTCCACGAGCTGGTGGAGCAGGGGCGCGTGGACCCGCTCGACATGCACCGCTGGCGACTCGCCGCCACCTGCGACCGGCTGGGGCTGGCAGCGCCGCAGCCGGAGGCTGTGACGGCCTACCGGGAGGCGCTGCTCGAGCACTGCGCTCCCCTGCCGGGAGCGCGTGAGCTGCTCACCGAGCTGCAGAGCTGGGGGCTTCGACTGGCCGTCATCACCAACGCCTACGACCCCGACGAGCAGACGGCCCGGATCGGCCGCACCTTCCCCGCCAAGCTCTTCGAGCAGATCGTCGTCGCGGGAACCCATGGGCAACCGAAGCCTTCCCCGGAGCCATTCGTCCACCTGGCCCAGCTGATGCAGCTGCCACCCCGATCCATCGCCTACGTCGGCGACCTGCCCCGGCACGACATCCCCGGGGCCCGGGCGGCCGGCCTGTCACCGGTGATCGTCTCTGCTTCGGCAAGCACCCGGGACCTGGCCGCCGGTCTCGGGGCTCCAGCCCTGACCGAGCTCGCCACCGTGCGGTGCTGGCTGTCCCAGCCCGATTGAGGCGGCTCGAAGCGCCTCCAGCCGTCCCACCCCAACAGACGGGTCGGACCCCTGGCACCGGCTGGTTGAATGGGGGCTGGGCGCCACCCCCGCCCCGGCACCTCGTGCCGACCAGCCAGCGGTCCCTGACCGCGCAGGAGAAGGAGCAGCACATGAGTGAGGGCCAGATCTCCGAGACCTCGATGATGACGCCGCAGCAGGGCGCCGACTCCACCCCGGGCACCGGCGAGGGTGCACCCCCGGCCGACCTCTCGCAGCAGGTGGCGCAGGGCATGCCCAGCGACTACTCCGAGGAGCCGGGCGAGCGCTCCGGCGTCCAGGACGACCCCGAGGACCTGGGCGGCGCCACCTAGGCCCCGCCGCACGACGCAGCACGGCCCCCGTTCCCTGGTGGAACGGGGGCCGTGTCGTCGTGCTCAGGCCATCAGCTGGCGCACCTCGGGACCGATCGGGCGGGGCAGGCTGCTGGCGCCGTCGTCGGAGAGGAAGGCATCGACGCCGTTGGCCGCACCACGACCCTCGGCGATCGCCCAGACGATCAGCGACTGGCCACGGCCGCAGTCGCCGGCGGCGAAGACCCCGGGGACATTGGTCTGGTAGTCGTCGCCGCGACGGATGTTGCCGCGCTCGTCCAGCTCGAGGCCCAGCTCGGCCACCACTCCCCCGGGCTCGGGGTGCATGAAGCCCATGGCCATCAGCACCAGGTCGGCCGGGATCTCGCGCTCGGTGCCCTCCAGGGTGACGAGCTTGCCCTGCTCGAAGCGCACCTCGCTCAGCCGCAGGCCGGTGACCCGGCCCTCGCTGCCCAGGAACTCGGAGGTGTTGACGGCATACATCCGCTCGCCGCCCTCCTCGTTGGCCGAGGCCACCCGGTAGATCATCGGGTAGGTGGGCCAGGGCTGCTGCTCGGGACGGGTCTGCGGCGGCTGCGGCATGATCTCCAGCTGCGTGACGCTCTTCGCGCCCTGTCGCAGCGCGGTGCCGAGGCAGTCGTTGGAGGTGTCGCCACCGCCGATCACCACCACGTGCTTGTCCTTGGCGTGGATCTGGCCCTCACGGGCCTGCGGGGTCACCTGGTTGTTGCCGTCCAGGGCCTGGGTGGCCTGGGTCAGGTAGTCCATCGCCTGGTGGATGCCGTCCAGCTCGGAGCCCGGCACGGTCAGCGCCCGCGGCACCGTGGAGCCGATGGTCAGCACCACCGCGTCGAAGCGCTCGCGCAGCTGCTCACCGGTGATGCCGCCCTGCTCGTCGGCGCCGGGTCCGATCGGCGTGCTGGGCTTGAAGGTGGTGCCCTCCAGGCGCATCTGCTTCAGGCGACGGTCCAGCACCGCCTTCTCCATCTTGAACTCGGGGATGCCGTAGCGCAGCAGGCCGCCGATGGCGTCGGCCCGCTCGTAGACCACGACGGTGTGCCCGGCGCGGGTGAGCTGCTGGGCCACCGTCAGGCCGGCCGGGCCGGAGCCCACCACGGCAACGGTCTTCAGGCTGTGCCAGGTGGGCTGCTGGGGCACCACGCGACGGTCGTCCCAGGCCTTGTCGATGATCGAGACCTCGATGTTCTTGATGGTCACCGGCTCACGGCTGATGCCCACCACGCAGGCGGTCTCGCAGGGCGCCGGGCACAGCCGCCCGGTGAACTCCGGGAAGTTGTTCGTGGCGTGCAGCCGCTCCAGAGCCTGGGTCCACTCGTCGCGCCAGATCAGGTCGTTCCACTCCGGGATCAGGTTGCCCAGCGGGCAACCCGTGTGGCAGAAGGGAATGCCGCAGTCCATGCAACGGCTGGCCTGGTCGGTGATGATGGGCAGCAGGGAGCGGCCGGGCGTGCCCGGGTAGACCTCCTGCCAGTCGGTGAGCCGCTCGTCGACGGGGCGACGCTCGGCCAGCTGGCGCTGCTTGGTGATGAATCCGCGGGGATCAGCCATGAGCTGCCTCCATCATGAGATCGGTCATTTCGTCTTCCTTGATGCCGGCGAGGATCGCGTCCTCGCGGGCCTTGATCACCCGGGCGTAGTCCCGCGGGACGATCGCGGTGAAGTGGTCGGCGAGCCAGCCGTCGTCGTGGCCCAGCAGGCCATCGGCCACGCTGCTGCCGGTCTGGTCGCGGTGCAGCTCCAGCAGCTCACGGATCCGCGCCACCGCCTTCTCGTCGGGCCGCTGCGCGTCCACCAGCTCGGTGTTGAGCCGCTCGGTGTTGAGGTCGAGCACCCAGGCACTGCCGCCGGACATGCCCGCGGCCACATTGCGGCCGGTGGGGCCCAGGATCAGCGCCTCACCGCCGGTCATGTACTCCAGGGCGTGGTCGCCCACACCCTCCACGACGGCGGTGGCGCCCGAGTTGCGCACGCAGAAGCGCTCGCCCACCACGCCGCGCAGCAGGATCTGCCCGCTGGTGGCGCCGTAGCCGATCACGTTGCCGGCGACGATCTCGGTGGACGGGTCGAAGCTGACGTCCTCCGACGGGGTCACCACGATGCGGCCGCCGCACAGGCCCTTGCCGACGTAGTCATTGGAGTCGCCCACCAGGCGCATGGTGACGCCACGGGGCACGAAGGCGCCGAAGGACTGGCCGGCGGTGCCGTTGAGGGTGAACTCGATGGTCCCCTCCGCCAGGCCCTTGCCGCCGGTGGCCATGGTCACCTCGTGGCCCAGGATGGTGCCCACGGTGCGGTCCACGTTGCGGATCGCGACGGTGTGGGCCACCTTGTGGCCGCCCTCCAGGGCGGGTCGGGCCAGGTCGACCAGCTGGACGTCCAGCTTGGCGTCCAGGCCGTGGTCCTGGCTGGTGACATTGTGCAGCGCGGTGCCCTCGGGCACGTCCACCTGCGCCAGGATCGGCGAGAGGTCCAGGCCCTGCGCCTTCCAGTGCTCGACGGCGGGACGCACGTCGAGCGCCTCCACATGGCCCACGGCCTCCTGGATGCTGCGGAAGCCCAGCTGGGCCAGGATCTCGCGCACCTCCTGGGCGATGAACTCCATGAAGTTCACGACGTGGTCGGCCTGGCCGTGGTAGTGCTCGCGCAGCGCCGGGTTCTGGGTGGCGATGCCCACCGGGCAGGTGTCCTTGTGGCAGACGCGCATCATGATGCAGCCGCTGACCACCAGGGCGGTGGTGGCGAAACCGAACTCCTCGGCGCCCAGCAGGGCGGCAATCACCACGTCGCGGCCGGTCTTGAGCTGGCCGTCGCACTGCACCACGACGCGGTCGCGCAGGCCGTTGATCCGTAGCGTCTGCTGGGCCTCGGCCAGGCCGAGCTCCCAGGGACCGCCGGCGTGCTTGACCGAGGTCAGCGGCGCCGCACCGGTGCCGCCGTCGTGGCCGCTGATCAGCACCACGTCGGCCTTGGCCTTGGCCACACCGGCCGCGACGGTTCCCACACCCACCTCGGCCACCAGCTTCACGTGGACCCGTGCCTTGGGGTTGGCGCACTTCAGGTCGTGGATCAGCTGCTTGAGGTCCTCGATGGAGTAGATGTCGTGGTGCGGCGGCGGCGAGATCAGCCCGACGCCGGGGGTGGAGTGACGGGTCTTGGCCACCCAGGGGTAGACCTTCGGGCCGGGCAGCTGGCCGCCCTCGCCGGGCTTGGCACCCTGGGCCATCTTGATCTGGATGTCGGTGGCATGGCTCAGGTACTCGCTGGTGACGCCGAAGCGACCGGAGGCCACCTGCTTGATGGCGCTGCAGCGTTCCGGGTCGTGCAGCCGCTCGGAGTCCTCGCCGCCCTCACCGGTGTTCGACTTGCCGCCGATCCGGTTCATGGCGATCGCCAGCGTCTCGTGCGCCTCCTTCGAGATGGAGCCGTAGCTCATCGCGCCGGTGGAGAAGCGCTTGACGATCTCGCTGACCGGCTCCACCTCGTCGACGTCGATGCTGGGCCGGTCGCTGCGGAAGTCCAGCAGCGAGCGCAGCGTCATCAGCCGCTTCGAGTTGTCGTTGACCAGGTCGGTGTAGCGCTTGAAGACCTCGTAGCGCCCGGTGCGGGTGGCGTGCTGCAGCCGGAAGACGGTCTCCGGGTTGAACAGGTGCTCCTCGCCCTCGCGACGCCACTGGTACTCACCACCCACCTCGAGGGTGCGGTGCGGTGCGGCCGGGTGGATCGGGTAGGCGCGCTCGTGGCGCATCTGCACCTCGCGGGCCACCTCGTCCAGGCCGATGCCCTCGATCCGGCTGGTGGTGCCGGTGAAGAACTCGTCGACGAAGTCGCTCCTCAAGCCGGTGGCCTCGAAGATCTGGGCGCCGGTGTAGGACTGGATGGTGGACACGCCCATCTTGCTCATCACCTTGAGCACACCCTTGCCCAGCGCCTTGTAGGCGTTCTTGATGGCCTGGTCGGGGTCGGTCTGAACGTAGAGCTCGTTGCGGGCCATGTCCTCGGCGGACTCGAAGACCAGGTAGGGGTTCACCGCGGCCGCGCCGTAGCCGATCAGCAGCGCCACGTGGTGCACCTCCCGCACGTCGCCGGCCTCGACGATCAGGCCCGCCATGGTGCGGGTCTTCTCGCGGACCAGGTGGTGGTGGATGGCGCTGGTGAGCAGCAGCGACGGGATCGGCGCCAGCTCGCGGTCGGAGTGGCGGTCGGAGAGCACGATGGTGCGCGCACCCTCCTCGATGGCGCGGCTGACCTCGGCGCGGATCTCGTCGAGCCGCTCGCGCAGCGCCTGGCCGCCCCCGTCGACGCGGTACAGGCCGCGCACCACGTGGGTCTGGTAGTCGGGGTGCTCGCCGTCGGCATTGATCCGGATGATCTTGGCCAGCTGGTCGGAGTCCAGCACGGGGTACGGGATCACCATCTGGCGGCAGGACTCGGGGCCGGGGGTCAGCAGGTTGGCCTCCGGGCCGATGGTGCCGGCCAGCGAGGTGACCAGCTCCTCGCGGATCGCGTCCAGCGGCGGGTTGGTGACCTGGGCGAAGAGCTGGCTGAAGTAGTCGAAGATCATCCGCGGCCGGTCGGACAGGGCCGCCAGCGGGGTGTCGGTGCCCATCGAGCCGATGGTCTCGGCGCCGGTGTTGGCCATCGGGGCCACCAGCAGGCGCAGCTCCTCATGGGTGTAGCCGAACAGCTGCTGGCGACGGGTGACCGAGGCGTGCGAGTGCACGATGTGGGCCCGCTCCGGCAGGTCGTTCAGGTTCAGCCGGCCGGCATCCAGCCACTGTCCATAGGGGTGCTCGGAGGCCAACTGGTCCTTGATCTCGTCGTCCTCGACGATGCGGTGCTGCTCCAGGTCCACCAGGAACATCCGGCCCGGCTGCAGCCGGCCCTTCTGCACCACGTCGGCCGGCTCGACGGGCAGCACCCCCGCCTCGGAGGCGAAGATGACCCGGCCGTCGGTGGTGACCCAGTAGCGGGCCGGCCGCAGCCCGTTGCGGTCCAGCACGCCGCCGATCTGGCGGCCGTCGGTGAAGGTGACGCAGGCCGGTCCGTCCCAGGGCTCCATCACGGCGGAGTGGAATTCGTAGAAGTCGCGACGGGCCTGGCTCATCTCGGTGTGGTTCTGCCAGGCCTCGGGGATCATCATCAGCACCGCATGGGGCAGCTCGCGACCGCCCAGGTGCAGCAGCTCCAGCACCTCGTCGAAGCTGGCGGAGTCGCTGGCACCCTCGGAGCAGATCGGGAAGATGCGCTGCAGGTCGCCGGGGATCAGGTCGCTGGACAGCAGCGCCTCGCGGGCCCTCATCCAGTTGCGGTTGCCCTTGACGGTGTTGATCTCGCCGTTGTGAGCGATCAGCCGGAAGGGGTGGCTCAGCTCCCAGGCCGGGAAGGTGTTGGTGGAGAAGCGGGAGTGCACCAGCGCCAGCGCCGAGGCCATCTGCTCGTCGTGCAGCTCCGGGTAGACCTGCTCCAGCTGGTCGGTGGTGAGCATGCCCTTGTAGACCAGGGTGCGCGAGCTCAGCGAGCTGAAGTAGACGCCGGCCTCGTTCTGGGCGCGGCGGCGCAGCACGAAGACCAGGCGGTCCAGCTCGATGCCGGACTCGTTGCCGCGGCTGGAGACCAGCAGCTGGGCCATGTGCGGCATGGCGGCCTTCGAGATCGGGCTGAGGCTGTCGGTGACCGTGGGGACCTCGCGCCAGCCGAGCACCTTGAGGCGCTCCTCGACGGCGATCTTCTCGATGGTGATGCGCGCCATGTCGCGCTCGTCCTCGTCGATCGGAAGGAATGCCATGCCGACCGCGTAGGACCCTGCCTGGGGCAGGTCGAAGGTGCAGTTCTCGCGCAGGAAGGCGTCGGGAACCTGGATCAGGATGCCCGCGCCGTCACCGGCCGCCGCGTCGGCGCCGGTGGCGCCGCGGTGGTCCAGGTTGCGCAGTGCCTCTAGGCCCTGCTCGACGATGTCATGCCTCGCCTCGCCGTTCAGACGTGCGACGAAGGCGACACCGCAGGCGTCGTGCTCGAAGGCGGGATCGTAGAGCCCTTGCTTGGGCCGGTGGTGGAAGACCGTGGGGGCCATCTGTTTTCTCCCATCGTCAGGTGCCGGTTTCCCGGGACCGCAGGGGTTTGGCCGCCACGCACGACGGCAGACCCGACGTGCGCAGTGCGTCGCCGGATCTGCAGTCGGCTCAACATAGGTCCGCGATGTTTCACGCGCGTAACACCATCCAGCTCGTGGACGGTGTGGTTCAGCCTTCGAGAGGCTCCGCGGTAGGCGGGTGGCGGCGCAGCAGCCAGAGCAGCGTGGCCAGGGCGCAGCAGAAGACGATGGCCGAGGTGTACTCGTTCAGCCGGAAGCCGCCCAGGGTGTTGACCTTGTCGATCCGCAGTGCCTCGATCCACTGGCGCCCGGCGCAGTACCAGACCACGTAGAGGGCGAAGAGCTGGCCGTGGGCCAGCCGGAAGCGCCGCTCGGCCCACAGCAGCAGGCCGACGCCGGCCAGGCACCAGAGCAGCTCGTAGCCGAAGGTCGGGTGGAAGGTGGCGAACTGCTGGTAGCCCTCGGGGCGGTGCGAGGGGTCGATCTCCAGACCCCAGGGCAGCGTGGTGGGACGCCCGAAGAGCTCCTGGTTGAACCAGTTGCCCAACCGTCCGATCGCCTGGGCCAGGATCAGCCCGGGCGCCCCGGCGTCGGCGAACATGGCGAAGCTGGTGCCGGTGCGACGACACATCAGCCAGGCGGCCAGCGCTCCCCCGGCCACCGCGCCCCAGATGCCCAGGCCGCCGTTCCAGATGTAGAGCGCCTCGACAGGCCGACGGCCTGGCCCGAAGTAGAGCTGGTGGTCGGTGATGACGTGGTAGATGCGGGCGCCGATGATGCCGGCCAGCACGGCCACCGAGATGATCGCCTCGAAGTCGTCGCGGCTGCCCCCGCGGGCCTGGAAACGCCGCGAGGCCAGCGCCCATCCGGCCACGATCCCGGTGAGGATGCACAGCGCATAGGCGTGGATGGTCAACGGCCCCAGGTGGAAGGCGCTCCACGACGGGCTGGGGATGCTCAGCGGGAGCACCAGGGGGCCGGGGGTCACAGCGAGCGGACCCCTCGGGCCAGGTCGTCCACCAGGCTGCGCAGCTCCCCCAGGTCTCGACTGCCCTGCTCCTCGTTGCGCAGCAGGCAGTGCACCAGGGCGGAACCGACGATCACGCCGTCGGCCACACCACCCACCTCTGCGGCCTGGGCGCCGTTGGAGACGCCCAGCCCGACACCGACCGGCAGCTCGGGCGCCGCGGCGCGGGCGCGGGCCACCAGCTGCGGTGCGGCCGAGCTGGTGGAGGTGCGGGCGCCGGTGACGCCCATCACGCTGGTGGCATAGACCCAGCCGCGGCAGGCGGCCATGGTGGAGGCCACCCGCTCGTCGGTGGAGCTGGGGGCGACCAGGAAGACCCGGTCCAGGTCGTGCGCCTCGGAGGCTGCCATCCAGTGGCCGGCCTCGTCGGGGGTCAGGTCCGGGGTGATCAGTCCGGCGCCGCCGGCGGCGGCCAGGTCCCGGGCGAAGGCCTCGGTGCCATAGGTCTCCACCAGGTTCCAGTAGATCATCACCATGGCCTGCTTGCCGGTGGCAGCGACGGCCTCCACGGCGGTGAAGATGTCGCGGGTGCGCACCCCGCGCTCCAGGGCGCGGGTGGTGGCGTGCTGGATGGCCAGGCCGTCCATCACCGGGTCGGAATAGGGCATGCCGATCTCGACGATGTCGACCCCCAGCCCCTCGGTGCCCTCGGTGAGGGCGCGCATGGCCTCCACCGAACCGGGCACATCGGGGAAGCCGACGGGCAGGTAGCCCACCAGGGCGGCGCGGCCCTCCTGGCGGGCGGCGGCGTAGACGTGGCCGGAGCGGCCCAGTCGGGCGTCGTCGCTGAAGGCGGTGTCCGGGTAGCTGCTCACTTCTGCTCTCCCTCGACGTCGTGCTCGGCGGCCTCCATCTTGGCCTCGGCCAGCTGGCTGCGGCTGGCGTCGGTCTCCATCCGGCCGGCCACGTCGTCGACGCTGCCGTCAATCCCGAAGTAGCGGATGGCGGTGTCCACGTCCTTGTCGCCGCGGCCCGAGATGTTGATCACGATCAGCGGACGACGATCAGGCTGCTGGGCGGTCAGCTCCAGCGCCAGGCGACGCGCACCGGCCACGGCATGGGCCGACTCGATGGCCGGCATGATGCCCTCGGTCTGGGTGAGCAGCTTGAGCGCCTGCATCGCCTCGTCGTCGGTGACCGGGAGGTAGCTGGCACGGCCGGACTTCGCCAGCCAGGCGTGCTCGGGGCCGACGCCCGGGTAGTCCAGTCCGGCGGAGATGGAGTGGGACTCGATGGTCTGGCCGTCGTCGTCCATCAGCACATAGGTGCGCATGCCGTGCAGCACGCCCATCCGCCCGGCGGTGATGGTGGCCGCGTGGCGGCCGGTCTCCACACCGTCACCGGCGGCCTCGAAGCCGTAGAGGGCCACCTCGGTGTCGGGCACGAAGTCGGCGAAGATTCCCATCGCATTGGAACCACCGCCCACACAGGCCGTGACGGCATCCGGCAGCCGGCCGTAGCGCTCCAGCACCTGGGCGCGGGTCTCGGTGGAGATGATGCGCTGGTACTCGCGCACGATCTTCGGGAAGGGGGCGGGCCCGGCGACGGTGCCGATCAGGTAGTGGGTGCGGTCCACATTGGTGACCCAGTCGCGCATCGCCTCGTTCATGGCGTCCTTGAGCGTCATGGACCCGGCCTCGACGGCCACCACCTCGGCGCCCAGCATCTGCATCCGGGCCACGTTGAGCGCTTGGCGCTCGGTGTCCACCTTGCCCATGTAGATCCGGCACTCCAGCCCCATCAGCGCGGCGGCGGTGGCGGTGGCCACGCCGTGCTGGCCGGCGCCGGTCTCCGCGATGACGCGGGTCTTGCCCATCCGCCTGGTGAGCAGCGCCTGCCCCAGCACGTTGTTCACCTTGTGGGAGCCGGTGTGGTTCAGGTCCTCGCGCTTGAGCACGATGTCGACGCCCGCGCTGCCGTCGGCGGCGCAGTGCTCGGCGAAGCGGTCGGCCTGCCAGATCGGGGTGGGACGTCCGGCGTAGTCACGACGCAGCCGCTCCAGCTCGGCGTGGAAGTCGGGATCGGCCTCGGCCTCGGCAAAGGCCTGGTCCAGCTCGCTCAGCGCGGCGTGGAGGGCCTCGGGCACGAAGCGGCCGCCGAAGTCGTCGAAGTGACCGTGCTCGTCGGGCAGGCTCATGGATTCCCCTGTTCTGGGTGTGTGGGTACGGCGGAGGTGGTCAGCGGCAGGCGGCGATCATGGCGGCGATCGCGCCGGCCGGGTCGCCGTGGCGCACCAGAGCCTCGCCGCACAGGATGGCGTCCGCCCCCTGCGAGTGCACCAGGGCGGCGTCCTCGGGAGTGAACACCCCCGATTCTGCGACCTTGACGGCCTCGGCCGGCAGCAGGTCCACCAGTCGGCCGAACTGGGCCAGGTCCACCTCGAGGGTCTTGAGGTTGCGATTGTTGACCCCCACCAGCTCGGCTCCCAGGTCGGCGGCGCGACGCGCCTCGTCCGGGGTGTGCACCTCCACCAGCGGGGTCATGCCCAGGTCGGTGACCAGGGTGTGCAGGCGGCGCAGCTCGGCGTCGTCCAGCGCGGCGACGATCAGCAGCACCAGGTCGGCGCCGTGCGCCCGGGACTCCCAGACCTGGTAGTCGTCGACGATGAAGTCCTTGCGCAGCACCGGGATCTCGACGCGCTCGCGCACCGCGTCGAGGTCGGCCAGCGAGCCGTTGAAGCGGTGCTTCTCGGTGAGCACGCTGATCGCGATGGCGCCGCCCGCCTGGTAGGCGGCGGCCAGCTCCGCGGGATCGGTGATCTCGGCCAGCGCACCCTTGGAGGGGCTGGAGCGCTTCACCTCGCTGATCACGCCCAGGCCCGGCCGACGCAGCTGCGGCAGCACCTCCAGGGCGGCGCGACGGGTCTGGATGCGCGCCTCGAGGTGCCCCAGGCTGGTGGCCTGCCGGCGCTCGTGGAGGTCCTTGCGGACCCCGACGATGATGTCGTCGAGGACGCTGCTCACTTGCTGCTGTAGACGCGCGAGGGGGTGCCGTAACCCTGGGTCTTCATCACCAGGGTGACCAGGCCGCCGGCCAGCACGACCAGCGAGGGCACCAGCACGCCCATCCAGCCGAAGTCGTCGAAGCCGAAGGTGCTGGTCCAGGTGAGGATCAGGAAGCCGACCAGGGCGATCATCGAACCGACCCAGGCGGCGGGGCTCTTGCCCTCGTGGTAGGTGGTCTGGGCCTCGCGGGCGATCCTGCGCTCGGGCGTCATCGCACGGCCGTTGCCGGTGGAGCTCATTGGTCCTCCTGGTGTGCCCCGCGATCGTCGGGGCGCTGATGGGTACCTGCGGGTCTAGTTTCCCGTGGCGGCAGGTTATCGCCAAATTCGTCCGCGGTGGGGTCAAGACCCGCGTCGAGCGCCTTCCAGACGTCCAGGTCGGTGGCCGGAGGACCGGCCGGCACGGAGCGGTCGAAGCGGGAGGCGGCGCTCCATCCTCCGGCCCAGACCAACTGGGCGAGGGCACCCACCTCCGCCAGCACCACGGCCGCCCAGAGGCCCGGGTGCCCCTCGCCGCGCACGACGAGCGCGGCCACACCGGCGGCGAGGGCGGCGACCAGGGCTGCCACCAGCCGTCGCCCCAGGGCGCCGAGCAGCAGCGAGACGCCCAGACCGCCCAGCATCGCCCAGCCCAGGGCGCGAGCCACGTCGGCCTGCGCACCAGAGCGCGAGGCGAGCCCCAGGCAGGTGACCGCGGCCAGGAAGATGGCCGGCCAGGCCAGCAGCTTCTGCCGGCCCGGCGTCATCGGGCCCGCTCCGTGGTGCTCTGCCCCAGGACCCGCAGGCCCTCGGCACGACGCACCGCGTTCAGCGCGGCCATCGCCTTGTTCTTGGTCTCGGTGTTCTCGGTCTCGGGCACGGAGTCCGCGACGATCCCCGCGCCGGCCTGCACGTGGGCCACGCCGTCCTTGAGCAGGGCGGTGCGGATGGCGATGGCGGTGTCGGCATTGCCGGCGAAGTCGAAGTAGCCCACCACTCCCCCGTAGACGCCGCGACGGCTCACCTCGAGCTCGTCGATGATCTGCATGGCACGCACCTTCGGGGCGCCCGAGAGGGTGCCCGCCGGGAAGCAGGCCAGCGTCACGTCCAGGCCGCTGCGGCCCTCGGCCACCTCGCCGGAGACGGCGGCCTCCAGGTGCATGACGTGGCTGTAGCGGCGCACCTGCATGAACTCGGTGACCGCGATGCTGCCGGGCCGGCAGACCCGTCCCAGGTCGTTGCGGCCCAGGTCCACCAGCATCAGGTGCTCGGCGCGCTCCTTCTCGTCGGCCAGCAGGTCGGCCTCGAACTGCCGGTCCTCGGCCGAGGTGGCGCCGCGCGGCCGGGTGCCCGCGATCGGGTGCGTGGTGGCCTGGCCGTCGGTGACGGTGACCAGCGCCTCCGGGCTGGAGCCGATCACGCTGAAGCCGGGCAGCCGCAGCAGGTAGAGGTAGGGGCTGGGATTGGTGTGGCGCAGTTCGCGGTAGATGGCCAGCGGCTCGGCGGTGGTGGGCAGGCTGAAGCGCTGGCTGGGCACCACCTGGAAGGCCTCGCCGGCGCGGATCTCCTCCTTGGCCTGCTCCACCACGGCGCAGTAGTCCTCGTCGGAGCGCTGGCGCACCAGCTCGGTGGTGGCGGGCTCGCCCTCGACGGCCAGCAGGCTGGGCCGGGGCCGGGAGAGCTGGTCCACCATGGCCTGCACCCGGGCGGTGGCATCGGCCCAGGCCTCCTCGAGGCCCTGGGGGCTGTCGTCGAAGTTGATGGCATTGGCCACCAACCAGACCTCGCCCAGGTGGTGGTCGACGACGGCCAGGTCGCTGGCCAGCATCATCACCAGCTCGGGCACCTGCAGGTCGTCGACGCAGCTGTCCGGCAGCTTCTCCAGGCGGCGCACGATGTCATAGCCCAGGTAGCCGACCATGCCGGAGGTGAAGGGCGGCAGCTCGGGATCGCGCTCGGTGTGCAGCACCCGCAGCGTCTCGCGCAGCGCGGTCAGCGGGTCGGTGTCGGTGGACAGGCCGGCCAGCTCGCGGCCCAGCCATCGGGCCTGGCCGTCGGCCTCGGTGAGGGTGGCGGCGGCGTTGACGCCGACGAAGCTCCACCGGCTCCAGACGCCCGCATCGGCGGACTCGAACAGGTAGGTGAGTTCGCGGTCGCCGCACAGCTGGGCGTAGAGCGCCACCGGGGTGAGGTCGTCGGCCAGAAGACGGGTGTGGACGCTGATCACGCGACGGCCCGCCGCGGCCTGGGCGCGGAAGCCCTCGAGGTCGGGGGTGATGCTCATGCGCGAACCTCCTCGACCCGGTCGCTCGCCTCGGCGTCGGCCAGCAGCAGGTCTGCGTCGAAGCAGGTGGCGTCCCCGGTGTGGCAGGCGCCGCCGGTCTGGTCCACCCGCATCAGCAGGGTGTCGCCGTCGCAGTCGAGCCGGACCTCGCGCACGTGCTGGGTGTGGCCCGAGGTCTCGCCCTTGACCCAGTACTCGTTGCGGGAGCGCGACCAGTAGGTGGCCTTGCGGGTGGTGAGGGTGCGGTGCAGCGCCTCGTCGTCCATCCAGGCCATCATCAGCACGGCGCCCGAGGTGGCGTCGACCACGACGCAGGGCACCAGGCCGTCGTCCGTGCGCTTGAGGCGGTCCGCGATCTCAACATCAAGGAGCATGGTGCCCATTGTGGCCGATCGCGCCGCGGCTCCCCGACCACGACCACGGGGGGATGCTCTCCTCGATCGTCAAGCTCCGGCCGTGAATTCGGTTGCGCTGCGGGTCGACCACTGCGAGCCTGTGGCCGGTGCGAGAACTCCTGAACCTCTACGACCAGCAGCTGCGCGGCCTGGCCGAGGTGGCCGACGCCTCCGAGCTGGTCCGCATCGGACCGCTGTGGGCGGCCACCTTCCCGGCCCGTGGGCGCGGCTTCATCAGCTACGAACCGCTCGACCCGGACACGGACCTGGCCTGGCTGGTCGCCGAGGCGAAGCAGCACTACGAGCGGGACCCGAGGGTCACCCGCGTGGAGTGGAAGCTGCGCGACCACGACCAGCTGCCGGGCCTGGTGGATCTGCTCGGCTCCCACGGCTTCGCTCTGCAGGAGAGCGAGACGGTCATGGTCGGCGAGGTGGCCCAGGTGATCGCCGCCGCGGACCCGCTGCCCGCCGGCTACAGCCTGCACCGCGCCCACGACGAGTCTGAGCTGCGGGAGGCGGAGGAGCTGGCCGGGCAGGTCTTCGGCGACGGCCCCGAGGAGAGCATCCGGCTGGCCGACCAGCTCGTCGCCCGGATGCGCACCGACCCCGACTCCTTCGAGATGTGGTTCGTCCGCGACCCGACCGGCCAGGTGGTCTGCTCCGGACGGGTCGACCCGGTACCGGGAACGGACTTCGCCGGCCTCTGGGGCGGCGCCTGCCACCCCGAGCACCGGGGACGCGGCCTCTACCGCGCCCTGACCGCCGCCCGGGCCCGCTCGGCCCAGGCCCGTGGCCACCGGCTGCTCCAGTCCGACTGCACCGAGTACTCCCGCCCGATCCTGCAGCGCGCCGGACTGGTGGCCATCACCACGACCACCCCCGCCCTGTGGTGGCGCGACCAGCTGGCAGGCTGAGCCCATGGACGACGTCGAGCAGCATTCCGAAGAGGTCCTGGCCGGCGGCAATGCCACCGACCAGGTGGTGCGGATCGGCCAGACCGTCCGCAAGCCCTGGCTGGAGACCTCCGGGCGCGCCATGGCCCTGCTGGAGCACGTGCGCTCCGCCGGGATCGACGTGCCCCGCTTCCATGGCCGCGACGAGCAGGGACGCATGGTGCTGGACCACGTCCCGGGCACCATGGCCATCGACCTGGCGCCGCTCGACGAGCACACCGTGCACCGCGTCGGAGCCCTGGTGCGCAGCATCCACGACGCCTGCGCCGACCTACCCGTCCCCCAGGACTGGCCGGTGCTGCTGCCGGCGCCGCACCCTGACCTGCTCTGCCACAACGACCTGGCCACCTGGAACCTGGTGGTCGACGGCGACCGGCTGGTCTTCATCGACTGGGACGGTGCGGGCCCCAGCAACCGGCTGTGGGACCTGGCCTATGCCGCCATCGCCTTCGCCCACCTCTTCGCCGACGCGGACCCTGCCGCGAGCGCCCGACGGCTCGCCGCCCTGCTGGACGGCTACGACGCCGACGAGGCGATGCGCGCCGCCCTGCCCGAGGCGATGGCCGCCCGCGCCGAGGCGATGTGGCACCACCTGCGCGAGGCCCACCGCACCGGCTGGGAGCCGTGGGCCAGCATGTACGTCGAGGGGCACGGCGAGACCTGGCAGCAGAGCGCCGCCTTCATCCGCCGTCACCAGGAGCTCTGGCGCCGGGCAGCGCTCGGCAGCTGACCGGGAGCGCCGCCTGGGCCTCAGGACAGGAAGCGCGACGGGTCGTGCAGGAAGCGGCGGTGCAGCTCGACCTGCTCCAGTTCTGCCCACTGCACCGGCGCGAACCCCTGCGCGTCCACCTGCAGGATGCGGGCTCCGGGGATGGCCGCGATGACCGGTGAGTGGGTGGCCAGCAGCACCTGGATGCCGGAGGCGACCATGTCGCGCAGCCGGTGCACCAGGTCGATCTGGGAGGCGAAGCTGAGGCCCGCCTCCGGCTCGTCGAGCACCAGCAGGCCGCCCCGGCTGTAGAGCCGCACGCTGCGCTGGGCCAGCAGGTCCGCGAAGGCCTGGCCGTGGGACTGCATGTGGAAGGAGCCCTCCCCGCACAGCGGCGGGCTGTCCTCCAGGTAGGTCATCAGGCCGTGCAGGGTCTCGGCGCGCAAGAAGTAGCCCTGCTTGGAGGCGCCGGCCCCGCGCACCAGGCGCAGGTGCTGCCACAGCTCGGACTCAGTGGCGCGGGTGCTGTTGCGCGCCCCCACGCTGCCTCCCTCCGGGCTCAGCCCATAGGCCAGCGCGATGGACTCCACCAAGGTGGACTTGCCCGCCCCGTTCGCGCCCACCAGCACGGTCAGCTCCCCCAGCCCGAGGCCCTCGTCGAGCAGCTGGCGCACCGGAGCCAGTGTGAAGGGCCACTCGTCAGGGCGCGGCAGGTCCTCGGCCAGCACCTCACGGATCGGCAGCTGCTTCAACAGGCTCATGGTCGCAGGCTAGCCATCGGAACCGACAGTTGTGTGCCGCCGTAGGATCGGGACGTGAACCTTGCCCATACCGAGCGCCTGGCGCTGTGCGACCTGCTGGACGAGGTGGGGGCCGAGGCTCCCACTCTGTGCGAGGGATGGGAGGCCCAGGACCTGGCCGCCCACCTGTGGTTGCGTGAGACCGATCCGCTGGCCACCCCCGGCATCGTGATCAAGCCGCTGGCCGGGCTCACCGAGCGCCGGATGAGCCAGGCCACCACCAAGTTCAGTCACAGCGAGCTGGTGGACAAGGTGCGACGCGGGCCGGGTCGGCTCTCGGTCTTCTCGCTGCCCGGCATGGACGAGGCCGCCAACCTGGCCGAGTACTTCGTGCACCACGAGGACGTGCGCCGCGCCCAGGCCGGCGAGGTGGAGCCCCGACGGCTGGACCCCGCGATCGAGGACGCCCTGTGGAAGCGGCTGTCCACCATGGGGCGGGCCATGTTCCGACGCTGCGAGAGCAGCGTCGTCGCCCGACGCAGCGATGCCGACGGCCACCTGGTCGAGGGCCTCGAGCCGCTGGTCCTCAAGCCCGGCGAGCCGACCGTCACCGTGACGGGCACGCCCGGTGAGCTGCTGCTGCTGGCCTTCGGACGCGGCCGGCATGCCCGGCTGGCATTCGAGGGGGCCGAGGGTGATGTCGAGAGGCTGCTCGAGACCCGGCTCGGGGTCTGAGCAGCCCTTCGACTCCCCCACTGGTCACGCGTCGTCGACGACGATCACGTGCAGCTTGCGGGGCCCGTGGACCCCGTCGACGCGGGACAGCTCGATGTCGCTGGTGGCCGAACCACCCGAGATCATCGTCACCGGACTGCCCTGCACCACCGCCGGCTTCACCGCCGCGATGGACTCGGGCACGTCGGAGACCACCTGGCTGGCCAGCACCACGCAGACGTGGCGGTCGGGCACCAGGCTGATGGCGCGACGGCCCTGGTCGGGGCCATGGGTGAGCACGATGGTGCCGGTGTCGGCGATCGCGCTGGCCGCTGCCGTCACCACGGCATCGGTCTGGTTGAGCTGGTCGTTGGACAGCGCCGGCTCGTCGACGCGCACCTCGAGGCCCAGCCCCGCCGCGGCATCCACCCAGGCCTGGTCCAGTCCCGGCGGCACCACCACGGAGCCGGTGGCACCGGTGGCGCGCAGGCCCTCGGCCACGGCGGCGGCCAGGCCGGCGCGCTCCACCCGCACCACGGCGGCCTTGTAGTCGATCACCTTCTCCACGAAGGTGCCCACCACGTCGTCCATCTCGATGCCGGTGCCGTAGGTGAAGTCCACCGGCACGTCGCGCTCCGGGTCCTTCTCGGTGACATCGCTGGTGGCCTCGCGGATGCGCGCCAGGATCTGCTCGCGCGCCTGCGCGTCGGTGCTGATCGTGGTCATCACTTGCCGTCCTTCCGGTTCTTGCCCCACCACTGGCGGAAGCTCTGCTTGGGCACCTCGTCGACGTCGCGGTAGCGCAGCCAGCGGTCCGCCACCGGCGCCGGGATCGGGCCCAGGGTGCGCCCGCGCAGCGCGCGGCCGGCCAGCGAGGAGCCCCTCTGCACCGTCTCGAAGTGCTTGGCGTCGCCCATCACCCAGGCGGCGGTCTTCATCAGCGCCATCTCGGTGCCCACCTCGACGTCGCGCGGCACCCGGTCGGCCTTCTCGGCCTCGACCACCTTGTGGCGCAGGTGCACCAGGATGTCGGTGAAGGGGATCTTCACCGGGCAGACGTCGTTGCAGGCGCCGCACAGCGAGCAGGCATAGGGCAGGCCGCGGTCCACGTCGTGCTCCACGCCGCGCAGCTGCGGGTTCAGCGCCGCCCCGATCGGACCCGGGTAGACCGAGCCGTAGGCGTGGCCGCCGGTGCGCTCGTAGACCGGGCAGATGTTGAGGCAGGAGGCGCAGCGGATGCAGCGCAGCACCTCGCGGCCCACCTGGTCGGCGAGCACGTCGGTGCGGCCGTTGTCGAGCAGCACCACGTGCTGCTCCTGCGGGCCGTCGCCCTCGGTGACGCCGCTCCAGATGGAGTTGTAGGGGTTCATCCGCTCGCCGGTGGCCGAGCGCGGCAGCAGCTTGAGGAAGACCTCGAGGTCCTCGAAGCTGGGCAGCACCTTCTCGATGCCCACGATGCTGACCAGGGTCTTGGGCAGGGTGAGGCACATCCGGCCATTGCCCTCGGACTCGACGATCACCATGGAGCCGGTCTCGGCGATGATGAAGTTGCCGCCGCTGACCGCCATCTCGGCCCGCAGGAACTTCTCGCGCAGGTGCATCCGGGCGGCGTCGGCCAGCTCGGGCGGGTTGGAGGTGATGTCCTCGGGAGCGGGACGGCCGTAGCGGCCCATCTCGCGCTTGAAGATCTCGCGCACCTCCGCCCGGTTGCGGTGGATCGCCGGCACCACGATGTGACTGGGACGGTCGTGGCCCAGCTGCACGATCAGCTCGGCCAGGTCGGTCTCCCAGGCCGCGATCCCCTGCTCCTCCAGGTACTCGTTGAGGTCGGTCTCCTGGCTGGTGATCGACTTGATCTTGACCACCTCGTCGACGCCCTTGGCCTTGGCGATCTCGGCGACGATCCGGTTGGCCTCGGCCGCATCACGGGCCCAGTGCACGTGCACGCCGTTGCGGGTCAGGTTCTCCTCGGCCTGCAGCAGGTAGTGGTCCAGGTGGCGCCCGACGCGGTTCTTCACGGCCGCGGCTGCCTCACGCAGGTCCTCCCAGTCGGGACTCTCGGAGACGCGCAGGGCTCGCTTGTTGCGGATGGTGGTGGTGGCATTGCGCATGTTCTTGCGCTGCACCCCCAGCTCCAGCTCCTGCTTGGCGGCCTTGGGGAACTTCGGCATCCCCAGGTAGGTGCCCGGATGGTTGGGGGCGGGGGTGAGACGGGCCACCCCACCATTGCCCTCCACCACCCGCACCGGGCCGCGGCTGGTTGTGGCCAGCTGGTCCATGTCGGGGGTGAGGGTGCCGGCCGGGCTGGTGATGTTCTCGGCGGTCATGGTCAGTCCTCCTCGGTGTTGGCCAGGATCTCGGCCAGGTGGATCGGCCGGACCCCGGAGTTCTGGCGGCTCAGCACACCGCCGATGTTCAGCAGGCAGGAGTTGTCCCCCGCGACGACGAACTCGGCGCCGGTCTCGCGCACGTGGCGCGCCTTGTCGGCGGCCATCGCGGCACTGACGTCGGAGTTCTTGATGCTGAAGGTGCCACCGAAGCCACAGCACTGGTCGGCATCCGGAAGGTCCACCAGGGTCATGCCGCGCACCTGGCGCAGCAGCTCGTAGGGTTTGTCGCCCAGGCCCAGCAGCCGCTTGCCGTGGCAGGACGGGTGGTAGGTGACGGTGTGCGGGAAGTAGGCACCCACGTCGGTGACCCCCAGCACGTCCACCAGGAATTCGGGGATGTCGAAGACGGTCTGGCTGGTGTGCTCGGCCTGGCGCTCCAGACCCTTGTCCCCGGCATGGCGGGCCAGCATGGTGTGCTGGTGGCGCACCGCCGCGGTGCACGAGCCCGAGGGCGAGACCACGTAGTCGTAGTCGCCGAAGGCCCGGTTGTAGGCCCGCACCATGCCCACCGACTCGTCGAAGTAACCGGTGTTGGTGGTGATCTGGCCGCAGCAGGTCTGCTCGCGCGGGAACTCGACGCGGCAGCCGAGCCGCTCCAGCAGCTTCACGGTCGCGCGGCCGGTGTCCGGGAACATGACGTCGTTGATGCAGGTGATGAACAGGGCGACGGTCTTGCCCTGTCCCGGCAGGCCCGTCGCAGCTGGCTGCGCCGAGGTGTCGATGATGGTCATCTTCTTCCTCCGATGGGTGGTTGGGTCGCTCTGGTGCGGCAGGTGGGGATCACGGCAGGATCCAGGACAGCACGGGGGTGGACATCAGGCCCACGATCAGGCACATCAGCGCCAGCAGCACGATGGAGTAGGTGAAGACCTTGCGCAGGATCACCGACTCCCCGCCCGCCAGGCCGATGGCGGTGGCGGCGATGGTCAGCGACTGCGGCGAGATCATCTTGCCCACCACGCCACCGGAGGCACCAGAGCCCACCAGCAGCCCGCGCATCGGCTCGACGCCCAGGTGCGAGCCCACGCCGATCTGCTGACCGACGCCGGACTGCAGGTTGCTGAACAGGATGTTGGCCGAGGTGTCGGAGCCGGTGACATAGGTGCCGATCCAGCCCAGCACGGGGGCGACGAAGGGGTAGACGGCGCCGGCACCGGCCAAGAAGAGGCCCAGGGCCAGGGTCTGGCCGGAATCGCCCATCACGTAGGCCAGGGCCACCACCATGCCGATGGTCAGCGCGGAGAGCTTCATCTTCTGGGCATTGCGCCACAGCTCGGCGAAGACCTCGCCGATCGGCACCCGGTAGACCAGCCCGACCAGCAGCGCCACCAGGGCCAGCAGGAAGCCGGGCTGGCTGAACAGCGCCAGGGTGTAGGTGCGGTGCGCGGCCGGGGTGCCGGAGGCGGTGGTCAGGCCCTGCAGCAGCGGCCAGGCCAACTTCACGTCGCCGGCGGCCAGCAGCTTCTTGACCGCGGGCAGCGCGGCCACGGCGAAGACCGCGATCACCAGCAGGTAGGGCACCAGCGCCATCAGGATGCGGCGCCCGTCGAGCCCGGCGGTGTCGGTCTGCTGCGCGATGGCCGGCTCGGTCTCCACGCTGGGATCCATCGGGATCCCCACCCGCTGGGCCGCCTCCTGGCCGCCCTTGGGCTGCCAGAACTTGAGGAAGACCATGGCCAGCGCCACGCTCACCACGGCCGCGAAGACCTCGGTGAGGTTGTAGACGGCGGTGCCGGCCACGATCCACTTGGTGAGGCCGAAGACGACGCCCACGAACAGGCCGAAGGGCCAGCACTCCTTGATGCCCTTGCGGCCGTCCATGATGCCCAGCAGCAGGAAGGGCACCACCAGGCAGAGCAGGGCGCAGATCCGAGCCGTGACATTGGCCACCACCGAGACGTCCAGGTTGGAGGTGCGGGCGGCCATCAGCACCGGCAGGCCGACCGCGCCGAAGGCCACCGGGACGGTGTTGGCCACCAGCGCGGTGACGGCGGCGCGCAGCTTGCCGAAGCCCACCGCGATCAGCATGGCGGCGGCGATGGCGACCGGGGCACCGAAGCCGGCCAGTGCCTCCAGCAGGCCGCCGAAGCAGAAGGCGATCAGGATGCCCAGCACGCGAGGGTCGTCGCTGATCAGGAAGAAGGTGCGGCGCAGGTCGTCGAAGCGACCGCTGATCACCGTCACCTGGTACATCCAGATGGCGGCCAGCAGGATCCACACGATCGGGAACAGGCCGTAGACGAAGCCCTGCACGCTGCTGGCCAGAGCGAGCGGGATGGGCATGCCGAAGGCGGTGACGGCCACCAGCAGGGCGACGGCCCAGCTGAGCATGCCGGCATGGTGGGCCTTCCAGCGCAGCGCACCCAGGGTGATGAGCATGGTGAGGATCGGCAGCATGGCTGCCAGGGCCGACAGCCACTGCCGCCCCAGTGGGTTGCTGTCGGGGGTGAAGACGTCAAGAAGGATCATCTGAACTCCGTTGTCCGGGGTCTGGTGCTGGAGGAGAAAGCCGCGGCGACCACGTCGTCGCCATTGGTCCTTCCAATGGCACCCTAAGGACGGACCACACTCGGGTCAAGGACCGTGGGAAACTTTTCGATGCAGTTCGTCAACTTTGGTCCGACCAAGTGAACGGCTCCCGACCAGAGACGAGGTGGCCGGTGCCTGCCGAGCGCAAGCCTTCCCCCAGCGGCGGCTTCGAGATGGCCCTGGAACGGGCGGCCGCCGCCTCGGCGGTGCGGCACCGCCACCTCGAGTCGTTGGAACAGGCACGGGCCCTGCAGGCCTCGATGGAGCAGGCCGTCGCCCCGGGGCAGTCCAACCGGCTCGACACCTACTTCCACATGGCCATCGCCCGCGCCGGGGACAACATCCTGCTCAGTGACCTGGCCGTGGCGATCCGACGGGCGGTGCATTCCCCCATCCAGCGCGCCGAGCAGGCGCTGGGAGACTGGACCGACTTCGAGCAGGGGCTGGCGGAGCAGCACGGTGCGGTGCTCGAGGCGGTGCTGGCCGGCGACGAACAGGCCGCCGCCGACCTGGTGGAGCACCACATCCGCCACGCCTACCGTCACCTGCTGCCCCGCTGCGGCTGAGGGGACGGCGAAGGGCCCGTGCGCTGCTGCGCACGGGCCCTTCCACGTCTGCCTCAGCCCTCGAAGGGCTCCGGTGCCGGCACGGCCTCCATCTCGTCGCCCAGGGCACCGCGCGTGGCGTGGCGACCGTTGAGCAACAGGTTGAGCACGACGGCGCTGAGCGCGGCCGCGGAGATGCCCGAGCCCAGGATCATGCCCAGCCAGGTGGGCAGTTGCGCGTAGAAGGCGGGCACCGCGATCGGAAACATCACCAGGGCCAGCGAGGTGGCCACCACGAAGATGTTGTTGCCCCGCTCGAAGTCGGCCTGCTGCAGGGTCTGCACGCCGGCGGCGGCCACCGAGCCGAAGAGCACCACACCCGCACCACCCAGCACGGCCGAGGGGACGCAGGCCACCACGCGACCCAGCAGCGGGAACATGCCCAGCAGCAGGAGCAGCACGGCGCCCGCCGCCACGGTGTAGCGCGACTTCACCTTGGTGACGGCCACCAGACCGACGTTCTGCGCGAAGGCGGTGGGCGGGAAGGAGTTGAACAGCGGCGCCAGGATGGTGGCCAGCATGTCGGCACGCAGGCCGTTGGCGATCCGCTTCTCGTCGACGCGGGTGCCGACCACCTTCGCGACGGCGAACAGGTCGGCCATGATCTCCATCAGGGTCACGACGATCACGATGGTCATGGAGATGATGGCGCCCAGCTCGAAGCGTGGCGCGCCGAAGTGGAAGGGCCTGGGGAAGGCGAAGACCGAGCCCTGGCCCACCTGGCTGAAGTCGGCCTGGCTGAAGAGGGCGGCGACGACGGTGCCCACCACGATGCCCACCAGGATGGCGACGCGGGCCAGCTGGCGGATCCGTGTGCAGACCAGCACCACGGCCAGCGTGAAGCCGGCCAGCAGCAGGTTGGTGAGCGAGGCGCCGCCCGGGTCCTGGTTGGTGATCCAGCCGGCCGCCACCGGCAGCAGCGAGATGCCCATGGCGGTGATGATGGTTCCGGTGACCACCGGCGGGAAGAAGCGCTGGATCCGGCTGAAGAGCGGGGCCAGCAGGAAGCCGATCACGCCGGCCACGATCACCGAGCCGTAGATCACCGGCAGCCCGCCGCCGGAGGCGATGATCGCCAGCATGGTGGAGACGGCGCCGAAGGTGGTGCCGTTGACCAGCGGCAGCTTGGAGCCCAGGCCGGGCAGGCCCAGCGACTGCAGCAGGGTGGCCAGGCCCGAGACGAACAGGGCGGAGGCCACCAGCATGCCCACCTCGGCGGGGGGCAGCTTGGCCGCGGTGCCGATGATCAGCGGGATGGCGATGACGCCGCCGTACATGCTCAGGATGTGCTGGAAGCCGTACAGGAAGGCGGTGGCGACGGGAAGTTTCTCGTCCTCGGGCCGCAGCCCGGCGTCGAGGGTGGTGGTGCTCACGTGGAGGTTCCTTTTGCAGAGGTTGGAGAACTCTTGGCCCGCGAGGGCCACGCACATCCAACCACCTCCGCTCCCCCGGGCTCGAACCGGGCCCGGGGCCGGACGGTCAGCGCCGACGACCGGTCACTGGTGGTCGGCGGCAGGGACGACAGCGGGGCGGTGGGCACCAGCCCACCGCCCCGTCATGCGGTCCAGCTCAGGAGAGCTTCTCCAGCACCAGCTCGCGCACCCGCGCGGCGTCGGCCTGGCCCTTCATGGCCTTCATCACCTGGCCGATCAGCGCACCGGCGGCCTGCACCTTGCCGGAGCGCACCTTCTCGGCGACATCGGGATTCGCGGCGATCGCGGCGTCGACCGCCTCGGACAGGGCGCCCTCGTCGCTGACCACGGCCAGGCCGCGGGCCTCGACGATGGCGGCCGGCTCACCCTCGCCGGCCAGCACGCCGTCGATCACCTGGCGGGCCAGCTTGTCGTTGATGGTGCCGGCCTCCACCAGCTGCTGCAGCTCCGCCACCTGGGCGGGGCTCATGCCCACGGCATCCAGCTCCACACCGGCCTCGTTGGCGCGACGGGCCAGCTCGCCCAGCCACCACTTGCGGGCGCTCTGCGGGCCGGCTCCGGCGGCCACCGTCTGCTCGATCAGGGCCACGGCACCGACGGCCTCGGCATCGCCCATCTCGCGCTCGCTGAAGCCCCACTCGGCCACCAGGCGCTTGCGCTTCTCGGCGGGCGGCTCGGGCAGGGTGGCACGCAGCTGCTCCACCCACTCACGCGAGGGGGCCACCGGCACCAGGTCGGGCTCGGGGAAGTAGCGGTAGTCCTCCGCCTCCTCCTTGGATCGGCCCGGCGTGGTGTAGCCGCCGTCCTCCTGCCACATCCGGGTCTCCTGCTTGATGCTGCCGCCCCCGGCCAGGATCGCGGCCTGGCGGGTCATCTCGAAGCGCAGGGCACCCTCCACCGAGCGCAGCGAGTTGACGTTCTTGGTCTCGGTGCGGGTGCCGAAGGTGGTCGAGCCCTTGGGCATCAGCGAGACATTCGCATCGCAGCGCATGTTGCCCTGCTCCATGCGGGCCTCGGAGACGCCGAGCGCCTTCATCATGTCGCGCAGGTAGGCCATGTAGGCGCGCCCCACCTGTGGGGCGTACTCGCCGCACCCGGTGATCGGCTTCGTGACGATCTCCATCAGCGGCACGCCGGCACGGTTGTAGTCCATCAGGGTGTACTCGGCGCCCTGGATCCGGCCGGTGGAGCCACCCACGTGCAGGCTCTTGCCGGTGTCCTCCTCCATGTGGACGCGCTCCACCTCGACGCGGAAGTTCTGGCCCTCCACCTCGACGTCGACGTGCCCGTCGAAGCAGATCGGCTCGTCGTACTGGCTGATCTGGTAGTCCTTCGGCATGTCCGGGTAGAAGTAGTTCTTGCGGCTGAAGCGGCTCCACTCGGCCACCTGGCAGTTGAGCGACAGGCCGATCCGGATGGCCGACTCCACCGCGGTGGCATTGACCACCGGGAGCGATCCGGGCAGGCCCAGGCAGACCGGGCAGACCCGGGTGTTGGGCTCCCCGCCGAAGTCGGTGGAGCAGCCGCACCACATCTTGGAGGCGGTGTTCAGCTCGACGTGGACCTCCAGGCCGAGCACCGGGTCGAAGCGCTCGATGACCTCGTCGTAGTCCATCAGCTCGCCGTCGAAGTATCCGCTCACTTGGCCACCTCGTCCTTCTGCTCGGTCTTCAGGCTGCCGGCCAGCGCGGGCGCCTGGGCCATCAGCTCGCCGCCGCGGGCCTTCTCCAGCGCCGCTCCGACGCGGTAGAGCCGGTCGTCGGCCATCGGGGGTGCCATCACCTGCACGCCCACCGGCAGGCCGGCCTCGTCCAGCCCCCAGGGGAAGGAGGCAGAGGCATTGCCGGCCAGGTTCGACGGGATGGTGCACAGGTCCGCCTTGTACATGGCCAGCGGGTCGTCCAGCCGCTCCCCCAGCTTCCACGCGGTGGTGGGCACGGTGGGGCTGAGCAGCACGTCGCACTGCTCGAAGGCGGCCGCGAAGTCCTGGCTGATCAGGGTGCGGACCTTCTGGGCCGAGCCGTAGTAGGCGTCGTAGTAGCCGCTGGACAGGGCGTAGGTGCCGATGATGATGCGGCGCTTCACCTCGTCGCCGAAGCCGGCGCCGCGCGAGGCGCGCATCACCTCCTCGGTGGAGCGGCTGCCGTCGTCGCCGGTGCGCAGGCCGTAGCGCATGGCGTCGTAGCGGGCCAGGTTGCTACTCACCTCGGCGGGCATGATCAGGTAGTAGGCGCCCAGCGCGTACTCGAAGTTGGGGCAGCTCACCTCCACCACCTCGGCGCCGGCCTCGTCCAGTGCGGCGACGGCCTCGCGGAAGGCCTGCTCGACGGCCTCGGAATAGCCCTCGCCGCCCAGTTCGCGCACCACGCCGACCCGCAGGCCGGTGACATCACCGGAGCGGGCGGCCTGGACCACGGCCGGGGCCGGGGCGTCGATGCTGGTGGAGTCCATCGGGTCGTGCCCGGCGATCACCTCGTGCAGCAGGGCGGTGTCGAGCACGTTGCGGGCGCAGGGGCCGGGCTGGTCCAGGCTGGAGGCCATCGCGATCACGCCGTAGCGCGAGGTGCCGCCATAGGTGGGCTTGACGCCCACCGTGCCGGTCAGCGCGGCGGGCTGGCGGATCGAGCCACCGGTGTCGGTGCCGATCGCCAGCGGGGCCTGCCAGGCGGCCAGCGCCGCGGCCGAGCCGGAGCCCGAGCCGCCGGGGATCCGGTCCAGCGCCCACGGGTTGGCCGTGGCGCCGTAGGCGGAGTTCTCGCCGGAGGAACCCATCGCGAATTCGTCCAGGTTGGTCTTGCCGAGCACCACCAGGCCGGCCGACTGCAGCCGGGTGACGATGGTGGCGTCATAGGGCGGCACCCAGCCCTCGAGGATCTTCGAGGCGGCCGTGGTGGGCAGCTGGGAGTAGCAGAGCAGGTCCTTCACGGCCACCGGGACGCCGGCCAGCGGGCCGGGGCGCTCACCGGCGGCGAGCCGCTCGTCGACGGCGCGGGCCTGGGCCAGCGCGTCCTCGCGGTCGTGCGCCAGGAAGGCATGGACCTGGCCGTCGACGGCCTCGATCTGGTCCAGGAAGGCGGTGGTCACCTCCACCGAGGTGGTCTCACCGGCGGCGATCCACTCACCCAGCTGGGCGGCGGGGGCGGCCAGGATCTGGCTGGTGGTGGGCATCAGGCCTCCTCGTCCAGGATGCGGGGCACGCGGAAGCGGCCGTCCTCGGCGGCAGGGGCGCCGGAGAGCACCTGGGCCGGGCTCATCGACGGCTTCACCTCGTCGGCACGGAAGACATTGGTCAGCGGCAGGGCGTGCGAGGTGGGCTCGATCTCGGCCCCGGCCACCTGGGAGACACTGGTCACGGCGTCGAGCACCGCGTCGAGCTGCGGGGCGAGCCGGGTGAGCTCCTTGTCGGTCAGGTCGATTCTGGCCAGGCCCGCGAGGCGGGCCACATCTTGCGGCGTCAGGGCCACGATGTCTTCTCCTGGTGGTGCGTCGGATGGGTGTGCGCGAGCACTTGGCCAATCCTAGGGGGCGGGGCTGACAAGTCCATCCGCACCTCGCCACGCCCATCCTGCGGTCGGTGCCCGGAGCGGCTGGACGATCGCGCAAGACTGGGCGCATGCTCCTCGTCCGTGTCCAGCTGCCCGACCGTCCCGGTTCCCTGGGGACGGTGGCCACCGCCATGGGCCTGGCCGGCGCCGACATCAGCGCCATCGAGATCGTCGAGAAGGGCGAGGGCTTCGTCGTCGACGACTTCATGCTCACCATGCCGCCGGGAAGCCTGGTGGACCTGCTGGTCAGCGAGTGCAACGACCTGGACGGCGTGCAGGTGCTCTGGGTCTCCCGCTATCCGGATTCCTGGGGCATCGAGGGCGACATCGAACTGCTGAACGCGATGTCCATGGAGCCCTCCCGCAGCAGCCAGGTGCTCACCGAGCGCGCCCCCGTCGTCTTCCGCAGCCAGTGGGCCGCCATGCTGGACGCCGACAGCGGCCAGCTGCTGCACGGCAGCGCCCAGGCCCCCGACGAGATGCCCCGCGACCGTGACTGGCTGGGCGGCCTGGACACCCTGCACACCGTGGTGCTGCCGGCCGGCTGGCTGCCGCTGTGGCCCGAGACCGTGGTGGCCGTGGTGCCGGTGCGCAGCCGCTGCCTGGTGGTGGCCCGGCAGGGCGGGCCGGACTTCCTGGACTCCGAGCTGCGACGGCTGCACCACATCGCCTCGCTGGCCTGAGCACTGGCCCCGTGACCGCCAGGCCGGCGTCGCTCAGGCCAAGCCGTTGAGGATGCGGTAGAAGTACCAGCCCAGCCCGCACACCGCAGCCACCGCGGCGACGAAGCCCAGGCCCATCCAGATCCGCAACCGCTTCTTGGCCTGCGTGGTGGGGACGCGCTCGGGGCCCCACTCGCCCACCTTGGGCCAGACCCGGGCCGGGGTCGTGGACCCGTTCAGGTCGAGGTCGGAGAAGCCGCGCATGGTGACCAGACTAGCGCTGCAGCTGCTCGGCCAGCAGGTCCGCGGCCTGCAGCAGGTACTCGTCCTGCCGTGCGGCGGCGGCCGTGCTCCAGCCCGCCAGCCCGCAGGCCGGGGAGATGGAGACCTGCTCCACCAGAAGTGCCGGGTCCAGCCCCAGTGGTCGCAGCAGCGCCAGGCCCCGCTCCACCACCCGGTCTGCGGACAGCACCTCGTCGGGGCGGGCGGTGGGCACCAGGCCCAGCCGCAGCTGGCGGCCGTCCTCGATCCAGGCCGAGACCTGGTCCAGGTCGGCTCCCCGCAGCTGGTCCACGTCCAGGGCGACGCCCGCCACTCCGCTGCGGCCCACCAGGTCCAGGTCGAGCCCGGGAGCGCAGCAGTGCAGTGTCGGTGACTCCAGGCGGCCGGTCACCCGGCCCAGCAACTCGGAGGCCAGCGGCCGGTCCACGGCACGCAGCCGGGAGAAGCCGGAAGCGGTGGGTACCCTCCCGGAGAGCACCGCGGGCAGCAGCGGCTCGTCGAGCTGCACCGTGAAGGCCGCGGCCGGCAGGCGTCGGCCCATCTCGACCACCAGGTCGGCCAGCCCCAGGGCCAGCGAGTCGGCCAGCTCCCGCCGGGCGCCGTGGTCGGCCAGCACCTTGTCGCCGCGGGGCCGTTCCAGGCAGGCGGCCAGGGTCCACGGTCCGGCGGCGGTGAGCGTGATGGTGCCGCTGAAGGCCTGCGCGGCCTCCTCCAGCTCGTCGAGGTCGCGCCGCAGCAGGCCGCGGGCCCGACCGTGGTCCACGCCGCTGGCATCGGTGAGCCGCCAGCCCTGGGGCTGCAGGTCCACCCCCAGCCCCACCAGCAGGGCCGTGGTGCGGCCCACCATGTCGGCGCCGATGCCGCGGGCGGGCAGCTCGGGCAGCCAGGCGTGCTCGAAGCTGCCCAGCACGTGGCGCAGGGCGCCGGGCATGTCGCTGCCGGGCAGCGAGCCGTTGCCGGTGGCGTACATCAGTCCCTCCCGGTGGCGTCGATGGTGGAGCTGCCCACCACGCGGTCGCCGTCGTAGACCACCACGGCCTGGCCGGGGGCGATCCCGGTGGCGGGCTCGTCGAGCAGCACCTGCATCCGGTGCTCGTCGGCGCTGATCGTGGCGGGCATCGCCTCGCCGTGGGCGCGCACCTGGGCCATGCCGCGCCAGTTGCCCTCGGGCCGCCCCTGGGTCCACGTGGGGCGGATGCCCTCGATGCTGCGCACCGCCAGCAGTTCGCGGGGGCCCACCGTGACGGTGTTGGTGACCGGCTCGATGTCGAGCACGAACCGGGGCCGCCCGTCAGGGGCGGGCACCCCGAGGTGCAGGCCGCGCCGCTGGCCGATGGTGAACTGGTGGAAGCCGGTGTGGCTGCCCACCACCTGGCCCTCGCTGTCCACGATCTCCCCGGGGCTCTCCCCCAGGCTGCGCGCCAGCCAGCCGGCGGTGTCGCCGTCGGGGATGAAGCAGATGTCGTGGCTGTCGGGCTTCTTGGCCACGCCCAGGCCCAGGTTGCGCGCCTCGGCGCGGATCTCGCTCTTCAGGGCGTCGCAGAGCGGGAAGAGGGAGTGCTGCAGCTGCTGCTGGTCGAGCACGCCGAGCACGTAGGACTGGTCCTTGGCCGGGTCGGCCGCGCGGTACATCGCCACCTGGTCACCCTCGCGCTCCAGCCGCGCGTAGTGGCCGGTGGCGACCGCGTCGAAGCCCAGCGCCAGGCCGCGCTCCAGGACGGCGGCGAACTTGATCTTCTCGTTGCAGCGCAGGCAGGGGTTGGGCGTGCGTCCGGCGGCGTACTCGGCGACGAAGTCGTCCACCACGTCGCTGGCGAAGCGCTCGGCGAAGTCCCAGACGTAGAAGGGGATGCCGAGCCGGTCAGCAGCCCGACGGGCGTCGTGGCTGTCCTCCAGCGAGCAGCAGCCGCGGGCCCCGGTGCGGAAGCTCTGCGGATTGCGGCTGAGCGCCAGGTGGACGCCGGTCACCTCGTGGCCGGCGCGCACCATGCGTGCGGCGGCGACGGCGGAGTCCACCCCACCGGACATGGCCACCAGGACCTTCATGCCGCTCCCCTCTCGCCGACCGGCGGCGTGCTGCCGCCCGACGGGCCAGACTACCCGGCGGCCAGTGCGGCCCGGGCTCGGCTGACCACGTCGGGCAGCAGGTGGGCCAGCGCGTCCACCTGGGCCAGCGTGGTGCCGGGGCCGAAGCTGAAGCGGATCGAGGCCGAGGCCTGTTCCACGCTGCGCCCCATCGCCAGCAGCACCTCGCTGGGCTGGTGCACGCCGGCGCGGCAGGCCGAACCGGTGGAGCAGTCGATCCCGGCCTGGTCCAGCAGCATCAGCACGTCGTCGGCGCGGGTGTCGGCGAAGGTGACATTGCAGATCGCGGGGCTCACCTGTTCGGCCCCGTTGACCCAGCTGCCGGTGATGGTGGCCCGGATCCGCTCCACCAGGTGGTTGCGCAGCCCGGTGAGCCGCTCGCGCTCGCTCACCAGGTCGGCCACCGCCTGCTCGGCGGCGGCCGCGAAACTGGCGGCCAGGCTGACCGGCTGGGTGCCGGAGCGCACCTCCCGCTCCTGGCCGCCTCCCAGCCCGTAGGGCCGCAGCTGGACCTCACGTCGGGCGAGCAGGCAGCCGATCCCCACCGGTCCGCCCGCCTTGTGCCCGGACAGGCTCATCATGTCGGCCCCCGAGGAGGCGAAGTCCAGCTCCACGTGGCCCAGCGCCTGCACGGCGTCGGTGTGCAGCCAGGCGCCCCGGCGGTGGGTCAGTTCGGAGAGCTCGTCGAGGGGCTGGACGGTGCCGGTCTCGTTGTTGACCCGCATCACGCTCACCAGGGCGGTGCCCTCGTCGACCCGCTGGGCCGCGTCCTCGAGGTCCAGCAGCCCGTCGCGGTCACAGCGCAGCCGCTCGACCCTGTCGAAGCGCCCCACCGCGCCGGCCACCGCCGGGTGCTCGGTGGCGCCCACCAGCACCCGGTCCCTGCCGGCACGTTGCAGCCCGGCCCACAGCGCCAGGGAGTCGGCCTCGGAGCCACCGCTGGTGAAGACCACCTCGCTGGGGTGGGCCCCCACGGCCGCCGCCAGCTGCTCACGGGCCTCCTCCAGCACGGCGCGCGCGGCGCGTCCGCTGGTGTGCAGCGCGGAGGCGTTGCCGGCCACCGCTGAGGTACGGACCAGCACGTCCAGGGCGGCGGGCACCAGGGGGGCGGAGGCGGCGTGGTCCAGGTAGGTGCGCCCGGATCCGGTGGGGTCGAGGTCAGCCATGCCCGTGACGCTAGCGCGCCAGGGGTCGCGCGAGACAGCCGGCCAACTGTGCGCCACCTGTGCGGGGGGTCCCCGCGGGCGACCGCGATGACCGTAGAGTTGCGGTGAAGTGGCAATATGGGTCTTCGCGCCCGCGGACCGGCGGGACCGGGACAGATGTCTCGGTCCGCAGCTGCGGGCGCCGAACCTGTAGCGCGGTGACGGACGTCCGTCCGGTACCGCGCCGGTCCACTCACACGACATCAGTCTGGGCTGGCTCCTCGCCTGCCCAGCAGAAGGCATGGAACCCATGACTCAACAGACCGACGCGCCGATCGACTCCTCGATCCTCGGCGCCCAGCTGCTCGACGGCGGCTGCCGCTTCGCCCTGTGGGCGCCGCGCGCCAACCGCGTCGAGCTGGCGCTCGTGGCCGAGGACCGCAGCCAGCACAACATCGACATGGCCCGCAATCCCGACGGCGTGTGGATCGTCCATGTGCCCGGCATCGAGGCCGGCCAGCGCTACGGCTACCGGGTGCACGGCGACTGGAATCCCGACGCCGGCATGCGCTTCAACCCGGCCAAGCTGCTGCTCGACCCCTATGCCCGCGCCATCACCAGCGGCGTCGACTACTCCGGCCCGATCCTGGACCACACCGCCGAGTCCAACTACCTGCCGGACCCGCGCGACTCCTTCGCCTCTGTCCCGCTCAGTGTCGTGGTCAAGGACACGCCGCCGCCGGCGCCGATCGCGCGCCGTCGCCCGCTCAACGAGTGCGTCATCTACGAGACCCACCTCAAGGGCTTCACCAACCTGCACCCCTCGGTTCCCGAGCACATGCGCGGCACCTATGCCGGCATGGCCTACGACGCGGTGATCGACTACCTGCACGAGACGGGCATCAACACCGTGCAGCTGCTGCCGGTGCACCACTTCGTCTCCGAGCCCTTCATCGTGGGCCGCGGGCTGAGCAACTACTGGGGCTACAACACCCTGGGCTTCTTCGCCCCGCACGCCGCCTACGCCTCGATCGGGACGCTGGGCCAGCAGGTGACCGAGTTCAAGGAGATGGTCACCAAGCTGCACGAGGCAGACATCGAGGTGCTGCTCGACGTGGTCTACAACCACACCGCCGAGGGTGGCCACGAGGGCCCGACGCTGAGCTTCCGCGGTCTGGACCACCAGGGCTACTACCGCCTCACCAATGACCTGCGCAACGACTACGACGTGACCGGCTGCGGCAACTCGGTGGACACCTCCCACCCGGGCGTGCTGAACATGATCATCGACTCGATGAAGTACTGGGTCACCGAGATGGGCGTCGACGGCTTCCGCTTCGACCTGGCCACCACCCTGATCCGCGACGAGAACCACCACGTGGACCAGAACCACCTGTTCAAGCAGCGGATCGCCAGCGACCCGGCCTTCGAGGGCATCAAGATGATCGCCGAGCCCTGGGACATGGGCCCCTACGGCTACCAGGTGGGCTCCTGGGGCGAGGGCTGGAGCGAGTGGAACGACCAGTACCGCAACTACATGCGCGACTTCTGGCGCGGCGCCACCCGTGGCGTCTCGGCGCTGGCCACCCGGCTGTCCGGCTCGCCCGACATCTTCTTCCACAACGGGCGTTCGGCCGAGGCCTCGGTGAACTTCATCACCGCCCACGACGGCTTCACCATGCGCGACCTGGTCACCTACGACATCAAGCACAACGATGCCAATGGCGAGGGCAATCGCGACGGTGCCGACGACAACCGCTCCTGGAACTGCGGCTGGGAGGGTGAGACCGTCGATGTCGGCATCAACGACTTCCGCCACCGCCAGGTCAAGAACATGATGGCCTCGCTGATCCTGTCGACCGGTGTGCCGATGATCACCGCCGGTGACGAGATGGGCCGGACGCAGGGAGGCAACAACAACGCCTACTGCCAGGACTCGCCGCTGTCCTGGGTGCACTGGGACACGCTGGACACCTGGGGCGACCTCGCCGAGCTGACCAGCACCCTGCTGAAGGCCCGTCGTGACTTCCCGGTGCTGCGCAGCAACCGCTACCGCCAGCACGAGGAGGTCCTCGACGCCGACGGCCACGGCCTGGGCCGCTACGACCTGGCCTGGCTGGACGGCTGGGACGGCGAGATGCGCGACGACCAGTGGCACGACGAGGGTCGCCTGCACCTGGGCATGTACGTCTCCGACCAGGACTCCGCCTTCCTCACCTACTACAACGGCGCCCCGAATGCGGTGCAGGTGCGCCTGCCCGGGGAGCCCTGGGCCCGCAGCTACCAAGTGGTGGCCACCACGGCCCACCGCTCCGAGCTGCCGGAGTCGCCGATCGCACCGATGCAGGTCTTCGACCTGCCCGGTCGCAGCGTCACGCTGCTGCGCTGTGAGGTCAGCGCCTCGCGTCCCACCCCGGTCGTCGACGACTTCGAGCCGGTCGAGCCCGTCGAGCCGGAGACGCCGCAGGCCGATCAGGAGTTCTGAACCGGCGCGGTGGCCGGCACGGCGCCGCACCGGCCCCAGGAACGACGAGAGGGCGGCTCCCCCACCAGGGGGAGCCGCCCTCGTCGCGTCTCAGCGGACGGTCACAGCACCGGGGTGGTGTGCCAGATCTCGCGGATGTAGTCCTTCATCGAGCGGTCCGAGCTGAAGTAGCCGCTGCGGGCCACGTTCAGGATGGCACTGCGGGTCCAGGCGTCCTCGTCGGCATAGTAGGCCTCCACCCGCTCCTGCGCGTCCATGTAGGAGGCGTAGTCGGCCAGGGCCATGAAGCGGTCCTGGGTGAGCAGGTTGGACACGATGGGCTCGAAGGTGCGGCGGTCGCCACCGGAGAAGGCGCCGGAGGCGATCAGGTCGATCGCCCCCTTCAGGCGCGGGTCGCTCTCGTAGTAGCTGCCCGGGTCGTAGCCCTTGGCACCCAGGTCGGCCACCTCCGGCTCGGTCATCCCGAACAGGAAGAAGTGCTCGTCGCCGACGTGCTCGCGGATCTCGACGTTCGCGCCGTCGTCGGTGCCGATGGTCAGCGCACCGTTCAGGGCGAACTTCATGTTGCCGGTGCCGGAGGCCTCCATGCCGGCCAGCGAGATCTGCTCGGACAGGTCCGCCGCCGGGATCAGCTTCTCGGCCAGGGTCACGTTGTAGTTCGCCGGGAAGGCGATGAACAGCTTGCCCTTGACGCGCTCGTCGGCGTTGACCACCTCGGCCACCTTGTTGATCAGGTGGATGGTGTCCTTGGCCATCTTGTAGCCGGGGGCGGCCTTGGCGCCGAAGACCATGGTGCGGCCCTGCAGCGTGTCGGGATCCAAGCGGCCCTCGATGATCTCGTTGTAGAGGGTCACCAGGTGCAGCAGCTTGAGGCTCTGGCGCTTGTACTCGTGCAGGCGCTTGACCATCACGTCGAGCATGTGGCCCTCGGGCAGCACGATCTCGTCGCGGTCGGCCAGCAGCTTCGACAACCGCTGCTTGTTGCCGGCCTTGACCTCGCGGAAGGCCTTGCGGAAGTCGGGGTCCTCGGCGTAGGGCTCGAGTTCGCGCAGCCGCTCCAGGTTGTTCACCCAGCCCTTGCCGATGGAGTCGGAGATCAGGGTGGACAGCGAGCGGTTCGCCAGACGGACGAAGCGACGCGGGGTCACACCATTGGTGACATTGGTGAACTTCTCCGGCCAGAACTCGCTGAAGTCCGGCAGCACCTTGTCGCGCAGCAGCTGGCTGTGCAGGGCGGCGACGCCGTTGACCTTCGAGCCGGCGATGGTGGCCAGGTAGGCCATCCGCACGGAACGCTCCGGGTGCTCGGCGATGATGGACATGCGACGCACGCGCATCTCGTCGTTGCCGTAGCGCTCGCGCACCTGCTCCAGGAAGTGGTCGTTGATCGCGTAGATCAGTTCCAGGTGGCGCGGCAGCAGGCGACCGAGCATCTCCACCGGCCAGACCTCCAGCGCCTCGGGCAGCAGGGTGTGGCAGGTGTAGGCGAAGCAGCGCTGGGTGACCTCCCAGGCCTCCTCGAAGCCGAAGCCCTCCTCGTCCACCAGGATGCGCATCAGCTCGGGCACCGCGATGACGGGGTGGGTGTCGTTGAGCTGGAAGATGATCCGCTCGTCCAGCTGGTGCAGGTCGAAGCCCTCGGGCAGCACGTGGTGGATGTAGTCGTGCAGCGAGCAGGCCACGAAGAAGTACTGCTGCTGCAGGCGCAGCTCCTTGCCCTGCGGGGTGGAGTCCTCGGGGTAGAGCACCTTGGAGATGTTCTCCGCGAAGGTCTGCGCGCGCACCGCGGTGGCGTAGTCACCGGAGTTGAAGATCTGCAGGTCGAAGGCCTTGGTGGCCTGGGCGCTCCACAACCGCAGGGTGTTCACCCGGCCGTTCAGGTAGCCCGGCACCATGTAGTTGTAGGGGACGCCGATGACATTCCAGTCCGGGATCCAGGTGGTCTTCTCCTTGCCCTGCTCGTCGGTGGACTTCTCGGTGCGGCCACCGAAGTTCACCTGCACGCCGTGCTCGGGGTGGGCGAACTCCCAGGGGCAGCCCAGGGCGAGCCAGCTGTCCGGCTGCTCCACCTGGCGACCGTCGACGAAGGTCTGGCGGAAGATGCCGTACTCGTAGCGGATGCCGTAGCCGATGCAGGGCACGCTCATGGTGGCCAGCGAGTCGATGAAGCAGGCGGCCAGACGGCCCAGGCCACCGTTGCCCAGGCCGGGCTCGACCTCCTGGGAGCGCAGCACCGCGAAGTCGATGCCGCACTGCTTGAGCGCCTCCTCGGCGATGTCGATCAGGCCGCTGGAGAGCAGGTTGTTGCCCAGCTGGCGTCCCAGCAGGTACTCGGCCGAGAGGTAGGCGACGCCCTTGCTCGGGTTCTCCCGGTTGCCGCGCTCGGTCTCGAGCCAACGGGCCATCAGGTAGTTGCGCACCGTGGAGGCCAGGGCCATGTACTGGTCGTTCACGCTCGAGTCGCTGAGCGAGACGCCCTGGTTGGAGTTGAGCTCGTGCAGGAACTCCTTGACGAAGCCGTCGACGGTGGGCGGCGGGGTGCCCACCGGGGCCTTGGCCACCGGGTGGGTGGGTGCCCACTGGGGGCCGATGTGGCGGCCCAGGCGAGGCGACTCGTCAGAGGGCTCGTGGTGGGTGGTCTGGTCAACTTGTGTGGTCACACACACGAGCGTAACGAATCCAGGGCTCCGCGTGGCGGCCGGTGACCAACCGGCGGGCGCTCGCCGCGACAGCCCTTGTCACGTTCAAAGACATTCTCAGCCAATGCTTGGCAGGCACATCGGACAGGCCCTTGCCGACGGGCTCCGCCATCGGTGAACGGACCCTCGCGCACCCCCGGCGTGCTCGCTAGGGTGGGACGGTGAGCAGCCACCAGAACCCCGTCCGCGGCGCCTCCGTCGTCGAGCCCACGCGCACGGCCCCGAAGCGGGCCGAGCAGCCCCAGGATGCCGTCACCCCGGTCCCCGGCTTCGGCCGGATCCCGGTCACCAATGTCTCCCCCGTCGTGGAGGCCGGCCGCTACCCGGCCAAGGCCGTCGTCGACGAGTGGTTCCCGGTGAGTGCCAATGTCTTCCGTGAGGGCCACGACGCGGTGAACGCCACCGTCGTGCTGACCGCGCCGGATGGACGCCGCCGCAGCTTCCCGATGAGCCAGCAGGAGCCGATGGGCCTGGACATCTGGCAGGGCTGGGCGCAGGCCGACGCCGAGGGCGACTGGACCCTGCAGGTGGAGGGCTGGTCGGACGTGTGGGGCACCGTCCACCACAACGCCGTCGCCAAGCTGCAGGCCGACGTGGACCGCGAGCTGGTCTGCCTCGAGCTGGCCGATGTGGCTCGCCAGGCCGCCGAGCACGCCCGCGAGGCCGGCGACGAGACCACCGCAGCCCTGCTGGAGGCCAAGGCCGCCGCCTTCCTGCCCGAGCTGCCCGCCAACGAGCTGCTGGAGATGGCGCAGTCCGGCTCGCTGGCCCGTGCCATGGAGGAGCACGGCCCACGCGAGCTGGTCTCCCCCACCCAGCCCTACCCGCTGCGCGTGGACCGCCGTCGCGCGCTGTTCTCCAGCTGGTACGAGTTCTTCCCGCGCAGCCAGGGCGCCTGGTGGGACGAGGCCGGACAGCAGTGGCACTCCGGCACCTTCGACAGCTCCCACGAGCGGCTCGAGGCTGCGGCCGCGATGGGCTTCGACATCGTCTACCTGCCCCCGATCCATCCCATCGGCAAGGCCTTCCGCAAGGGACGCAACAACTCCCTGACCCCCTCCGAGCAGGATCCGGGCTCGCCCTGGGCGATCGGCTCGGCCGAGGGCGGCCATGACGCCGTCCATCCTGACCTGGGCACCCTGGAGGACTTCGACGCCTTCGTGGCCAAGGCCAAGAGCCTGGGGCTGGAGATCGCGCTGGACTTCGCGCTGCAGGCCTCGCCGGACCACCCCTGGGTCACCGAGCACCCGGAGTGGTTCACCACCCGCCTGGACGGCACCATCGCCTACGCCGAGAACCCGCCCAAGAAGTACCAGGACATCTACCCGATCAACTTCGACAACGACCGCGAGGGCATCTACCGCGAGTGCCTGCGGCTGCTGAGGTTCTGGATCGGCCACGGCGTCACCGTCTTCCGGGTGGACAACCCGCACACCAAGCCGGTCGACTTCTGGGCCTGGATCATGGACCAGGTCCACCAGACCAACCCCGAGGTGATCTTCCTGGCCGAGGCCTTCACCCGCCCCGAGATGATGCACGCCCTGGGCAAGGTGGGCTTCCACCAGAGTTACACCTACTTCACCTGGCGCAATGCCAAGTGGGAGCTCGAGGCCTACCTCAACGAGCTGAGCCGGGACTCGGCCGACTGCTACCGCCCGAACTTCTTCGTGAGCACGCCGGACATCAACCCGGCCTTCCTGCACTCCGGCAATCCGACCGCCTTCTCGATCCGTGCCATCCTGGCGGCCACCATGTCGCCCAGCTGGGGCGTCTACTCCGGCTTCGAGCTGTGCGAGCACGAGGTCTTCCGCGCCGGCGGCGAGGAGTACCTGAACTCCGAGAAGTACGAGTACCGCCCCCGCGACTGGAACTCCCAGCCCAACCTGTCGATGCTGATCGGCCGGCTCAATGAGATCCGCCGCCAGCACCCCGCCCTGCAGCAGCTGCGCAAGATCGACTTCCACCACGCTCCCAACGAGCAGGTGATCGTCTACAGCAAGACCGAGGGCGAGGACCGCGTCATCGTGGTCTGCTCCCTGGAGCCGTGGAATGCGGTCACCAGCGAGATCTACCTGGACATGTCCAAGCTGGGCCTGGATCCGGGAGCGGTCTTCGAGGTGCACGACGAGCTGAGCGGCCAGAGCTGGACCTGGGGCTCGCGCGCCTTCGTGAGCCTGCACCCGGGCAGCCCCGCCCACATCTTCAGCGTGCGTACCCGGTGAGCGCGCCGCACGAGGCCACCACCCGCGATCCCGTCGAGGCCCTGCAGGACCACGTCCTGGGCGCCCGCTGGTTCGCCGGCAAGGGGCGTGAGGGCCAGCTGGTGGGCCTGGAGCAGCCGGACTGGATCGTGGACCCGGCCGAGCACCCCTACGGGGTGCGCGCCGAGTACGCCACGGTCGGCTACCCGGACGGCAGCCACGAGCACTACCAGCTGCTGGTCAGCTACCGGCCCGAGCCGTTGGCGGACTGCCTGATCGGACCGGCCGTGGAGCCGGAGCTGGGCTTCGCGCACGATGCGCCCCGCGACGTCGAGGCGATGCGTGGCGTGCTGGCGGCCGTGCTCGAGGGATCACGGGTGCCGCACGCCTGGCAGCAGACCCTGGTGGACGGCGCCGCCCTCACCACGGAGCTGGAGCCGCGAGTCTTCGGCGGTGAGCAGTCCAACACCAATGTTCTGCTGGGTGACGTGGCGCTGATGAAGATCTTCCGCAAGCTGGAGACCGGGCCCAACCTGGACATCCAGATGCACGACGCGCTGGGCCGGGCCCACGT
The DNA here is from genome assembly GCF_039526385.1 of Luteococcus peritonei. Taxonomy (NCBI): domain Bacteria; kingdom Bacillati; phylum Actinomycetota; class Actinomycetes; order Propionibacteriales; family Propionibacteriaceae; genus Luteococcus; species Luteococcus peritonei. The sequence continues at coordinate 70,128 of NZ_BAAAIX010000034.1, read as the reverse complement.
CTCCAGTGCCGCCCGGCTCTTCGGCTGGGTCTCGGGCTCGCTCACCCCGTTCAGCGACGAGGCCTGGACCGATGGCGCCGAGGCACCCGAGCCGGAGCGCGTCGACCTGATGATGATCAGCGAGCTGCTGCGCGAGGCGCACGACGGCTGGGAGCTGGCCGTGGAGCACGCCCGCGAGGGCCGCGAAGTCTCCGAGCACGCCGCCGCGCTGGGCGCAGCCCTGGCCGAGGTGCACGTGGCGCTGGCCGACACCTTCGGCAGCTCCACCCGATCCGGTGAGGAACTGGCCGCCACCATGCAGCAGCGTCTGGAGCGCGCCGCCGCCGACGCTCCGGTCCTGGCCGGGCACGTGGCGGGCCTGCGCCGGGGCTTCGCCGGGCTGGCCGGGCGCAGCGTGACCGCCCAGCGGGTGCACGGCGACTTCCACCTGGGCCAGTGCCTGTTCACGGCCGACGGCTGGAAGATCATCGACTTCGAGGGTGAGCCCATGAAGTCCTTCGCCGAGCGGCTGGAGCTCGACAGCCCGCTGCGTGACGTGGCCGGCATGCTGCGCAGCTTCGGATATGCCACCAGTGGCTTCGACGATCCGACCGGGGCCGAGGCCCGGGCCTGGCTGCAGGATGCCCAGCAGGCCTTCCTTGCCGCCTACCAGCAGGAGGCGGGTCCGGTGGACACCGGGCTGCTGGACGCCTACGTGGCCGACAAGGCCGTCTACGAAGTGGTCTACGAGACCAGGAACCGGCCCGACTGGGTCGGCATCCCGATGAGTGCGATCGAGGCACTCGCCCCCGACGCGACAACCGACGACGAGGAGAACTGAGATGGGTTACGACCTTGCAGGCGGACTGACCGGATGGGACATGGAGGGTTTCCAGAGCGGTGGCGACACCGAGCTGTGGAAGCGCCTCGGCGCCCACGTCGTGACCATCCCCACCGATGACGGCGGCACAGTCACCGGCACCCGCTTCTCCGTCTGGGCGCCCAATGCGCAGGCCGTGCAGCTGATCGGTGACTTCAACTACTGGGCCGGCGACGAGATGTACCGCCTGCCCGGCACCGGCGTGTGGAGCCGCTTCATCGAGGACCGCGGCACCGACACCCTCTACAAGTTCCGCATCCAGGGCCCGGACGGCGTCTGGCGCGAGAAGGCCGACCCGATGGCGCAGTTCTGCGAGTCGGCCCCCTCCACCGCCTCGATCGTCTACCAGAGCCAGTACATCTGGGGCGACGACGAGTGGATCGCCCGTCGTGAGGCCGCCCAGGCCCACCGCGAGCCGATGAGCGTCTACGAGGTGCACCTGGGCTCCTGGCGTCGTGGCCTGACCTACCTGGAGCTGGCCGACGAGCTGGTGGAGTACGTGAAGTGGCAGGGCTACACCCACGTCGAGTTCATGCCCGTCGCCGAGCACCCCTACGAGCCCTCCTGGGGCTACCAGGTCACCGGCTACTTCGCCCCCACCAGCCGCTTCGGCCGCCCCGACGACTTCCGTCACCTGGTGGACAAGCTGCACCAGGCCGGCATCGGCGTCCTGCTCGACTGGGTGCCCGGCCACTTCCCCAAGGACGAGTGGGCGCTGGGCCGCTTCGACGGCACCGCCCTCTACGAGCACGCCGACCCGCGCCAGGGCGAGCACCAGGACTGGGGCACCTACATCTTCAACTACGGCCGCAACGAGGTGAAGAGCTTCCTGGTCTCCAATGCCCTGTACTGGATCAGCGAGTTCCACATCGACGGCCTGCGCGTGGACGCGGTCGCCTCGATGCTCTACCTCGACTACTCCCGCAAGGAGGGCGAGTGGGTGCCGAATGTCTTCGGCGGCCGCGAGAACCTGGAGGCCATCGACTTCCTGCGCTACACCAACAAGCACCTCTACGAGCGCCACCCCGGCGTGCTGATGATCGCCGAGGAGTCCACCAGCTTCCCCGGTGTCACCCGTCCGGTGCACCACGACGGCCTGGGCTTCGGTTTCAAGTGGAACATGGGCTGGATGAACGACTCGCTGCGCTACATCGAGGCCGACCCGATCCACCGCCAGTACAACCACCACCTGATGACCTTCGCCATGGTCTATGCCTACAGCGAGAACTTCGTGCTGCCGATCAGCCACGACGAGGTCGTGCACGGCAAGGGCTCGATGGTCAACAAGGTGCCGCAGGACGACTGGCGCAAGTTCGCCACCATGCGCGCCTTCTACTCCTACATGTGGGCCTTCCCGGGCAAGCAGCTCATCTTCATGGGCCAGGAGTTCGGCCAGCGCTCCGAGTTCAGCGAGGAGAAGGGCCTGGAGTGGTGGGTGGCCGACATGTGGGGCCACGGCGGCCTGAAGCGCCTGTTCAAGGACATGAACGAGATCTACCGCTCCGAGCCCTGCTTCTACGAGCTGGACAACTCGCCGGAGGGCTTCGAGTGGATCCAGGCCGAGGATGCCGCCGGCAATGTCTTCGGCTGGCTGCGCAAGGATTCCCTGGGCAACCACGTGGCCTGCCTGTTCAACTTCTCCGCCGAGCCGAAGAACACCTACGGCATCCGGCTGCCGAAGGCCGGTGTGTGGACCGAGATCCTGAACACCGACTCCACCGCCTATGACGGTGACGGCAACTTCGGCAACTTCGGCCAGGTGATCGCGCGCGAGGGCGGCGCCCCCTACGGCGACGGGCCCGGCGCCACCGTCTGCCTGCCGCCGCTGGGCGGTCTGTGGCTGCGCTACGACGCCAAGGAGAGCGCGGCCCTGCCCGGGGACACCGGGCTGGCCTGATCGTGGCTGACGAGTTCACGGTCCAGGGCCACCGGTCCGGCGACGTCGGCAGCCTCTCCTGGGAGGGTGCTGCCGACGCCGAGACCCTGGCCCGGGCCGTGAGCCTGGCCGCGGACGACATGATCCTGGGCCAGCAGGTCCGACGCCTCGAGGTGGCGATCCCCGCCACGGACACCATGGCGCGCCGGGCCCTGCACCTGGCGGGCTTCCGGCGTGAGGGCGTGCGTCGACAGGCCCAGCAGGCCGCCGACGGCAACTACGTGGACGTGCAGCTCTACGCCCGGCTGGCCACCGATCCGGTCTACGGTCCGCAGGGCTTCAGCGCCGTGATGGAGACGGTGCTGCCCAAGAAGCGGCTGATCGCCCACGTGGTGCTGCGCAACGAGCACAACCAGGTGCTGCTGCTGCAGACCACCTACAAGAGTGACTGGGAGCTGCCCGGCGGGGTCGTCGAGCCTGACGAGACGCCCCGGCTGGGCGCCGAGCGTGAGGTCTTCGAGGAGCTCGGCCTGGAACTGGAGCTGGGCTCCCCCGCCCTGGTGGACTGGATGCCGCCCAGTCTGGGCTGGAGCGATGCGCTGGAGTTCATCTACGACGCCGGCCCCACCGAGGCCGAGGCGCTGACCGGCTTCCTGCTGGAGCCCCGCGAGATCAGCCAGGCGCACTGGGTGGACCGCGAGGAGCTGGACGAGCGGGTCTCGCCGCTCTCGGCGCGTCGGATCCGGTTGGTGCTGGACGGCTTCACGGGCTTCACCGAGGACGGCATCCCGCTGGCGTGATCCGCCACTCACTGCCCGGGTGAGGCGGTCCATCCCAGGCGCACGACCGACGAGATGTCGCTGCCGGCCTCCTCGGTCTCGAAGTCGCCCAGCTGCAGGCAGCCGGCCGCGGTGACCGACTCCCCCAGCAGGGTGGCGGTGATGCTGGAGGCCCCTTGTTCACAGTGGCCGTTGCCGAGCCAGTGCAGGCTGAGGTAGCCCACCTCCCCGGTGTCGAGCCGCAGCGGGCGGGTGGCCGCCTGCCAGTCCATCCGCAGGAGCACGGCACCGCCCCGGGCATCGCGCGCCACCACGGCCGGCCGTGCCGGCAGCACGATCGCCTCCTGGCCGCAGTTGCGCACCGCCAGGCCCAGGTAGCGGTGGCCCAGTCCCGCATCCAGCACGGACCAGCCCATTCGTCGGCCGGTGCTCGCCCCGCGGCAGGTCGGTGGCCAACTGCCCGTCACCGGCCGGTCCACCACTACCGCGGGTGGAGAGACCACCGGTGAGGACCACGCGGTGGGTGAGGAAGAAGCCGTGGGCGTCGGCATGACGGGGGTCCGGCTGGTGTCAGGGCTGGGGACGGCGGCTCGGGGTCCGGCATCGACCCCCTGACCGCACCCGGTGAGGGCGACGGCCAGGATGGCTCCCGTCGCGCCTACCCGGCCGGCCGTCCCCATGGCCGGCTCAGAACAGGGCGCTGGAGAGCTGGCGACGCGCCTTCACGACGGTGGGCTCGGCCTTGCCGACCACGTCGAAGAGCTCCAGCAGCCGCACCCGGGCGGCCTCCCGCTCGTCCTCGCGGGTCTCGCGGATGATCTGCAGCAGGCGGTCGAAGGCGGCCGCCGGGTCTCCGTTGATCAGCTCCAGGTCGGCGGCGTCCATCTGCACGGCCCAGTTCTCCGGCTCCGCATTCGCGGTGGTGACGATGGCCTGGGGGTCGAAGGCCAGGGAGCGCTGCAGCAGCCGCGACTGCGCCAGGCCCTGGGTTGCCTCGGCATCACCGGGGGTCTGGGCCAGGACCTTCTCGAACTCCGTGACGGCGGTGGCGTAGTCCCCCTGCTCCAGCGCCGCGTCGGCGGCGGCGAAGCGCGGATCGGCGGGCTTCTCGGCAGGCTCGCCCTCTGCGGCGGGAGCGGCGCCGTTGACCGGCTCGGCCCGGCCGGTGAGCCCGTTGGCCACCGACATCTGCACCACCTGGTCGAGGATGTTCTGCACCTCGTCCTCGCCCTTGGTTCCCTGGAAGAGCGGCACCAGCTGACCGCCCACCAGCGCGACGACGGTGGGCACGGCCTGCACGCCCAGCGCCTGCGCCACGCGGCTCTCCACGTCCACGTTCACCCGGGCCAGCAGCCAGCGGCCACCGGCCTCGGCGGTCTTGCGGATCAGGATGTCGGAGAGCTCCTGTGCACCGGCGCGGGGCGAGTAGAGCTCCATGATGACCGGGTGGTTGACGCTCTTGCGGGCCACGGCGTCGAAGTCGGCCTCACCCACCTGCTGCACCCAGGCGCCGGCACCGGCACCGGTGGAGACGGGCCCGGCGTGGTTGGCAGGATCGGTCCCGGCCGCAGAGGCCAGCTGGGACAGGTCGATGGCGCCGGGACGGCTGAAGCTCTCGGAAGTCATGGGTCCATTCTTTCGCGGGAGGGCGATTTGCCCAAGCCGACGGGCTCTGGGGCAAGACAAGATCGCACCAGGACTGTCCGTGGTGGCACGGGAGCGGCAAGATGGGGGCCATGGCACATGAGCGCGCAGGGCAGGTAGCCCAGGAACAGGACCTGATCGACGTCGACAAGGTCGTCTCGGCCTACTACGACATCACCCCCGACCCCCACGACATCGACCAGCAGGTGGTCTTCGGCACCTCCGGGCACCGGGGATCCTCGCTGGACGGCAAGTTCAACGAGCTGCACATCGCGGCCACCACCCAGGCGATCGTCGAGTACCGCGCCCAGCAGGGCACCACCGGCCCGCTGTTCATCGGCAAGGACACCCACGCCCTGTCGGTGCCGGCCTGGAAGACCGCCGCCGAGGTGCTGGTCGCCAACGGCGTCGAGGTGATGGCCGAACTGGAGGACGAGTACACCCCCACCCCCGCGGTGAGCCGCGCCATCATCGTCCACAACCGTGACCACAGCGGCCCGCGCGCCGACGGCATCGTCGTCACCCCCTCGCACAACCCGCCCCGCGACGGCGGTTTCAAGTACAACCCGCCGAACGGCGGCCCCGCCGACACCGATGCCACGAAGTGGATCGCGGCGCGTGCCAACGAGCTGATGGCCAACCCCTCGGGGATCAAGCGGGTTCCCTACGAGCAGGCCGAGTCCAAGGTCAACCGCTTCAACTACCGCACCCCCTACTGCGAGGACCTGGTCAACGTCATCAACCTGCAGGCCATCAAGGACGCGGGCGTGCGGATCGGCGCCGACCCGATGGGCGGCGCCTCGGTGCAGTACTGGCAGTACCTGGCCGAGAAGTCGGGCCTGGACCTCACCGTGATCAACCCCAAGGTGGACCCCACCTGGCGCTTCATGACCCTGGACACCGACGGCAAGATCCGGATGGACTGCTCCAGCCCCAATGCCATGGCCTCGCTGATCGGCAACCGCGACAAGTTCGACATCTCCACCGGCAACGACGCGGACTCCGACCGCCACGGCATCGTCACCCCCGACGCCGGCCTGATGAACCCGAACCACTACCTGGCGGTGGCCATCCAGTACCTCTTCCAGAACCGTCCGGGCTGGGGTGAGGGCGCCGCCATCGGCAAGACCCTGGTCTCCAGCTCGATGATCGACAAGGTGGCCGCCCAGATCGGCCGCACGCTGGTGGAGGTGCCGGTGGGCTTCAAGTGGTTCGTGCCCGGCCTGATCAGCGGTGACATGGGCTTCGGCGGCGAGGAGTCGGCCGGCGCCTCCTGCCTCATGCTGGACGGCTCCACCTGGACCACCGACAAGGACGGCATCATCCTGGACCTGCTGGCCAGCGAGATCACCGCCGTCACCGGCAAGACCCCCAGCCAGCACTATGCCGAGCTGGAGGCCACCTACGGCAAGTCCTACTACGCCCGGGTGGACGCCGACGCCGACCGCGAGCAGAAGGCCCGGCTGTCCAAGCTCTCCCCCGCCGACATCACCGCCACGGAGCTGGCCGGCGAGAAGATCACCGCCGTGCTCACCGAGGCCCCCGGCAACGGCGCGGCCATCGGCGGGGTGAAGGTGACCACCGAGAACGGCTGGTTCGCGGCCCGCCCGTCGGGCACCGAGGACAAGTACAAGATCTACGCCGAGAGCCTCACCTCGGCCGAGCACCTGGCCGCCATCCAGGAGCAGGCCCGCGACGTGGTGAACGCCGCACTCGACGCCTGATCCCGGCACGCAGACGGCGCCGGCATCCCTGAGGGGTGCCGGCGCCGTTGCACGACCGCAGGGCGGCTCAGAGGCCGTCCTGCTCGTCCTCGTCCTCGAAGTCGTAGTCGATCGGGGTGACCTTGGCGCGCAGGCCCGCGCGTTGGATGACCCGCTGGATGATCAGGTCGCGCTTCTCCGGCTGGCCGACGAAGCGGATGTCGCGCAGACCCTGGTCCTGGGCGGCGGACTCGAAGACGAAGTGTCCATAGCCCAGGATCCGGCCCAGGAAGGGCTGGAAGACGCTGATGTCGAGGATGCGCGTCATCGGCATGGTGGCCAGGTGCTGGTCGAGCACCCCGTGCACCCGGAAGACGCGCATGTTGGTGATGACGAAACGGTCCATGAACTGCATGTGGATCAGCAGCATGCAGTAGCAGAACAGGCCGATGCCGAGGATCAAGGCGATCCACCAGAAGGGTCCCAGGTCTGACATGAACCAGAACAGCGGGACGACGGCGAGCATGCCCAGCGAGGGGCCGACCACGGTCACCCAGTGCTTGGCGACCTCGTCGATGATGAACTCACCCTGGTCGACCAGCAGGTGGCGGTCCACCTCCGGCGCCAGGAAGCGTGAGATCCAGCTCACGCCGGGCTCAGTTGGCCAGAGCGGAGAACAGCCGGCCGAGGGCGTTGACCACGCTCTTCACACCCGCCGCGAACTCCTCGGGCTGGGTGGCGATGTAGTAGATGATGAAGGCGATCACCAGCGTCCACAGGATCTTCTTGGCCCACTCGGGCATGTCGTACTCCTTGATCAGGTTGACCCGCGGGTCGTTGGGGAAGTCGCGGCCAGGACGACGGAGCACACTGCCCCGAGTCCAGTCGTTCCCAACTATGCCGTACCCCGGCCCCGCCGCCCAGCACGGGCGCGCCGAAGCCTTGAGCGGCGCTGCAGGGTTTGTTGCCGCCCCGCCCTGCCGGGCCAGGGAGCCGTGTGGAAGCATGGGGGCCATGGACAACAGCGATCTCTTCATCTGCATCGACCACGTCGGCCTTGCCGTCGCAGACCTCGACGAGGCCATCACCTTCCACACCGAGAAGTTCGGCTTCCGTCTGCTGCACAAGGAGGTCAACGAGGAGCAGGGCGTCGCCGAGGCCATGATGGGAACCGGCTCGCAGCTCCCCGAGAGCGCCCAGATCCAGCTCCTGGCCCCGCTGAACGAGAACTCCACCATCGCCAAGTGGCTGGCCCGCAACGGAGGCCCCGGCATGCAGCAGCTCTGCTACCGCGTGGCCGACATCGACCACGTCTGCGAGGTGCTGCGCGAGCGCGGCCTGCGCCTGCTCTACCCGGAGCCCAAGACCGGTACCGGCGGCGCCCGGATCAACTTCGTGCACCCCAAGGACGCCGGTGGTGTCCTGCTGGAGCTGACCCAGCCCCCGGCCGAGGCCCAGCACTGAGCCGGTCCCCCGTGGCCTGACCACGCCATCACCGCACGCGGCGGGCGGCGCTCCATCTCGGAGTGCCGCCCGCCTCGTGCAACCTGGCGTTGGTAGCCTTTCCCGGGTGGAGCCGGTGGTTCCCCAGGAGAGGATCGAGCGCGTGAGCCAGCAGTACGAAGACGACTTCCAGGCCGAGGAGACCGGCCTCAACCTGTTCGACGACTCGGCCTCCGTGGCCGGCGCCTTCCCCAAGGCGATGTGGGGCTATGACCGCACCTCGGTGGACAGCTATGTCCGCGAGATCGAGATCCAGCTGTCCACGCTCAAGCAGCTCACCCGTCACCTGCGCCGCGAGATGGCCCAGGTGCAGCGCTCCAGTGGCAACACCGACCTGACCAAGCTGGGTTCGCACGCCACCGGCATCCTGCGCGCCGCGGAGAGCCAGGGCGCGGACCTGGTCAAGCGCGCCGAGCTGGAGGCAGAGCGGATCAAGGAGGAGGGGCGCCGGGTCGCCGCAGACCTGCGTGCCAACGCCCAGGCCGAGGCCGACGACATCCGGGTGGCCGGGCTGGCCAACCTGCGCAAGCTGCGCGAGGACCTGGACGGCGACGTCACCGACTCGCTGGCCAAGGCCAAGACCGAGGCAGCCAGCATCGTGGCCGGCGCCCAACGACAGGCCGAGGCGATCACCACGGAGGCCACGCAGCGTGCCGCCGGCATCGTCGCCACCGCCGAGGCCACCGCCCAGAAGACCCTCGCCGAGGCCGATCGCACCGCGGCGGACAGGCTGACGGAGGCCCATCGCCAGGCCGACGAGGCGGTGCATGCCGCGCAGGTGAGCGCCGACGAGACCATCCGTGCCGCCCAGGCCACCGCCGACCAGGCGCTGCAGACCGCCCGTACCTCCGCCGACGAGCTGCTCGCCAGCACCAGTGCCCGCCACGACGAGGTCACCCAGAAGACCGACAGCCTGCTGGCCGAGGCCACCCGGCACCACGAGGAGTCCTCGCGGCTGCTCTCCGAGGAGGCCGAGAAGGCGCAGCAGATCCGTGCCGCCGCCCTGGCAGATGCGGAGAAGACCAAGGCCGGCGCCGCCCACGACGCGGAGAACACCATTGCCTCGGCGCACCGCCAGGCGGCCATGATGAAGGACCGCCTCGAGGAGCAGTACGCCTGGCGCAAGGAGCAGCTGGAGCGCGAGGTGGCAGCCCTGCTGCAGCGCAAGGCCGGCATGGTGGCCGCCATGCAGAACCTGCGCGAGCTCGCCGGTGAGACCCCGCTGGACTTCCCCGACGACGACCCGCTGGGCACCTCCGACCCGCGCGAGACCGACAAGCTGTCCTGGACCCCGGAGCCGCTGCCGGAGCCCGCACAGCGTCCCTCGACGGGCGGGGCCACGGCCGTCGAGGCTCCTCGTGACCACGAGCCTGTCGAGGAGCAGACCCGGATCGAGCGCCCCGACGAGGAGGCCACCGCGGTGGTCGACGAGTCCACCACCGTCATCGCCACCGACCAGCAGGCCGACGCGGACCAGGCCACCGCCGTGCAGCCGGCCGTGCGGGACGAGCCCACCACGGTGATCCGCAAGGGCCGCAAGAACTGAGGACGGCCGACGGCCCCGGAACCATGCAGGTTCCGGGGCCGTCGCGCGTCCGGGTTCAGGGGGCCAGCACGGTCCGGTGCTGGTTGCCCTGGGCATCCACCCAGTGCACCGTGAGACCGGCAGCCCGGGCCCCGCTGGCCTCCACCAGCACCGCCGTGTCGCCCACCAGGCTCACCGGGCGGGTCAGCAGCCGGTGCCCCGAGACCGTGGTCGACCAGCTGGCCGTCACCCGGTCCGCCCCGGGCGGCAGGAGCAGGACCGCCTGGCTGCGACGGCCGTCGGTTCCCACCTGCTCCTGGCGGTGGCTGGCCAGAACCTCGCCGCGCGCCAGCGGGATGGCGCCGGAGGACCAGCCCTCCCCCAGCACGGCGGCAACGCCCAAGGCCGGGTCGTCGACCACCGTCACCCCCGCCTCGGTGAAGTCGGCGCTGCCGGTGCCGATACCGGTGGAGTCGGTGAAGCTGCCGTCGGGGGTGCGCCAGAGGTAGGCCTTGACCTGGCCCGCGGAGACCACGACGGTGCCGTTGGCGCCGGGCAGGAGGCCGGTCACCGTCGCCGGTCGCCCGGAGACGGACGGGACCGCCACCACGTCCTCGGCCTGTCCCGGCAGCAGACCCGCGGTGCAGGAGCTGCAGAAGACCTCGGAGCTGTACAGCGGTGCTCCGGCGGAGAGCTGGCTGCCCTCCCCCGCCCGACCGTCCTGGTCGAGAGCATGGATCGTGGCCGCACCTGGTCCGTGCGGCCGCACCAGCACCGGGCCCTGCCCGTCGGGGAGCTGGAGGACCAGCGAGCCGTCCTGCCCCGGCCCGGGACTGGCGGGCGCCGAGCTGGGCGGGGCTGCCGGCAGCGCGGCGCTTCCTTCGGCGCCTGGCCTGGCCTGCAGCAGCATGCCGCCGGCCGTGCCGAGGCAGGCCAAGCAGGCGATCGCCGCCGCACCGGTGCGCAGCCGTCCACGTCGCGCCAGACCGCGGCCCTGGGCAACCACCCGCTCCAGGTCCACCTCCACCCAGGCCTCCTCGGCCGAGCGGCGCAGCTGCTCGCGCAGCACTCGTTCCTCGTCCACCATGCTCACGACAGTGCTCCTTCCGGGTGACCGGCCCGCAGTCGTGCGAGTCCTCGGGAGGCGGCCGACTTCACCGCCCCGACGCTGATCCCCAGCTGCTCGGCGACCTGGCGCTCGGAGAGGTCGTCGAAGTAGCGCAGCACCACGACGGTGCGCTGCTGCACCGGGAGGTCGGCAAGGGCTCGGACCAGCTCGTCGCGCCGGTCCACCTGCTCGGTCTGGTCGGCGACGGCGGGGTCGTCGACCTCGGCGACGAGCAGCTCGGGGCGCGCCTTGCGCCAACGGTCGATGTTCTCGTTGACCAGGGCGCGCCGGGCATAGCCGGAGGCCTCGCCACCCCGCACCCGCGGCCAGGCCGCATAGGTCTTCACCAGGGCTGCCTGCACCAGGTCCGCCGCCTGCTCGCGGTCACCCGTCAGCAGCCATGCCGTCCCGGCCAGCGAATCGCGCGCCTCGGCGACGAAACGCGAGAACTCCTCGTCGCGCTGTGCCTTCGACCTGCCGAACACCCTCGTTCTCCTCCCGGCACGCGATGACGCGCCTCACCCTGCTCTACGGACGGGAGGCGGGAAAGGTTGCCGGGGTGCCGGCCGGCCCTCGTCCGGCAGCTCAGAAGAGGCGGTCCTCGGCATTGTCCAGGCCCCGCAGGGCGTCGTAGTCCACGGTGACGCAGGAGATGCCGCGGTCGGTGGCCAGGGTGCGGGCCTGCGGCTTGATCTGCTGGGCGCAGAAGACGCCGGCCACCGGGCTCATCAGCGGGTCGCGGTTCATCAGCTCCAGGTAGCGGGTGAGCTGCTCCACGCCGTCGATCTCGCCACGACGCTTCACCTCCACCGCCACGTAGCGGCCCGCGTCGTCGCGCAGCAGCAGGTCCACCGGCCCGATCGGCGTGTGGTACTCGCGCTGCACCAGCTGGTAGCCCTCGCCGAAGGTGGCGGGGTTCTCGGCCAGCAGCGCCTGCAGGTGGGCCTCCACGCCATCCTTCTGCAGGCCGGGATCCACCCCGAACTCGTGCTCGGAGTCGTGGTAGACCTCCCCGATCGAGATCTGCAGGGTGTCGCCGTCCTTGCCCTTGACCTCCCAGACCTGGGTGAGCTGGGCGTCCACCTCGTCGGTGGTGGCGGCCACGTCCTCACCGGGCTCCACCGGGGTGACGGTGAGCGTGCAGGGCGGGCTCATCCAGTTCAGCGGCTTGTAGGCGCGGTCATCGGCATGGATCGAGACCGAGGAGTCGGACTTGACCATGATCAGGCGCTTGGCCATGGGCAGGTGGGCGGTGAGTCGACCGGCGTAGTCGACCTGGCACTGGGCAATGACGAGGCGCACCGCCCAAACCTACCCCGGTAGGCTTGGGGCGTGGCAAAGCGACCCAGCAAGCACCTGCGCGCGGCCCGGCCGTTGTCCGGCGGGCACGCCAGCAGTGCGCACAAGGCCGACGGGCGCTGGATCGTGCGCACCATCCCCGGCTCGCGGGCCACCAAGACCTACACCTGCCCCGGTTGCCTGCAGCAGATCGGCGTCGGCGTGCCCCACATCGTGGCCTGGCCGTCGGCACCCACCGGCTTCAGCAGCCAGGCCTCCCCTCTCGACGAGCGCCGGCACTGGCACACCGGCTGCTGGAACAGGAAGCACTGAATGCTGCACTCCACCACCGTCGGCTGCGGCGCGTCCCGCATCGTCTTCCTGCACGGCCTGTTCGGCCAGGGCAAGAACTTCACCCAGGTGGCCAAGGCGCTCTCCGACGTGGCCACCAGCACCCTGGTGGACCTGCCGAACCACGGCCGCTCCCCCTGGAGCGAGCAGGTGGACTATGCCGCGATGGCCGACGACGTCGCAGAGCTGCTGCGCACCCTCGACGGCCCGGTCTGCCTGGTGGGCCACTCGATGGGCGGCAAGGTGGCGATGCGCACCGCGCTGGACCACCCCGAGCTGGTGGAGCGGCTGATGGTGGTGGACATCTCCCCCACCAAGGGCCTGGGCAGCTCCTTCGACGCCCTGGTGGGCGCCATGCAGGCCCTGGACCTGGCCGGGCTTCAGAGCCGCTCGCAGGCCGACCAGGAGCTGGCCGCCGGCATCCCCGACCCGGTGGTGCGCGGCTTCCTGATGCAGAACCTGCGCCACGAGATGGGCGAGGACGGCTGGCGCCACTGGCACTGGCAGATGAACCTGGACCTGCTGGCCCGTGAGCTGGACCACGGCATCCCCGACTGGCCCGAGGTGCACACCAGCTACCAGGGCCCCACGCTGTGGGTGGCCGGTGAGCGCTCCAGCTATGTGCGCAGCGACGCCGCGCCCGTGATGCGCGAGCTCTTCCCGCGCCATGTGCTGGTCACCATCAAGGGCGCCGGGCACTGGGTGCACTCCGAGCAGCCGGAACGCTTCATCGCCACGCTGCGCCACTTCCTCAGCCTGTAGCGCGCTGTTGGCCGGCGCTCAGCCCAGTGTCACCTTGCTGATCCGGGCCGGTGCGGCCGGGCTCTCGTTGCCGGCCATGCCCCGGGCGGCGATGTCGGTGACCGCCTGCACCCCGGCCTGGTCCATCTGGCCGAAGACGGTGTACTCCGGCTTGAAGCCGGACTGCTCGTAGACCAGGAAGAACTGCGATCCGTTGGTGTCGGGGCCGGCATTGGCCATCGCGACGGTGCCGGCGGTGTACTCCTCCTGGCCGGTCAGTTCGTCGGCGAAGGTATAGCCCGGCCCGCCCCGCCCGGTGCCGCTCGGGTCGCCGCACTGCAGCACGAAGCCACCGGCGTTGAGCAGGCGGTGGCAGCGGATGTCGTCGTAGAAGCCCTGGCGGGCCAGCGACTCGAAGTTGTTCACCGTGCAGGGCGCCTTGGCGCGGTCCATGGTGATGGTGACCGGCTTGTCGTCGATGGTGATGGTGGCGCTCACCGTGCCAGTGCTGGGCACGTTGGCATCGTTCGGCGGGTCCACCGGCCGCGACGGGTCCGAGCCGCCCACCGGATAGCTGCAGCTCGTCGTCCCCTGCTGCGAGGCCTCCCCCGCGCCGGGGCTGCTGGAGGTGTCACCGGAGGAGCTGCCGCAGGCCGTGAGGGCGGCGATCCCCACGGCTGCGACCAGGCCGGGAAAGAGATTTCGCGCAGCTGGCATGGCCACACCCTACTGGCCGGCGACTAGGGTTGGGGGCATGGTGAACCTCACGCGCATCTACACCCGCACCGGCGACCAGGGCGAGACCCGGCTGAGCGACAACTCGGTGGCCCGCAAGACCGACCTGCGCGTGGAGACCTATGGCCACGTCGACGAGGCGAACTCGGCGATCGGCGTGGCCCTGGCCACCGGTGGCCTCGACGAGCAGCTGGTCGCGGCGCTGGCCATCATCCAGAACGAGCTCTTCGACGTCGGTGCCGACCTGTCCAACCCTCTGGTGGCCAGCCCGGAGTGGGAGCCGCTGCGCATCATCCAGCCCTCCATCGACCGGCTGGAGCGCTGGTGCGACGAGTTCGGCGCCGAGCTGCCCAAGCTGCGCTCCTTCATCCTGCCCGGCGGCACCGCCGCCGCGGCCCAGCTGCACGTGGCCCGCACCGTGGTGCGTCGTGCCGAGCGCTCTGCCTGGCGCGCCGTCGAGGTCTACGGCAGCGAGGTGAGCGAGGACCCGCAGACGGTCCCCGGCGGCGTGAACCTGCTGGCGATCCAGTACCTGAACCGTCTCTCGGACCTGCTGTTCATCATGAGCCGACGCGCCAACGGTGACGCCGAGGTGCTCTGGGTGCCTGGCGGCGAGCGCAATCCTGCCGCCCAGCCCCAGGACTGAGGCTCACGGCACCCGGTGCGTCCACTCCGGGGTGCTGAACTTCTGCTCCACCAGCTCGGCGGCGCGGGCGATCTCGGCCTCGGTGTACTGGCTCTCCACGGTGTCGTAGCGGCCGGCGAAGTGCTTCAGGAAGCTGGCCATGATCTGCGCGCGGGGCAGGCCGGTCTGCGAGCGCATCGGGTCGACGCGCTTGTTGGCGCTCTTGGTGCCCTTGTCGGAGAGCTTCTCGCGGCCGATCCGCAGCACCTGAAGCATCTTGTCGGCGTCGATGTCGTAGCTCATGGTGACGTGGTGCAGCACCGTGCCGTCCACGAAGCGACGCTGCGCGGCCCCGCCGATCTTGCCCTTGTCGCTGGCGATGTCGTTGAGCGGGACGTAGCGGGCGTTGACCCCCACCTCGGCCAGGGCGCCGAGCACCCAGTCGTCGAGGAAGGCATAGGACTGCTCGAAGCTCAGCCCCTCCACCAGGCTGCCGGGCACCACCAGCGAGTAGGTGATGCAGTTGCCCGGCTCCATGAACATGGCGCCGCCGCCGCTGATCCGTCGCACCACGTCGATGCCGTGGCGTCCTGCGCCCTCGGGGTCGATCTCGTTGCGGACGCTCTGGAAGGAGCCGATCACCACCAGCGGCGAGTCCCAGTCCCACAGCCGCAGCGTCGGGTTGCGCCGGCCGGCACCCACCTCCTCGCAGATCACCTGGTCCAGGGCCACGTGCATGGCCGGGGCCATGGTCACCGCGTCGATCACGTCGAAGGTGTGGTCGGCCCAGCTGGTGGCATGGCCCAGGGCCCGGCGCACCGCGATGCCGACGGCCTCGGAGGAGAAGCCGATCAGGTGGACGTCCTGGCCCACGGCGGCATCGATGGCCTGGGCGATCGCCTGCACCGAGGCGCTGCTCGGCATGCCCTCGACGGCCCCGTTGATGGTCTCCAGGGCGCTGTCCGGCTCCAGGAAGAAGTCGCCGGAGATGTGCACATCGGCGAGCACGCCGTCCGTGACCTCCAGCTCGACGGCCACCAGCTTGCCGCCCCGCACCTTGTACTCGCCGCGCATCACAGGCCTCACCTCAACGCACTCCCCCGTGGAGTGCTCCGACGAGCCTAGCGCGCGGGATCGAATTGGGTGATGCTGGGGTGACGTAAAAGGAACCGGTCACCCGGACCGGTTCACTGCGGGGCCGTCTCCAGCCCGTTGTAGCGATCCCCGCCGGGCGGGGCTGCCTCCAACCAGCTCATCAGGCCGGTCACCGAGGCCGGATGCATGGCCAGCTCCCAGATCCGGGTGCGGCCGCCGGCGCGGTGCTGCAGCCGCAGGATCTGGTCCTCACTGAACAGGACGACGGCCTCGGCCTCCGCGGGGCCACGCCGACCCAGCGAGCTGGTCTCGTCGCGCTCCAGGACCAGGCGCGGGCCCACGCTCAGCGAGAAGGTCCGGTACCACTCGAGACGCTCCCCCTCGTAGCGGCAGACGCCGGTGGCCCAGCCGGTGCCGGGACCCGACTCGTGCAGTCGCAGGGCGCAGTCGAAGACCCCTCCCTTGGTGGACAGCCAGCGCCGCCGCAGGTACAGGCCCAGGAGCGGCACCACCACGAACAGCACCATCACCGCTGCCAGTACCTCGAGGCCCACCAACCACTCCATGACGACAAACTACCTGATGGGACGAGTGCTCAGGATGCGGGGCCGAAAGTTCCGGTCCCGCAAGGACAGGGAGCCGACCGGATGATCCGGTCGGCTCCCTGTCTGGTTCGTGCGGGCTCAGACGTGCTGGCCCTTGTTCATCTTGGCCGCGGCCTTGAGCTGGGCCTGGGCCAGATGGGCCTCGTGCACCTGCTCGGTGGTGGCCTCACCGCTGTCCAGCACCCGCTCCAGGCGGTCCAGCTCGGCCTGCGCCTCCGAGGGCGAGATCTCGTCGGAGAGCGCGGCCTTGGCGGCGACGATGCTGACCTGGTTCATGGCCACCGACAGGAAACCGCCGTCGATGGCGATCAGCTCGCGCCGACCGTCCTCGGCCACGATCTCCGCGGCGCACGGCACCAGGGCGGCGAGCATCGGCTCGTGCCCCGGCAGGATGCCGATGTCACCCTCGGTGGTCCTGACGATCACGTTGACGGACGTCCCCTCCCAGACCTTGCGGTCCGCGGCGACGACCTCGACGAACATGGGATCGGCCATGGATCAGGCGTCCTTCTGCAGCTCGTGCCAACGCTTCTCGACATCCTCCATGCCACCGACGTTGAAGAAGGCCTGCTCGGCGATGTGGTCCACGTCGCCGTTGCAGATCATCTTGAACGACTCGATGGTGTCCGCCAGGTCGACGGTGGAACCCTCGACGCCGGTGAACTTCTCGGCCATGTAGGTGTTCTGGCTCAGGAACTGCTGGATGCGGCGGGCGCGGTTGACAATGATCTTGTCCTCCTCGCTCAGCTCGTCCACGCCGAGGATGGCGATGATGTCCTGCAGCTCCTTGTTGCGCTGCAGGATCTGCTTCACGCGCACCGCGGTGTCATAGTGGTCCTGGCCCACGTACTGCGGGTCGAGGATGCGCGAGGACGAGGTCAGCGGGTCCACGGCCGGGTAGAGACCGCGGGAGGCGATCTCACGGCTCAGCTCGGTGGTGGCGTCCAGGTGGGCGAAGGTGGTGGCCGGCGCCGGGTCGGTGTAGTCGTCGGCGGGCACATAGATCGCCTGCATCGAGGTGATCGAGTGGCCGCGCACCGAGGTGATGCGCTCCTGCAGCTGGCCCATCTCGTCCGCCAGGTTGGGCTGGTAGCCCACGGCCGAGGGCATGCGACCCAGCAGGGTCGAGACCTCGGAACCGGCCTGGGTGAAGCGGAAGATGTTGTCGATGAACAGCAGCACGTCCTGGTTCTGGACGTCGCGGAAGTACTCGGCCATGGTCAGCGCGGACAGGGCCACGCGCAGACGGGTGCCCGGGGGCTCGTCCATCTGGCCGAAGACCAGGGCGGTGTCCTTGAAGACGCCGGCCTCGTCCATCTCCATGATCAGGTCGTTGCCCTCACGGGTGCGCTCGCCCACGCCCGCGAAGACCGAGGTGCCACCGAAGTTGTGGGCGATGCGGTAGATCATCTCCTGGATGAGCACCGTCTTGCCCACGCCGGCGCCACCGAACAGGCCGATCTTGCCGCCCTGCACGTAGGGGGTCAGCAGGTCGAGCACCTTGATGCCGGTGTGCAGCATCTCGGTCTTGCTCTCGAGCTCGTCGAACTTCGGGGCGTCGCGGTGGATCGGCCAGCGCTCGGTGATCTGCACGCCGTTGGCCTGCAGGTCCTCGTTGAGGCAGTCGCCGGTCACGTTCCACACGCGGCCCTTGGTGACATCACCCACGGGCACGGAGATGGGGGCACCGGTGTCGGTGACCACGTCACCGCGACGCAGGCCGTCGGTGGGCTTCAGCGAGATGGCGCGCACCATGTTGTCACCCACGTGCAGGGCGACCTCCAGGGTGAAGGTGCGCTTGGCGGCCTGGCCGCCCTCGGTGTCGGCGTCGAGGTCGTCGACAGTGACGGTGAGGGCGTTCATGATGTCGGGCATGGCGTCGGCCGGGAACTCGACGTCCACCACGGGGCCGATGACCCGAGCCACGCGGCCGGTGCCACCGGCGCGCTGCTCGCTCTGGGGATTGACAAGGGTGTCAGTCATTTTCGCTCTTCCTTGTTCACTCGGCCGAATCGGCCTCGGTCAGCGCCGAGGCGCCGCCCACGATTTCGGTGATTTCCTGGGTGATCTGGGCCTGACGTGCCTGGTTGATCTCGGTCGTGAGGCTGTTGATCAGTTGCTGCGCGTTGTCGGTGGCCGACTTCATGGCCTTCTGGCGGCTGGCGAGCTCGGAGGCCGCCGACTCCAGCAGGTAGAACCAGACCCGGTTGCGCACGTAGAGGTCCAGCAGGCTGTCCAGCACCGTCTCCGCGTCGGGCTCGAAGGCGTACTGCAGGGGCTGGTCGCCCTCGACGGCCTTCTCGGTGTCGGCACCCTCCTCCACGACCTCGATCGGGAGCATGCGACGCACGCGGGGCTCCTGCACGAGCATGGAGACCATGCGGGTGTAGACGGCGTAGATCTCGTCCACGCCACCTTCCTCGAAGGGCTTCAGGAAGCTCTCCATGAGGGCCTCGCTGATGACCTGTGCATCGTCATAGGTCGGGCTCTCGGAGTAGCCCTGCCAGCCGTCGGACACCGGGATCTCGCGGAAGCCCAGGAAGTCCTGGCCCTTGCGACCGGAGACGTAGATGTCCACCTCCAGACCCTCGGACTCCAGCTTGCTGCGCAGCCGCAGCGCCATCTTGATGGCATTGGTGGAGTAGCCGCCGGCAAGCCCGCGGTCGGAGGTGAACATCACCACGGCCGCGCGTCGACGCTGCTTCGGCTCCTGGGTCAGCGGGTGCTCGATGTCGGTGTGGTTGGCCACGGCGGCCACGGCTCGGTTCAGCACGCTCGTGAAGGGCAGGGCCGCGCGGGCAGCGCGGTCCGCCTTCACGATGCGAGAGGCCGAGATGAGCTCCATGGCCTTGGTGATCTTCTGGGTTGCGGTGACAGAGCTCTTGCGCTGTCGCAACTCCCTCAGGCTTGCCGGCATGCGCTCAGCTCCGCTTCACGACGATCTGCTCGTTCGAGACGTCCTGTGCCTCGACGGGCGCGTGGTCCTCCTGGCCGGCGAGCAGCTTGCCCTCACCGGTGCGGAAGCCCTGCTTGAACTTCGTGATCTCGGCCTCGGCAGCCGCCTGGGTGTCGTCGTCGAAGACCTTGGTCTCGGCGATGGTCTGCAGGATGGGAGTGCTGCTGCGCAGGTGCTCCAGGAGCTCCTGCTCGAAGCGCAGCACGTCCTCGACGGCGACGTCGTCCATCAGGCCCTTGTTGCCGGCCCAGACGCTGACGACCTGCTCCTCCACCGGGTAGGGCGCGTACTGGCCCTGGCGGAGCAGCTCGGTGAGGCGGGCGCCACGGTCCAGCTGGCGACGCGAGGTGGCGTCCAGGTCCGAGGCGAACATGGCGAAGGCCTGCATGTCGCGGTACTGGGCCAGGGTCAGCTTCAGGGTGCCGGCCACCGACTTCATGGCCTTGATCTGGGCTGCGCCACCGACTCGGGAGACCGAGATGCCGACGTCCACGGCGGGACGCTGGTTGGCATTGAACAGGTCCGACTGCAGGAAGATCTGGCCGTCGGTGATGGAGATCACGTTGGTCGGGATGTAGGCCGAGACGTCATTGGCCTTGGTCTCGATGATCGGCAGGCCGGTCATCGAGCCACCGCCCAGCTCCTTGGAGAGCTTGGCGCAACGCTCCAGCAGACGGCTGTGGAGGTAGAAGACGTCGCCGGGGTAGGCCTCGCGGCCCGGAGGACGACGCAGCAGCAGCGACATGGCGCGGTAGGCCTCGGCCTGCTTGGTCAGGTCGTCGAAGACGATCAGGACGTGCTTTCCCTGGTACATCCAGTGCTGGCCGATGGCCGAACCGGCGTAAGGGGCGATGTACTTGAAGCCGGCGGCGTCGGAGGCCGGGGCGTGCACGATGGTGGTGTACTCCAGCGCGCCCGCCCGCTCCAGGGCGCCACGCACCTCGGCGATGGTGGAGCCCTTCTGGCCGATGGCGACGTAGATGCAGCGCACCTGCTTGGTCGGGTCTCCCGACTCCCAGTTCTGGCGCTGGTTGATGATCGTGTCGATCGCGATGGCGGTCTTGCCGGTCTTGCGGTCGCCGATGATCAGCTGGCGCTGGCCGCGGCCGATCGGGATCATCGCGTCGATGGCCTTCAGACCGGTCTGCAGCGGCTCGCGGACCTCTTGGCGGTCCATCACGCCGGCGGCCTGCAGCTCGAGGGCGCGACGACCCTCGATGTTGGCGATCTCGCCCAGGCCGTCGATCGGATTGCCCATCGCGTCCACGGTGCGGCCGAGGTAGCCCTCGCCCACGGGGATGGAGAGGACCTCGCCGGTGCCGCGCACCTTGGAGCCCTCCTCGATGCCCTCGGAGTTGCCCAGCACGACGACGCCGATCTCGCGGGTGTCGAGGTTCAGGGCGATACCCATGGTGCCGTTCTCGAACTGCAGCAGCTCGTTGGCCATGACCGAGGGGAGGCCCTCGACGCGGGCGATGCCGTCGCCGGAGGTGACCACGGTGCCGACCTCTTCGCGCTCGGCCGCCGCGGGGTTGTAGTTCTGGACGAAGGTGTCCAGTGCGTCGCGGATCTCGTCCGGACGAATCGTCAGTTCCGCCATTGCGTCCCTACTCTTTCGATGTGCGCACCCGCGAGGGAGCGCTGGAATGTGTGTGGCTGGCCAGCTGTCAGGACAGCTGTCGGTGCACCTGCTCCAGCCGGTCTGCGACGGTGCCCTCGATGACCTCGTTGCCGAGCTCCACGCGGACCCCGCCGATCACGGTCGGGTCGATGGTGATCTGGACGTCGACCGGGCGACCGTTGATGCGGCTCAGCGCACCGCGCAGCCGCTCGACCTGGTCGGCGTCCATGGGACGGGCCACCGTCACGCGAGCCACATTGCGCTCGCGCAGCTCGGCGGCCAGCTGGAGGTAGTGCTCCATGGTCAGCTCGAAGTTGCGCTCCCGCCCGGCGGCAGCGCGCTCGGCCAGGCGAACCACCCAGCCGTGCACCTTGCCCCCGAGCAGCTGGCGCACCAGCTGCTGGCGGGCCGCCAGCGGACGGCTGCTGTCGGCCAGCGCCTGGCGCAGGCCGGCGTCGGACTCGACCGTGGACAGGAAGCCGAACAGCTGCTCGGTGACCTCGTCCAGGTGGCCCGAGTCCAGCGCCTGCTTGAGCTGGCCACGCACCGCCTGTCGCTCCAGGGCGTCGGCGAGGCCGCGCCCGGACTTCCAGCGCTGCTTCACGGCCTGACCGACGATCCAGAGGGTCTGGCCGCCGACCTTGCCCTGCAGCAACCGATCAGCCATCTGCTGCCGGGCCTCGGCCGGGGTGGCCGGGTCGGTCAGGGCTCGCCGGAGAGCGGACTGGCCGTCGAAGGCGTCCACGACGGCGAACAGCTCGTCCGGCGTGGATCCCTCGAAGGACTGGTCAGCCAGAGCGTCGTCCAGGGCGCTGCGCCGGGCCTCTTCGGTTGCAGTCAGGGTCATGCCTGCTGCCCCCCGGCGCGCACGGGCTGGTTCTCCAGCTCGGCGAGGAAGCGGTCAACCGTCGCACGGGCGCGGTGGTCGTCGTCGAGCGACTCCCCCACGATCCGACCGGCCAGCGTGGTGGCCAGGCCACCGACCTCACCCTTGAGCTGGGTGACGGCCTGCTGCCGCTCCGCCGCGATCTGCGCCTGGGCGGACTCGACGATGCGCTTGGACTCCTTGGTGGCCTGGTCGCGCATCTCGGCAAGGATCTGCGCGCCCTGGTTCTTGGCCTCCTCGCGGATGCGAGCGGCCTCGTCACGGGCCTCTGCGAGCTGGGCGGTGTACTGGTCCTTGGCGGCCTGGGCTTCGGCCTGGGCACGCTCGGCGCGCTCCATGCCACCCTGGATGGCCTCGCTGCGCTCGGCATACATCTTCTCGAAGGCGGGGACGACCCACTTCGCGAGGACTGCCCAGATCAGCAGGATCAGGACGAGACCGATCACGATCTCGGACATGTGGTGGGGTGCCAGCGGTCCGAGGTCGAGCTCGAGAGGCGCCCAAACAGTGGTGGGCACCATGGCGGAAAGCATCAGTTGAGGACGAACGCCAGGGCGATGCCGATGATGGCCAGGGCCTCAACGACGGCCATGCCGATGAAGGCGGTGCCCATCATGGCGCCACGGGCCTCGGGCTGACGAGCGGTGCCGTTGATCACGGAGGCGAAGATCCAGGCGACGCCGAGGGCCGGACCGAGGGTAGCCAGGGCGTAGCCGATCATGTTGATCGAGCCACCGATTTCCATGGGGGTCATTGCGATTCCTTTCGGATGTTTTCTTCGGTCTTGAAGAAAGCTAGGGGTTGGTCAGTGCTCGTCCGCGATGGACGAGCTCACGTACTGGGCCGTGAGGACGGTGAAGATGTAGGCCTGCAGCGCTCCGACGAAGAGCTCCAGGAAGAGGATGGCGAAGCTGAACAGCAGCGAGACGCCGCCGGCCACGCGGTTGAAGACCGGGCCATTGGTCAGCAGGTAGGCGCCGCCCACCACGAAGACCAGCACCACCAGGTGTCCGGCGAACATGTTGGCGAAAAGACGCAGGGCCAGCGTGACGGGCCGCACGATGAAGTTGGACAGGAATTCCAGCGGGATCAGCAGCGGCATCAGGTACCACGGGGCACCCGGGGGCATCAGGGAGTGCTTCAGGTAGCCGCCCACGCCGTGCTTGGCGAAGCCCGCGCCCATGTAGACGATCCAGGAGACCAGCGCCAGTGCGTAGGCGTAGCCGATGTTGGAGAAGGTTGGCAGCATCGTCAAGAAGAACTCGCCCATCCAGTTGTTCACCAGGATGAAGCTGAACAGCGCCAGCAGGTAGGGCAGGAACTTGCGGTAGTCACGGCCCAGGGTGTCGCGGGCGACGCCGTTGCGGATGAAGTCGTAGACGTACTCGAAGAAGAACTGGCGCTTGGTGGGGCGGACCTTCAGGCCGCGGGAGGCCCACAGCCAGAAGCCGAGCACCAGGACGGCCGCGATGATGGCCTGCATGGCGGGCTTGGTCAGCCAGCCGATGCCGTAGTTGCCGTCGAACCAGAAGTCCTCGACGCTCGGCGGCGTGTAGCCACCGCCGTGGCCCTCGCCGCCCTCCAGGGGCATCAGGTTGAGCGGGAGAAGGTTCATGAGGTTCAGCATCACAGGTCATCTCCCTGGCAGAGGTTGGTCACGAAAGGCTCCCGAAGCGCTTGACGATGAGGTAGATGCTGAAGCCGAGGCCGAGGATCAGGCCGACGGGGAGCATCCAGGTCTGGTGGAGGTACTTCGCCCCGAGCCAGCCGAGGCCGCCGTAGAGCAAGATACCGGAGAGCGTGTAGCTGAGGACGACCATGCCGTCCTCTCCGCGGGGGCCAGACAACTCAGTGGGGCCACCGTCGTCGGAGGGGGTGCGACGCTGCTCTTCCATGCCGGAAGTGAGATTAGCAGTCTGGCCTGCGGCAGTCACTTCGCACCTCCGGTGCGACGCGAGGCGGCCCAGTCGGCGTCGTAGACGTAGACCCGCTGGCGCGCATTCGCCACCAGGATGCCAGCCAGCCAGCCCACCAGGGCCAGCACGGCACCGGCCATGAAGGCGCCGCGGTGGAAGACCGCCTCGAGGCTGTCCTGGTGCCGCATGGCCAGGGCCAGCAGCAGTCCCAGGATGGCCACGCGCGCCAGGAAGGAGACCATCACCAGGCCCATCGCGAGCCCGTCGGCCATCTCCCCGGCGACCATCTGGACCCCTTGACCGGAGGCGAAGAAGACGATCACCAGGGCGGCGGCGAGGGCGGCATTGGCAGCGGCGGTGGGGCCGGTGAGCAGGAAGGCTCCCCCGACGGCCAGCAACAGTCCCAGGTGGGCGCCGACCACGGCCGTGCGCAGCATCCCGAGGCAGAGCTCGACGCCCTGGCTGGCCTGCTGCGAGCCCGTGCCGCGCGCACCATGCCCCCGCCCGGGGAGCAGTGCCATCGCGGTCATCGTGATCTCGTTCCTGGCCGTGGGGACGGCCGTCGCAGCGGGATGCGGTGTGCTTGTGAAACCTAGCACAAGCATTCTCTTGATGTCGAACTAAGTGGCGGTGCGCCGGCCCGGCAACCAGGTGAGCAGACCGGCCACGACGGCGACCAGCACGACGGCGGCCACCACCCACCAGCGCTGGCTCAGCCCCACCCCGATGGCGCCGAAGCTGATCAGCGCGGTCCACAGGTACATCAGCAGACAGGCGCGCACCTGGGAGTGGCCGCGCTGCAGCAGCCGGTGGTGCAGGTGCTTCTTGTCGGCCACGAACCACCAGGTGCCGGCCATGGTGCGTCGGGCATAGGCCAGCACCAGGTCCAGGAAGGGCAGCGCCATGATCGCCAGCGGCAGGATGATCGGCAGGTAGCTGGGCAGCAGTCCCCCGGCATCACCGCTGAGGGCGGCCGAGTCCACCTGGCCGGTCAGCGAGATCGTCGAGGCGGCCATCAGCAGGCCCAGCAGCATGGCGCCGGAGTCACCCATGAACATCCGCGCCGGGAAGAAGTTGTGCGGCAGGAAGCCCAGGCACAGGCCGGCCACCGCGACGGTGACCAGGCTGGCGGTGGTGGCGAGCACCAGGTCGCGCTCATGGGCCAGCAGGTAGGTGTAGGAGAAGAAGGCCAGCGAGCCGATCGCCACCACCCCGGAGGCCAGGCCGTCGAGCCCGTCGACGAAGTTGATGGCATTGACGCACAGGAAGATGAAGATCACCGTGACCAGGATCGACGTGGCGGTGTCGAGCACGATGATCCGGTTCGGCAGCGCGATCCAGAACATCCGCACGCCGTTGAGCACGACGATGCCGGCGGCCAGCACCTGCCCGGCCGCCTTGGCCAGGGCCGGCAGGTCGAGCATGTCGTCCAGCACCCCCACCGCGCAGATCACCGCCCCCGCCACGAAGATGGCCGCCGAGTCGTGGGTGACCACGGCATGGCGCCCCAGGAAGGGAAGCTGTGCCGCCAGCAGGAAGGCGGCCCCCACCCCGCCGAGCATCGCCAGCCCGCCGAAGTAGGGAATCGGCACGGCGTGCACGTCGCGGTCACGCACCTTGGCCACCGCACCGGTGCGCAGCGCCAGGCGTCGGCACAGCCCGGCCAGCAGGTAGGTGGTGGCGAAGGCGGTCAGCAGGACCAGGGCGTACTCGCGCATCAGGCGCCGGTGACTCGGGGGTCCTCGACCTCGATGCTGCCAGCGGTCTCCCCCGCGGCGTCCGGCGGCTCAGCCGCCGCCTGCTGCTCGGCCTCTGCCGCGGCATCCAGCGGCTCCTCGGAGTCGTGGTCGTGACCGCAGTCGAGGTCGGCCTCGAGGTCGGCGTGCTCGTCGGGGTCGATCACGAAGGGGTCCACCTCGCGCAGCTGCTCGGTGGTGAGCACGCCATGGCGCACGATGCGGCCCATGGTCTCGCTGACGAAGTCGACGATGGTGGAGGGAGTGGCGCCGGGCGTCGCGCCGGCGTCGAGGTAGACCGCGACGCTGTCGCCGAGCTGCTGGACCGCATCCTCGATGCTGGTGGACGAGGGCTCGCCCGAGACATTGGCGGAGCTCACCGCCAGCGGTCCGGTGCGGCGCAGCAGGTCACGGGTGAAGTCGTGGTCGGGCACGCGCACCGCGATGGTGCCATTGGTCTCGCCCAGGTCCATCCGCAGGTGTTTCTGGGCGGGCACGATCAGGGTGAGGGCACCGGGCCAGAAGGCCTCGGCCAGCCGCAGGGCCGAAGCGGGCAGGTCGTCGGCCAGGGCCTCGAGCATCCCGGTCTCGGCGATCAGCACCGGCGGCGGCATGTCCCGGCCGCGGTGCTTGGCCTCCAGCAGGCCCTGCACGGCCTCGGCCGAGAAGGCATTGGCGCCGATCCCGTAGACGGTGTCGGTGGGCAGCACGATGCACTCCCCCGCTGCGACGGCGGCCTGGGCGGCGGCCAGCGCCTCCGAGGTCTGCGTCAGGGCATCGAAGCGCTGGTGCGGTGCGCGGGCGGGAACGGAGTCCTCCGGCTCGGGCTTCGGGCTCTCGGAGGCGGTCTCCGGCTCG
Source organism: Luteococcus peritonei (assembly GCF_039526385.1). Classification (NCBI taxonomy): domain Bacteria; kingdom Bacillati; phylum Actinomycetota; class Actinomycetes; order Propionibacteriales; family Propionibacteriaceae; genus Luteococcus; species Luteococcus peritonei. Next base: position 43,728 of record NZ_BAAAIX010000034.1, on the reverse strand, counting down.
CTCGGGGCGGCTGCCGCGTCGACCTGCTCGCCCACCGGCTCGACGCCGGTCTCCTGGGGGTCCTCGGGGGTGGTCTGGGGGGTGTGGCTCACGCGCCCCATCCTGCCACGCCGGCCTCCCAGCGCCGCGCCGACACGAAGCGGGGCCGGCCGGCCAGGTCGGTGTGGTCCTGCACTTGCTCGAAGCCACCCTGCTCGACGAAGACCTCGACGGCGGACTGCTCCTGCACCTCGGCATGCTCGCTGCACACCAGGCCGCCGGGGCGCAGCAGGCGCGCCGCCACCCGGGCCACGACGCGGGTGGCGTCCAGGCCGTCGTCGCCGGACCACAGGGCGAGGGCAGGATCATGGTCGCGGACGTCGGTGGCCACCGACTCCCAGGCCTCCAGCGGGATGTAGGGCGGGTTGGCGATCACCAGGTCGACGCGGCCGTCCAGTTCGGCGAAGGCCTCGGCCATGTCGCCCTGGCGCAGGTCGACCCCGGTGCCGGCCAGGTTGCGCCGGGCCCAGTCGAAGGCGGTCTCGTCCAGCTCCACCGCGTACTGCACGGCGCCGGGATGCTCTGCCGCGATGGCCTTGCTGATGGCGCCGGAGCCGGCGCACAACTCGACCACGACCGGGGCCTGCTGCCCTGCCAGGTGCTCGAGCGCCCAGCCGGTCATCACCTCGGTCTCGGGCCGGGGCACGAAGACGCCGGGCCCCACCTCGAGGCGGACGGTGCGGAAGAAGGCCTCCCCGGTGAGGTGCTGCACCGGGATCCCCTCGGCCCGTCGGGCCACCAGCTCGTCGAGCCGGGCGGCCTGCTCCTCGTCGAGGGCGGAGAGCCGGAAGAGCTGGTTGGGCTCGATGCCGGCGACGTGGGCCAGCAGGGTGCGGGCCTCCGCGGCCGGCGAGGCGGTGCCGGCGGCGGCCAGCGTGCGGGTGGCCGCGGCCAGGGCCTGCGAGGCGGTGCTCACTCCCCCACCTGCTCCAGGCGTTCGGCCAGGTCGGCGGCCTGCAGCGCCTCCACCAGCGGCACCAGCTCGCCGTCGAGCACCTGGTCCAGGTTGTGCGCCTTGAAGCCGATGCGGTGGTCCGCGATCCGGTTCTCGGGGTAGTTGTAGGTACGGATCCGCTCCGAGCGGTCCACGGTGCGCACCTGGGAGTGGCGGGCGGCGGAGGCGTCGTTGGCGGCCTGCTCCTCGGCCAGCGCCACCAGACGCGAGCGCAGGATGCGCATCGCCTGCTCCTTGTTCTGCAGCTGCGAGCGCTCGTTCTGGCAGGTCACCACCAGGCCACTGGGCAGGTGGGTGATCCGCACCGCCGAGTCGGTGGTGTTGACCCCCTGGCCGCCCTTGCCGGAGGAACGGTAGACGTCGATGCGCAGGTCGTCGTCGTTGATCTCCACCTCGTCGTCGTCCTCGACGTCGGGCATCACCAGCACGCCGGCCGCGGAGGTGTGCACCCGGCCCTGGCTCTCGGTGACAGGCACCCGCTGCACCCGGTGGACGCCGCCCTCGAACTTGAGCGCGCCATAGGGGGTCTGCTCGGCGCTGCCGGGGGCCTTCACGGCCACGGTGACGCTCTTGTACCCGCCCAGGTCGGTGGTCTGCTCGTCGAGCAGCTCGGTCTTCCAGCCCATCTTCTCGGCATAGCGCGAGTACATCCGCAGCAGGTCGCCGGCGAACAGGGCCGACTCCTCGCCGCCCTCGCCGGACTTGATCTCGAGGATGGCGTCCAGGCTGTCGTGCGGGTCACGCGGGGCCAGCAGGGCGGTGAGCCGTTCGGTGAACTGCTCACGTCGGGCCTGCAGCTGTTCCGCCTCGGCGGCGAAACCCTCGTCCACCTCCGCCAGCTCGCGGGCGGCGGCCAGGTCGGCGTCGGTCTGCTCGAAGTCGGCCAGCGCCTTCACGATGGGCATCAACTCGGAGTAGCGGCGCCCCACCTTGCGGGAGCGCTGCATGTCGCCCAGGATCGCGGGATCGGACATCTGCTGCTCCAGCTGGGCGAACTCGTCGCGCAGCCCCTCGGCGTTCTCGAACATGCTTCCTCAGCTGGTGGTGGGATGGGCGCGAGGCGCCCGGGTACGACGAACGGGCGCCGGGGACAGGTTCTCACCTGTCTCCCGACGCCCGTCGCGCAAGCTAGCTCTTCTTGGCGTAACGACGCTCGAAGCGGGCCACGCGGCCACCGGTGTCGAGGATCTTCTGCTTGCCCGTGTAGAACGGGTGGCAGGCCGCGCACACGTCGGCGCTCATGGTGCCGGACTTGTTGGTGCTCTTGGTGGTGAACGTGTTGCCACAGGTGCACGTCACCGTGGTCTCCACGTAATCCGGGTGGATTCCCTGCTTCATGTCATTCTCCTAGTTCTTGGATGTACCGGGTCGCCCTGACATGGACTGCGGACGTGAACCGGCACCGACGCACAATTATGCCGTGCAGGTGCCTCAGCACCAAACCGGGTGGAAATGTTCCGCCACCGACTCCCCGAGGCTGGACGGCTCTGCCGGGTCGCCCCTCCGCTGGACCCGCGCAGCTTCAAGCCTGCGAGAAGCGGTGCGCGCGGGTCCACCAGGGTCCAAGGGGCTGGAGGCCCTTCGAACTCCGCGTGCCCGTGAGCGACGCAGGAGCGAGCGGTGAACGCACGCCCCCAACAGCTCGCTCCAAGGTCGCTCGAAGCCCGGGGGTTCGAGGGGGTCGTCCCTCCGCTGGACCCGCGCAGCTTCGAGCCTGCGAGAAGCGGTGCGCGCGGGTCCACCAGGGTCCAAGGGGCTGGAAGCCCCTTGCTATTCAGACGGCGTGGTCTTGCTGATCTGCACCAGGAAGTCGTTGTTGGACTGGGTCTTGCGCATCTGCTTGAGCAGCATCTCCAGGGCCTGCTGGTCGTCCATGCCGGAGAGCACGCGACGCAGCTTCCAGATGATGGCCAGCTCCTCGCGGCCCAGCAGCAGCTCCTCGCGACGGGTGCCGGAGGCATCCACGTCGATGGCGGGGAAGATGCGCTTGTCGGCGAGGTTGCGCTTGAGGCGCAGCTCCATGTTGCCGGTGCCCTTGAACTCCTCGAAGATGACCTCGTCCATCTTGGAGCCGGTCTCGATCAGCGCGGTGGCCAGGATGGTCAGCGAGCCGCCGTTCTCGATGTTGCGGGCGGCGCCGAAGAACTTCTTCGGCGGGTACAGCGCTGCGGAGTCCACACCGCCCGACAGGATGCGGCCCGAGGCCGGGGCGGCCAGGTTGTAGGCGCGACCCAGGCGGGTGATGCCGTCGAGCAGCACGACCACGTCGTGACCCAGCTCCACCAGGCGCTTGGCGCGCTCGATGGCCAGCTCGCTGATCGTGGTGTGGTCGTCGGCGGGGCGGTCGAAGGTGGAGGCGATGACCTCACCGGAGACGGTCCGCTGGAAGTCGGTGACCTCCTCGGGGCGCTCGTCCACCAGCACCACCATGAGGTGCACCTCGGGGTTGTTGGCGGTGATCGCATTGGCGATGTTCTGCATGATCATCGTCTTGCCGGCCTTGGGCGGGGAGACGATCAGGCCACGCTGGCCCTTGCCGATCGGGCTGACCAGGTCGATGATGCGGCCGGTCATGTTGCTGGCGCCCGTCTCGAGCCGCAGCCGCTCCTGCGGGTAGAGCGGGGTCAGCTTGTTGAAGTCGGGGCGGTTCTTGGCCTGCTCCGGGTCGGCACCGTTGATGGTGTCGAGGCGGACCAGCGGGTTGAACTTCTCCTTGCGCTCGCCCTCCTTGGGCTGGCGCAGGGCACCGGTGACCACGTCGCCGCGACGCAGGCCGTACTTGCGCACCATCGAGAGCGAGACATAGGCGTCGTTGTTGCCGGGCAGGTAGCCCGAGGTGCGCACGAAGGCGTAGTTGTCCAGCACGTCGAGGATGCCGCCGATGTTCAGCAGGACGTCGTCCTCGCTGATCACGGGCTCGGCCTCGTAGCGGTCGATGGCCTGGCTGTTGCCGCCCCGGTTGTTGCGGCGGTTGCTGCGGTCGCGCTGGCGCCGACGCCGGCCACGGCGTCCACCGGGCTCGTCGTCGTAGTCGCGATTGTTGCTCTGGTTGTTCTGGTTGCCGCCGCCGTTGTTGTTGCCGCGGTCGTTGTTGCGGTCCTTCTTCGACTCCTGCTGCTGGCGGTTGCTGCCGCCGTTGCCGGACTCGGAACGGTTCTCGCGCGGGGCGTCCTCGCGGGTGCCGCCCTCGGCCTGCTGGTCCTGGTCCTCGCCACCGTTGCCACCGCGACGGCGGCGTCGGCCGCTGGACAGCTCGGCCAGACGGGCGCCGACCTCGGCGCCCACGTCATCGCCACCGGCCTGCTGCTCGCGCTGGCTGCCCTGCTCGCGCTGGCCGCCCTGCTCGCGCTGGGCCTGCTCGGTGCGCTGCGGCTGCTCGGAGCGGGCCTGGTTGTCGTTGTCCTGCTGGCCGTCGTCGCTGCGACGACGCTCGCGGCGGGGGCGCTGCTCGCCCTGCTCGCCGGAGCCCTGCTGGCCTTGGCCCTGGTCGGCGGCGCGCTCGGAGGGCGCCTGCTCGGAGGTGGCAGCCGCGCGCGGGGCGCGCTCGGAGCGGGCCGCGGGGGCCTGGCCGCCGCCGGAGAGCGCGGAGACCAGGTCGGCCTTCTTCAGGCCGGTGGTCCGGATGCCACGGGAGGCCGCCATGGCCTTGAGCTCGGGCAGCTTGAGGGCCGCCAGGCCCTTGCCGGCGGGCTCGGTGGTGTTGTCAGTCACGGGTTTCCTTTCGGCGAACCGGGCGTGGGATGGAGTGGCAGCACTGTGCGTGCCGGGCATCGCCCGTATTCGGTGTCAGGTCGGGAGCGCACGGCTGCCGCGGAGGCAGCCGGACGTCACGCTGGCGCGGTGGTACCGCGATGGGGAGGACTGCGGTGTGGATGATCCTGGGCGGCGCGATCGCTGCCTCGATCCCCGACTCTTTCCCCGAGCCAGAGGCACCTGACCTGTGAGGTGCGAACGGGGCCCACTGGGCACCTGTTCTCCCGGAAGCCTAGCACCCGGGGTGCCAGCGCCCCATGTGGCGGCGCGTGGTTCAGTCAACCTGCAGCAGGTGGACGCCCCCGCCCAGCGCCAGGTCGTGACGCCGGAATCCCTCGCAGGCAACGGTTCGAGCCCCCTCGAGCTGCTCCGACGTGCCCAGCGCCAGGACGGTGGGTCCGGCCCCTGAGACCACCGCGGCGATCCCGGCCTGGCGCAGTCTGGCCACCAGGTCCGCGGAGGGCTGCATCAGCGCGGCGCGGTGGTCCTGGTGCAGCCGGTCGCGCGTGGCGAAGAGCAGCCGGTCAGGATCGGTGGTGATGGCGTGCACCAGGGCGGCGGCACAGGTGGCCTGGGCCACCGCGTCCAGCCGCCGCACCTCGTCGGGCAGCACCCCCCGGGCCCCGGCGGTGGGCACCTCGAAGGAGGGCACCCAGGCGCAGGTGGCCAGGCCCCGGACAGGATCCAGCTCCACCACCTCCCAGTCCTGCTCCTGCCAGGCGAGCACGACGCCGCCGTGCACCGCGGCGCAGGCATTGTCGGGATGGCCCTCGGCCTCGGAGGAGAGCTGGTCCAGCCAGTCCAGGTCCAGCGGTTCGCCGGGACGCGCCAGCGCCCAGGCCAGTGCCAGACCGGCGACGATCGCGGCGGCCGAGGAGCCCAGCCCCCGGCTGTGCGGGATGGTGTTGTGGGCCTGCAGCCGCAGCCCGGGCGCCTGCTCCCCCAGCTCGTCGAGGCCCTGGCGCAGCATCCGCACCACCAGGTGGCGCTCGTCGCGCGGCACCTGGTCGGCGCCCTCGCCGGTGACCTCCACCTCGAGCCCGTGTTCCAGCACCTCGGCGGAGAGCTCGTCGTACCAGTCCACCGCCAGGCCCATGCAGTCGAAGCCGGGCCCGAGGTTGGCGCTGGTGGCGGGCACCCGCACCCGTGCCCGTCGGCCGGCCGGCAGCATCACTTGCCCTCGACGCGGATCACCGCGACCGGGCCGCGGGTGAAGGGACGGGTGCCCAGCTCGGCCACGACGGCCTGCAGGTCGGACTCGCGGGCCAGGTGGGTCATCAGCGCCAGTACCGCCACCTGCTCGTCGGTGTTCTCGGCGGTGGTCTGGTCGACGGTCTGCACCGAGACGTTGTGGTTGCTGAAGACCGTGGCGCAGGCGGCCAGCACGCCGGGCTCGTCGGTGACCTCCACGCGCACCAGGTAGCGGGTCTCCACCTCGCCCATCGGCATGATCTCGCGCTCCGCGTAGACCGACTCGCCGGGGCCGGCGACACCGCGCACCCGGTTGCGGGCGACGGTGACCAGGTCACCCATCACGGCCGAGGCGGTGGGCGAACCACCGGCGCCCGGTCCCATGAACATCAGCCGGCCGGCCTCGCGGGACTCCACGAAGATGGCGTTGTAGGCGCCGTGGATCCCGGCCAGCGGATGGCTGTCGGGCACCAGCGCGGGGTGCACGCGCACGCTGACCCGGCCTGCGTCGTCGAGCCTGAGCACGGCCAGCAGCTTGACCACGCAGCCGGCCTTGCGGGCGGCGGCGATGTCGGCGGCGCTCACCTGGGTGATGCCCTCCCGGTAGACATCGGCCCCACGCACCCGGGTGTGGAAGGCCAGGGTGGCCATGATGGCGGCCTTGGCGGCGGCGTCGAAACCCTCGATGTCGGCGGTGGGATCGGCCTCGGCGTAGCCCAGCTCCTGGGCCTGGGCCAGGGCGTCGGCGAAGTCCGCGCCGGTGGTGGTCATCTGGTCGAGGATGTAGTTGGTGGTCCCGTTGACGATGCCCATCACGGTGGTGATCTCGTCGCCCACCAGGGACTCGCGCAGCGGTCGCACGATCGGGATGGCACCAGCCACGGCCGCCTCGTAGTAGAGGTCGACGCCGGCGCGCTCGGCAGCGCTGAACAGGGTCTCGCCGTCCTGGGCCAGCAGCGCCTTGTTGGCCGTGACCACGCTGGCGCCGTGCTCGATGGCCTTCAGCACCAGGCTGCGGACCGGCTCGATGCCGCCCACCACCTCCACCACGACGTCCAGGTCTCCGCGCGAGACCAGGGCGTCCGCGTCGGTGGTGAACAGCTCGGGGTCGAGGCCACCGAAGTCGCGCTCCAGGCTGCGCACGGCGATGCCGACCAGCTCGATGCGCTGACCCACCCGGTTGGTGAGGTCCTCGGACTGCTGGGTGATCAGGCGGGCCACCTGGCTGCCAACCACGCCGCAGCCCAGCAGGGCCACCTTGATCGGGGGCAGCGCCGCGGGGTCCGTGGGCTCCAGACGGTTCATCATCATCCTCGTTCTCGGGTGGGGTCCAGGTCTCATTCGCCGACGTCGAGGCGCATCAGGTCCTCGAGGCTCTCGCGACGCAGCAGGGTGCGCAGCTCGCCGTCGCGCACGGCGACGACGGGCGGCTTGGTCAACATGTTGTAGTTGCTGGCCATCGATCGGGCGTAGGCGCCGTTGGCGGGCACCGCCAGCAGGTCCCCGGGACGGATGTCGCCGGGCAGGAAGACGTCGCGCACCAGGATGTCGCCGCCCTCGCAGTGCTTGCCCACCACGCGGCAGAGCACCGGCTCGGCTTGCGAGGTGCGCGAGGCCAGCGCCGCGGAGTACTCGGCCGCGTACAGGGCCGGGCGGATGTTGTCGCTCATGCCGCCGTCGACGCTCACGTAGACGCGCTGCTGGCCGCCGTCGACGTCGACCACCTTCACGGTGCCGACGGTGTACAGGGTCATGGTGGTGGGCCCGGAGATGGCGCGGCCCGGCTCGATCGACATCACCGGCACGTCGATGTTGTAGCCGCGCGCCTCGTGCTCCACGATCTCGCGCAGGTTCGTCGCCAGCGCGTCCGGGGTGGCCGGGGTGTCGGCCGAGGTGTAGGCGATGCCAAAGCCGCCACCCAGGTCGAGCTCGGGCAGCTGGGCGCCGGAGGCGGCGGTGAACTGGGCCAGCAGCTTGATGGTGCGCCGGGCGGCCACCTCGAAGCCGTTGGTGTCGAAGATCTGCGAGCCGATGTGGGAGTGGATGCCGAGCAGCTCCATGTGCGGGCTGTAGTGGCAGCGCACCATCGCCACCATGGCCTGGCCGTTGGTGATCGAGAAGCCGAACTTCTGGTCCTCGTGGGCCGTGGCGATGTACTCGTGGGTGTGGGCCTCGACGCCGGTGGTGACGCGCACCATCACCCGGGCGGTCCAGCCGTTGGCCTCGCAGAGCTGTTCGATGCGGCCGATCTCGTCCAGCGAGTCGACGATGATGCGTCCCACGCCCTGGGACAGCGCGAGCTCCAGCTCCGCCATCGACTTGTTGTTGCCGTGCAGGCCGATCCGGGCGGGTTCCATACCGCCGGCCAGTGCCACGGCCAGCTCTCCCCCGCTGCAGACGTCCAGGTAGAGGCCCTCCTCGTGGATCCAGCGGGCCACGCTGCGGGTCAGGAAGCTCTTGCCGGCGTAGTAGACCTGCCAGCCGGCGAAGGCCTCACGGAAGGCCCGGGCGCGCTGGCGGAAGTCCTGCTCGTCGACGACATAGGCAGGGGTACCGGCCTGCTCCGCGATCTCCGCGACGCCCAGCCCGGCCACCTCCAGCTCACCCGCCTCGGAGCGCTTCACACCGCTGCTCCACAGGGCGGGGTCCAAGGTGTTGACGTCGGTGGGGAAGGCAAGCCACTGCGGTCCGGCGGCGGTGGCGTCGGCATGGATCGAGCCGGCGACATGGGTGTGCGTCATGGTCGTGATCCTTCCAGATCTTGCCGCCCAGACCCGACACGGACCATGGGTTGGCACGCCCGCCGGCCGCCGGTACCCGACCCATGCCCGAGGCCTGCTAGGGTGGTCCCTGCCCCTGATGGGGGCTGGCCCCCGTAGCTCAGGGGATAGAGCACCGCCCTCCGGAGGCGGGAGCGCAGGTTCGAATCCTGCCGGGGGCGCCACCAACCATCAGCACCGACACCGATCGGGTCGCCGCGGGCGCCCCAGGGGGCCCCGTGAGCCAGGCAGAACCGTTCAGCGAGACCAGGTACTTCACCCCCACGGGCCCGTGGCGCGCATGGTGGGACTCCGAACGGCTCAACGACGCCCGCCTGATGAAGAAGGTCTGGGCCGCCAGCCGGGTGCTGCTCTTCGCCGAGTGGGCGCTGATGATGTTCAGCCTGGGCGACACCCGCTACTACTTCGAGAAGATCACGAAGATGTCGACGGTGGGCCCCGGGCTCACCATGACCGAGTACCCCACCCCGGTGCTGTGGATCCTGAAGTTCCCCGACCTGTTCAGCTTCGGCCACCGCTGGGCCTATGTGCTGGCCTTCTTCGTGTCGATGTTCCTGCTCGACGCGCTGTTCACCTGGAAGCTGTGGCACGACGGTGGCCGGCTGCGCGGCAAGGCGGTGGCTTTCTGGTCGGCCTTCGTGCCGCTGGTGGGCATCACCGCCTACCTGCGCTTCGACATCATCACCGCCGTGCTGGCCGGCCTGGCGCTGCTGGAGCTGCGCAAGCGTCGCCCCGGCGTCGCCGGTGCCCTGGTGGGCATGGGTGCCGCCGTGAAGCTGTGGCCCGCCCTGCTCTGGCCCGCCCTGCTGGGCGGCGAGGAGCGTGGGCAGCGGCGAACCAACCGCACCGGCGCAACTCTCGGCTTCTGGGGCTGCGGCCCGCTGCTGGCCCTGGTCAGCCTGCTCTGGGCGGGCTGGGACCGGCTCTTCTCCCCGCTCACCTGGCAGGGCGCCCGCGGTCTGCAGATCGAGAGCGTCTGGGCCACCCCCGCCATGCTGGGCCGGATGGTGGACAAGTACGCCTACTGGATCGGCGTGAGCGAGTTCAACGCCTGGGAGATCTCCGGACCGGGCGCGCCGCTGCTGCTGAAGGCGGCCAGCCTGTCCTTCGCGCTGGGGGTGCTCGGCGCCGTTCTCGCCTACGTGCTCTGGCTGCGACGCGGCCACCAGCGACTGCTGGAGGGCGCCGCGCTGATGCTGCTGGTGATCGTCGTGATGATCGTGACCAACAAGACCTTCAGCCCGCAGTACATCATCTGGCTCGGCGGCCCGCTGGCGGCCGGCTGGGCGATGGCCAGCGAGAACCCCAAGGGTTCCTGGCAGGCCGGTGAGGACGAGCACCGACTGGCCGAGGTGAGCGAATGGACGCTGCTGGTGACGCTGCTCACCCAGCTGGTCTACCCGATCGGCTACGCCTCCCTGGTGGGCCACCGTCCCGGCATGCACGGTGCGACGCTGGTGCTGGCCGCCCGCAATGCGGTGCTGGTCTGGCTGCTGGTGGTGGTGGTGCGCTGGATCTGGGGCTTCCTGTCCCCTCGTCCCATCCGGGCCACCGAGCCCGACGCGACGACCGATGCCGTGGGTGCCGCGTGAGCGCGCCGGGGCGGGTCGCCCTGCGTGAGCACCACGACGGGGCCAGCCGGCAGGACGGGGCCAGCCGGCAGGACGGGCGCGGGCCGGCGAACTCGCTCCCCCGGCTGCTGCTCGGCCAGGCCTGGCCGTGGGTCCTGGTCTGGCTGGTGAGCCGCGGCTGGATGCTGCACCAGTGGGCCGCCCACTACGACTTCATCCAGAACGACGTGAAGTACTACCTGGGCCAGCTCGGCCAGGCCGACGGCTACCCGGTGACGCTGCGCGAGTACCCGCTGCCGGTGGTCTGGCTGCTCGACCTGCTGCGCCTGCCGGTGGACGGCCGCGCCGGACTCTACGTGGTGGTCTTCGCGATCGCCATGGCCACGCTGGACGCCGCCTTCGCGGTCTGGTTGTGGCAGGGGCGCTCCAAGGTGGCGGCGCTGTACTGGATGGCCTTCACCTTCTGCATGGGCCCGCTGGTCTGGTTCCGCTACGACCTGCTGGCCGCCGTCGTGGTGGGCGTGGCGGTCTTCCAGGTGGCGCGACGCCCCGGCCTGTCGGGGGCGCTGGTGGCTCTGGGGGCCGCCATCAAGCTGTGGCCGGCACTGCTGATCGCGGCCTGCGTGGGCCGCTCGGCGGCTGCCCGTCGCCGGCTCAACCACTTCGTGGCGACCGGGCTGGCCCTGGCCACGGCAGCCCTGCTCTCGGGCGGCCTGGCGCGCTTGGTCTCCCCGCTGACCTGGCAGTCCGGGCGCGGCCTGCAGATCGAGAGCGTCTGGGCCAGCGTCCCGATGTGGCTGCGGGGCTTCTCGCCCGACTCCGGCTACCTGGTGCAGATGAGCCGCTACAACGCATTCGAGGTCTACGGCCCCTCCGCGGGACTGTGGCAGCGGGCCAGCGACATCTCGATGCTGGTGGGCGTGCTCTTCGCCGTCGCCGTTGGCCTGCTGTGCGCCCTGCGCCGTGATCTGCCGGCGCACAGCCGGGCGCTGGCCTGCGTGGCCATCGTGCTGGTGATGCTCACCTGCAACAAGACGCTGAGCCCGCAGTACCTGAGCTGGCTGGGTGCGGTGGTGGCGGCCTGGATCGGACTGGTCCCGCGCGGCCCCCAGCGGCTGCCGGCCGCCCTGTTCGCCGGGCTCTGCCTGGCCCTGGCCGCGGCCACCCAGTTCATCTACCCGAACAACTACGGCGGGCTGATCAGCCTGTCGGGCGCGGACCCACTGGTGACCACCGTCCTGGTGGGGCGCAACCTGCTGCTGGCGGCCCTCACGGTGCTGGCCTGCACATGGACGATCATGCAGCTGCGACGTCGCTGACGACCGTTGCCAGATGGCGGTATGTCAGTTTGCCCCGGCCCCCGTGACAGCCGATAACATCGGTCGTGGTAGGCACAGGGGCCTGCTGCAGGCCAACACACACCGGAAGAAGGCGATGGGTGGCGCAGGCCACCGACCACACATGTCCCACAACGATCCCTCCAGTGACTTCGGCGCCAACGACTGGCTCATCGAGGAGATGTACGAGCAGTACCAGAAGGATCCGAGCAGCGTGGACGCCGCTTGGGCCGACTACTTCTCGAAGAACGCCCCCGGCGGAGCGCCCGCCCAGACCACGCCCGCGCCGGCCCCGCAACCCACCGCTGCCGCCCCGGCCGCCAGCCCGCAGCCCACCCCCGCCGCCCAGCCCGCCCCGGCCGCGAAGCCGGCCGAGCCCCAGGCCGCCGCCCCTCGTCCTGCCGAGGCGTTTGCCCCCAAGGCTGCCGAGACCAAGCCGGCCGGTTCGAAGACCGAGAAGCTGGAGAAGGGTGCCGAGACCCCGGCCACCCCCGGCACCGCCTCGCGGCTGAGCGCCAACGCCCCGAACCCCGCCAAGCGGCCCAAGGTGGAGTCCAAGGAGCCGACGAAGACGGTGATGAAGGGCGTCGCCCGCGCCACCGCCAAGGCCATGGACTCCTCGCTGACCATGCCGACGGCCACCACCGTCCGTTCCGTGCCGATGAAGCTGGTGATCGAGCAGCGCACCGCGATCAACAAGTTCCTCAAGCGCACCAAGGGCGGCAAGATCTCCTTCACCCACATCATCGGCTACGCCATGATCCAGGCCCTCAAGGCCACCCCCGGCATGAACAATGCCTATGCCGAGACCGACGGCAAGCCCACCCTGGTGGAGAACCCGTCGATCAACCTGGGCCTGGCCATCGACCTGGTCAAGCCGGACGGCAGCCGCAACCTGGTGGTGCCCGCCATCAAGGGCTGCGAGCAGCTGGACTTCGCCCAGTGGTGGGCCGCCTACGAGGAGGTCGTCAAGAAGGGCCGCGAGGGCAAGCTCACCACCGAGGACTTCGCCGGCGTCACCGCCTCGCTGACCAATCCCGGCGGCCTGGGCACCAACCACTCGGTCCCCCGCCTGATGAACGGCCAGGGCGTCATCCTGGGCGTCGGCTCGATCGACTACCCGCCGGAATTCCAGGGCACCAGCGAGAGCCGGATCAACGAGCTGGGCGTCAGCAAGATCACCACGCTGACCTCCACCTACGACCACCGCGTCATCCAGGGTGCCCAGTCGGGTGAGTTCCTGCGCACCATCCACCAGCTGCTGCTGGGTGCCAACGGCTTCTACGACCACATCTTCGAGAGCCTGCGCATCCCCTACCCGCCGCTGAAGTGGGACACCGACGTCAGCGCCCACCGCTACAGCCAGGTGCCCAAGGAGGCCCGCGTCGTCGAGCTGATCCAGGCCTACCGCAGCCTGGGCCACCTCGCCGCCGACATCGACCCGCTGGAGTACGTGCAGCGCAGCCACCCCGACCTCGAGCTGGAGACCCACGGCCTGACCCTGTGGGACCTGGACCGCGAGTTCGCGATCGGCACCTTCGCCGGCCAGAAGCGCGCCTACATGACGCTGCGCGAGATCCTCGACGTGCTGCGTGACTCCTACTGCCACACCATCGGCATTGAGTACATGCACATCACCGACACCGAGCAGCGCACCTGGTTCCAGGACAAGTTCGAGCGCCAGCACACCACGCTGCCGCGCGAGGAGCACCTGCGCATCCTGGACAAGCTGAACGAGGCGGAGATCTTCGAGACCTTCCTGCAGACCAAGTTCGTCGGCCAGAAGCGCTTCAGCCTCGAGGGCGGCGAGTCGGCGATCGTGCTGCTGGACGAGATCTGCGAGCAGGCCGCCGACAACGGCCTCGACGAGGTCTGCATCGGCATGCCGCACCGCGGCCGGCTCAACGTGCTGGCCAACATCGTCGGCAAGTCCTACGGCCAGATCTTCCGTGAGTTCGAGGGCAACATCGGCGTCGGTGGCGCCCAGGGCTCCGGCGACGTGAAGTACCACCTGGGTGCCGAGGGTCGTTTCAGCGCCGCCAGCGGTGCCACCATCAACACCTCGGTGGCCGCCAACCCCAGCCATCTGGAGACCGTGGACCCGGTGCTCGAGGGCATCACCCGCGCCAAGCAGGACAAGCTGGGCAAGGAGGGCTACCCCGTGCTGCCCATCCTGATGCACGGCGACGCCTCCTTCGCCGGCCAGGGCGTGGTCTACGAGGTGCTGCAGATGAGCCAGCTGCGCGGCTACCGCGTCGGCGGCACCGTGCACGTCGTGGTCAACAACCAGGTGGGCTTCACCACCTCGCCGGTGGAGTCGCGCACCAGCGTCTACTGCACCGACGTGGCCAAGACCATCCAGGCCCCCGTGATCCACGTGAACGGCGACGACCCGGACTCGGTGGTGCTGGCCGGCCGGCTGGCCTACGAATACCGCGAGCGTTTCCACAAGGACGTCGTGATCGACCTGGTCTGCTACCGCCGACGCGGCCACAACGAGGGCGACGACCCGAGCTTCACCCAGCCCAACATGTACGACCTGATCGAGCAGAAGCGCTCCCCCCGCAAGCTCTACACCGAGAGCCTGATCGGGCGCGGCGACATCTCCACCGAGGACGCCGAGCAGGTCATGAACCGCTTCCGAGACCGCCTGGAGGGCGTCTTCAAGGAGGTGCGCGAGGAGACCGGCGACGACGACCAGTACACCCGCGTCCCCTACTACCCGAGCAAGCCCAGCAATGCGGCCGGCACCGAGGTGAGCAAGGGCGTGCTGGAGGCCGTGGCCAAGGCCTACAGCGAGCTGCCCGAGGACTTCCAGGTGCACAAGAAGGTCAAGCCGCAGCTCGACCGCCGCGCGCAGCAGATCCTGCAGGGGCCGATCGACTGGGCCACCGCCGAGCTGCTGGCCTTCGGCTCCCTGCTGATGGAGGGCCGCCCGGTGCGCCTGACCGGCCAGGACTCGCGTCGTGGCACCTTCAGCCAGCGCTTCGCCGCCATCGTGGACCGCGTCAACAACGAGGCCTACGTGCCGCTGAAGCACGTCAGCGAGGACCAGGCCACCTTCGAGGTCTACGACTCGCTGCTCAGCGAGTACGCGGTGATGGGCTTCGAGTACGGCTACTCGGTGGCCGCCCCCGACGCCCTGGTGCTGTGGGAGGGGCAGTTCGGTGACTTCGCGAACGGCGCCCAGACCATCGCCGACGAGTTCATCAGCTCCGGCTTCGCCAAGTGGGGCCAGAAGTCGGGCGTCGTGCTGCTGCTCCCCCACGGCTACGAGGGCCAGGGACCGGACCACAGCTCGGCGCGCATCGAGCGCTGGCTGCAACTGTGCAGCGAGAACAACCTGGCGGTCTGCCAGCCCTCGACCCCGGCCAACCACTTCCACCTGCTGCGCCAGCACGCCTACGTGAACTGGCACCGCCCGGTGGTGATCATGACCCCGAAGTCCATGCTGCGCAACAAGCTGGCCACCAGCCAGCCGGAGGACTTCACCTCCGGCCGCTGGCACCACGTGCTGGGCGACCCGACCATCACCGATCCCTCGCAGGTCAAGCGCGTGCTGCTCTGCTCGGGCAAGGTGCGCTGGGAGCTGGTCAACAAGCGCGCGAAGCTGGGCCTGGAGGGCCAGGTGGCGATCATCGCGCTGGAGCGGCTCTACCCGCTGCCGGCTGAGGAGCTGGCCGCCGAGCTGAAGCAGTACGCGCACGTGACCGACATCCGCTTCGTGCAGGACGAGCCCGAGAACCAGGGTCCGTGGCCCTACATGGCGCTCAACCTGCCCAAGGCCGTGGCCGAGCACGACCCGTCGATCGACCTGTCGGGGTGGAAGCTGTTCAGCCGCCCGGCGGCCTCCGCGCCGTCGGTGGGCTCGCACAGCGTGCACGAGCAGCAGGAAGAGCAGCTCACCACCTCCGCGCTGCAGGACTGATCGATGTACTTCACCGATCGTGGCCTGGAGGAGCTGGCCTCTCGTCGTGGCGACGAGGAGGTCAGCTTCTCCTGGCTGAGCGAGCAGATGCGCACCTTCGTGGACCTGAACCCGGAGTTCGAGGTGCCCGTGGAACGGCTGGCCACCTGGCTGGCCCGACTGGATGACGACGAGGACGAGTGATGACGGTCCAGGACCAGGCCGTGGTGGCCGAGTTCACCGAGTGGACGGGCCAGGCGCCCCAGGGCGTCTGGTTCGCCCCCGGCCGGGTGAACCTGATCGGTGAGCACACCGACTACAACGACGGCTTCGTGATGCCCTTCGCCTTGGCGGTGGGCGCCACGGTGGCCGCCTCCGCACGCACCGACCAGATGGTGCGGCTGCGCTCGGTGGACATGGGCGAGACGGTGGAGCTGGAGGTGCTGCGCCCCTACGACCAGCCCTCGGCCACCACCGGCTGGGGCGCCTACCTGGCCGGCGTCATCTGGGCCCTGCGCCAGGCCGGTCACCCGGTGGGTGGCATCGACCTGGTGCTGGCCTCCGACGTGCCGATCGGGGCCGGGTTGTCCAGCTCGGCGGCCATCGAGTGCGCCGTCGTGGCCGCCTGCTGCGACCTGTTCGGTCTGGAGATCTCCCCGGTGGAGCGAGCCAAGCTGGCCCGCGTCGCCGAGAACCAGTTCGTCGGGGCGCCCACCGGCCTGCTGGACCAGGCCGCCTCCACCCTGTGCCAGGCCGACAGCGCCCTCTTCCTGGACTGCCGCAGCCTGGAGACCGAGTCGGTGCCGCTGCCGCTGGCCGACCAGGGCCTGGAGATCCTGGTGCTGGACACCCACACCCCGCACAGCCACGTCGACGGCGAGTACGCCGAACGACGCGCCACCTGCGAGGCGGCGGCCCGCACGCTGGGCGTCCCGGCGCTGCGCGACGTGACCAACCTGGACGAGGCACTGGGCCGGCTGGACGACGAGCTGCAGCGCAAGCGCACCCGGCACGTGGTGACCGAGGACGAGCGGGTGCTGCAGGCCGTCGAGCTGGGACGCTCCGGCCGTCTGCGCGATCTCGGCCCGCTGCTCGACGCCTCGCACGCCTCGATGCGCGACGACTTCGAGATCACCGTCCCCACCGTCGACCTGGCGGTCGAGACCGCCCGCGCCAACGGTGCACTGGGCGCCCGGATGACCGGTGGCGGCTTCGGCGGCTGCATCATCGCCCTGTGCGAGCAGGGCACCGGCGAGGGGGTCGGCGAGCAGGTGGCCCAGGCCTTCGCCCAGGCGGGCTTCAACGTGCCCACCTGGTTCACCGTGGTGCCCGAGCAGGGCGCCCGTCGGATCAGCTGAACCGCCACCCCGGCGCCTCAGACGCCGGGGTGGCGCAGGTCGTCGACGTGGGCCTTGACGCCCGCCGCCAGGGTGGCGCCGGCCAGCAGCACGAAGAGCCACAGCCAGCCCTGCCCGCTCCCCCGCGCCGTCGAGACACCCACCAGCAGGTGCAGCAGGGCGGCGGCCACCACCGCCCCGTCGGCGAGGGGCAGACGGCGCAGGCAGGCCCAGCCGATGCCCGCCACCAGCACCGCGTAGACCAGCAGCATGGCGCCGATGCCGGCCGAGAAGATGCCATTGCGCACCGCCACGGAGCCGATCCCCGTCACCAGGAATAATGCGGCGGTCGCCAGGGTTCCACCACTGGCCAGCCGGACGGGCAGGGACGAGGTCACGCGGACAGGTTCAGGCACCCCCCAAGGATATGGGTGTGATGAGAATCTCTTGGCAGGTCCCCAATGTGTTGTCACACTGGTCTACGCTGTGTGTTCGCGAGCCCGCCGGTTCCTGCCGGATCCAGGCCGCGCACGACGCGGCCCCGCACGCAATGACTAAGGAGCACTACTGATGGATTGGCGCCACAAGGCTGCCTGCCTGACCGAGGACCCGGAGCTGTTCTTCCCCATCGGGAACACCGGCCCCGCCATCCTCCAGATCGAGGAGGCCAAGAAGGTCTGCCGCCGCTGCGAGGTGCGCGAGCAGTGTCTGGCCTGGGCCATCGAAGCAGGTCAGGACCATGGTGTGTGGGGCGGACTGAGCGAGGACGAGCGTCGCGCCATGAAGCGTCGCCAGGCGCGCTCGCGCCTGCGCAACTCCTGAGCCTCATCTGACGGCACGACAGCCGCCCGGGTTCTCCCCGGGCGGCTGTCGTGCGTTGTCGTACGGCTCTGCGTCGGTTCGGTGCCGGCGGGCCGGGCGGCTCAGGCGTGCGGGACGGGAATCACGACGCGGGCCCGCGAGCCCTGCCGGTCGGCACGGTTTCCCAGCTCGAAACGGCCGTCCATGTCGGTCACCAGGGTGCGCACGATGGACAGGCCCAGACTGGACGTGTTGTCGATGTCGAAGCCCTCCGGGATCCCGACGCCACCGTCCAGCACGTCGATCACCAGCTCCTCGCCCTCCAGGTGGGGGTGCACCACGACCTCGCCCGAGGAGGAGTCGAAGCCGTGCTCCACGGCGTTCTGGCACAGCTCGGTCATCACCAGCGAGAGCGAGGTGGCGGTGTCGGCCGGCACCAGCCCGAAGCTGCCGTCGCGACGGGCGTGCACCTTGCCCGAGGAGGCGGCCACGTCGCCCACCATCCGCAGGATCCGGTCGGCCACGTCGTCGAAGTCCACGGCCTCGTCGAAGGTCTGGCTGAGCAGCTCGTGCACCACCGCGATGGCCGAGACCCGGCTCATCGCGTCCTTGAGCGCGCCCTTCGCCTCGGGCGACTGGATGCGACGCGACTGCAGGCGCAGCAGGGCGGCGACGGTCTGCAGGTTGTTCTTGACCCGGTGGTGGATCTCGCGGATGGTCGCGTCCTTGGTGACCAGCTGGCGTTCCTGGTTGCGCAGGTCGGTGGTGTCGCGGCAGAGCACGAGGGTGCCGTGGCGGTGCTCGTCCTCACGCACCAGCGGGATGATGCGCAGGCGCACCGCAGCGCGCGGGTTGCTGATCTCCAGCTCGCGCACCTGCCGGCCCGACAGGTCCGTGCCCACGTCCTGGCCGACGTCCTGGATGCCCTCCACCAACGCCTGGGTGAGCTGGCGGAAGTCCTCGCCCACCAGGTCCATCGCCAGGCCCAGGTGGCGGTAGGCGCTGACCGCATTGGGACTGGCCCAGACGATGGTGCCGCGAGCATCGAGGGTCATCATGCCGTCGCCCGGCCGCGGGCTGAAGGTGTGGTCGCTGGGCGGGTCGATCGGGTAGCGGCCGTGCCAGAGCATGTCGGCCAGCACCTCGGAGGTCTCCAGGTAGGCATCCTCCAGCGCACCGGGTGCGCGCACGCCCATCTGGTTGGTGTGGCGCTCCACGACGCCGATGCAGCGTCCGTGGCGCACGATCGGGATGGCCCAGACGTCCACCGGGATCCCGGAGCGCAGCTGGTTGTCGCTGGTCTCGCAGATCTCCTGCGAGAGGTAGGCCGAGGTGACCAGGTGCTCGGGGTCGTAGCGGATCTCCTCGCCCACCACGTCGTCCTCCAGCGCGGTGGGGCCGGTGGTGGGACGGATCTGCGCCGCCGCCCAGAAGACGTTGTCGTCGACGTCCGGCACCCACAGGATCAGGTCGCTGAAGGAGGTGTCGGCGAGCAGGTGCCACTCGTTGACCAGGCCGCGCAGCCAGTTCTTGTCCGCCTCCGAGAGGTTGGTGTGGGTGGCGAGCACCATTTTCATCGGCATGTGCTCACCCTAGCCAGCGCCGTGCGCGCGCGCCTGTTTGGCCAGCACCCCGGGCAGTGGCAGAATCAGTACTCGTGCCCGGCATCGCCGGGACGCTCGCTCCCGCGAGCGCTGACCAAGACCTCGAGGAGTCATCATGGGCAAGACCGGACGCAAGCGCCGCGCTCGCCGCAAGAATGGCGCGAATCACGGCAAGCGTCCCAACGCCTGATCCGTCGCTGCGAGACAACGAACGAGCCCCGGCCGGTTGGCCGGGGCTCGTCGCATGTCCAGAGGTGCTCAGCCCTCCCGGGTGCGCATGGTCATCGACATCTTCACGATGCGCATCCGCAGCTCGCTGCTGGCGGCGGTGGGCGGGTGGCAGCGCTTGACCAGCGTGGCGATGGTTTGCTCGATGTCGTAGTTCTCCAGACACTGCTCGCAGGCGTCCAGGTGGGCGCGGATCAGGTCCGCATCGGCCTCGGGCAGCTCGTGGTGCAGGAAGGCCTGGACCTGGCTCAGCGCCCGGGCGCAGGCGTCGTGGTCGTCGCCGTGGTCGGTGATGGGCAGCTCACTCATCGCGGCCCCCGATCCCCTGCTCGGCGGCATGGTCGGCCAGCTTGGCGCGCAGCTGGGTGCGGCCGCGGTTCAGCCGGCTCATCACGGTGCCGATCGGCGTGCCCATGATCTCGGCGATCTCCTTGTAGGAGAAGCCCTCCACGTCGGCCAGCAGGACCGCTTGGCGGAAGTCCGGCGCCAGCGCGTTGAGCGCGTCCAGCACGGCACCGTCGGGGATCCGGTCCAGCGCCTCCATCTCGGCCGAGCGCAGGCCGGTGGAGGTGTGCGACTCGGCCTGGGCCAGCTGCCAGTCCTCGACGTCGGCGCCGCCGGTGGTCTGCGGCTGGCGCTGCGCCTTGCGGTAGGTGTTGATGTAGGTGTTGGTCAGGATCCGGTACAACCAGGCCTTGAGGTTGGTGCCGGGCGTGAACTGCTTGAAAGAGCTGAAGGCCTTGGCATAGGTCTCCTGCACCACGTCCTCGGCGTCGGCCGGGTTGCGGGTCATCCGCAGGGCGGCGCCGTAGAGCTGGTCCAGGTAGACCATCGCATCGCGTTCGAAACGTTCGGCGCGCTGCTCGTCGGTCTCCTCGAGGGAGGCCTCTAGGGCGTCGACGGATGCGTGGTCGAGGTCGTCGGCCAGGTCGTCGTGTGTGGCACCGGGGAGAGTCATCACGTACGACAGTACCGAAGAATCAGGCGCGGACGCAGTGCCGCCACCGGCTCTGCCCGTTCGCCCTCGGCGTTCCTCCAGGATCATCACGTCGAGCAGAACGCCACTGCGAAGCCGGTTTATTCCGCGGACTCGAGGCTGCCGGGCGCCAGCACGAAGCGGGCGACCTGCTCGGCGAGCGCGACCCACAGCTCCTCGGTGCCGGGGACCGCCCGCTGGCCCACGGTCAGCTCGTGTCCGGCCTGCTCCAGCTCCGCGACGCGGATCCGGCCGGCCCGGGCAGCCACCTCGCGAACCTCCTGGGCGGAGCCGAAGGGGTCGCGTCCGCCCTGCACCACCAGGGTGGGCAGGCCGGAACCGAGCAGTTCCGCGGCGCGTGACTTCTCCGGGCGGCCCGGCGGGTGCAGCGGGAAGGCCAGGGCCAGCACGCCGACGGCGCCCAGCCCCGAGGCGGTGCGGCAGGCCACCCGCGCCCCGGCGGAGCGGCCACCCAGCACCAGCTCGACAGCCGGGTCCAGCCGTTCGCGCAGCACCGCGGCGGCCTCGGTCCAGGCCTCGTCGAGACGTTTCGGGGCGGGCGCGATGCGACGCCCGGCGGTGCGCCAGGGCTGCTCGTACCGCACGACACAGATGCCCTGCTCGGGCAGATGCCGGGCCAGGGCCACCAGGTCAGGAGCGTCGGCTCCCCCACCGGCACCGTGGCCGAGCAGCAGCACGTGGCCGGCACCGAGCTCCCCGTCGACCACCAGCCGTGACGGGCCCTGCGCGGTCTCGACGTCGAGCACCTGTTCGGCG
Organism: Luteococcus peritonei; assembly: GCF_039526385.1. NCBI lineage: Bacteria > Bacillati > Actinomycetota > Actinomycetes > Propionibacteriales > Propionibacteriaceae > Luteococcus > Luteococcus peritonei. Next base: position 22,472 of record NZ_BAAAIX010000034.1, on the reverse strand, counting down.
GAGCTCACAGCAGGGTCTCCTGCTCGGGCTCTCCCTGGGTCGGGTCGGTGGGCACGGGCTGCACCAGCTCGGGGCCGTCATTGCGCACATTGCTCACCAGCCGGCTCACCGCCCAGGCGGTCATCTCCTGCGGCCCCGGCACGTGCAGCAGGTCGTGGGCGGCCAACGGGTCGGTGAGCCCGGGGTCGAGCCAGTGGTCCCAGTCACGACGGCGTACCTGCATCGGCATCCGGTCGTGGATGTGGCCCAGCTCGTCGGTGGCCTGGGTGGTGATCACGGTGCAGGTGGTCAGCCAGGCGTCGGGGTCCTCGGGGGCCAGTGCGGGGTTGCGCCAGAACTCGTAGAGGCCGGCCATGACCATCAGCTCCGGCTCGTCGGGCCTCGGCAACGGATGGATCCAGAAGGGTTGCTTCACCGGCTTGGGTGCGCGCCCACCGCTGGCCGGGGCGGGCTGCTGCAGGGTGTACCACTCGTAGTAGCCGTCGGCCGGCAGCAGGCAGCGGCGGGTGGCGAAGGCCTTGCGGAAGGCGGGCTTCTCGGCGACGGTCTCGCTGCGGGCGTTGATCATCCGGGCGGCTCCCGCGGGGTCCTTGGACCAGCTCGGCACCAGCCCCCAGCGCGGCCGGGCCAGCTTGCGCGCCACCTGCCCGGTGGCCTTGTCGGTGCGCTCCATCACGGCCGGCACCGGGTCGGTGGGGGCGATGTTGTAGCGCGGGGCCAGTGGCTCCTGGCCGGGCAGCTCCACCACCTCGTCCACCTCGAAGACCTCGACGAGCTGGGCCTGGGAGGCCGAGGCTGCATAGCGTCCACACATGGCGCCCACCGTACCCAGCCGCGGGTGATTACGCCCTCGGCTTGACGATTTGTGGGCCGGGGGCCTTTTCGTTTCGAGGACCGGTTCGGTAGACATGGGAGCATGACTCTGATCCGTGCAGCCGGGCGCACCATGCTCGCCAGTTTCTTCATCGTCAACGGGGCCAAGGCCGCCGCCAAGCCGGAACCGCTGGTGGCCGATGCCGAGCCCATCGCACGCAAGGTCGTCCCGCTGGTCCAGCAGGTGGCGCCGCCGAGCGTCGCCAACTACGTCCCCGAGGAGACCAAGCAGCTGGTCCGCCTGACCGGCGTCGCGCAAGTGCTGGGCGGACTCGGCCTGGCCACCGGCCTGGGCCGTCGCGCCTCCGCCACCCTGCTGAGCGCCTCGATGGTGCCGCACGTGCTGGCCTCGCGCCCCGCCAAGGGCGCCACCGCGGAGCAGAAGGCCGCGGCCCGCTCCGTGATGCTGCGCAACATCGCGCTGCTGGGCGGCGCCCTGATCGCCTCCCAGGACACCCAGGGCAAGCCCTCGCTGGCCTGGCGCGCCAGCCACGAGGCCCGGCAGCTCTCCAAGGAGGCCCAGGCGCAGAAGAAGGCGCTGTCCAAGGCCGCCGAGAAGCAGTCCAAGAACGTCAAGAAGCAGGCCAAGCAGCTCACCGGCTCCTCGGCCACCAAGGACGTGAAGAAGCAGTACGAGGACGTCGTCAGCAGCATCGAGTCGCTGCTCAAGTGAACCTCACCCCGGGCCGTCCCGGCCGTCTGACAGAATCGACGTCGTGACGCACCCCGAACCCCTGGACGGGCCTTGGCCGGCACCTGCCGCGCCAGGGCCTTTCCATGCCACCGTGGAGGTCCCCGGCTCGAAGTCCGAGACCAACCGCGCCCTGCTGCTGGCTGCCCTCGCCGACGCCCCCAGCACCATCACCGGGGCCCTGGAGGCCCGCGACACGGTGCTGATGCGCGCCGCCCTGGAGGCCATGGGCGTGAGGATCACCGGCGAGGGATCGACGCTGCACGTCGAACCACCGGCCCGGCTGCACGCCGCCACCGAACCGGTCGACTGCGGCCTGGCCGGCACCGTGATGCGCTTCGTCCCGCCGCTGGCGGCACTGACCGGCGGTCGCACCCGCTTCGTCGGCGACCCCGTGGCCTCCGAGCGCCCCTTGGCCCCCGTCCTGGACGGGCTGCGCCAGCTGGGCTGCCGGGTGAACGGCGAGGCCATCCCCTGCACCGTCGACGCCCCGGAGGCGCTCGGTGGGCCCCACGTCGAGGTGGACGCCTCCGCCTCCAGCCAGTTCGTCTCCGGCCTGCTGCTGGTCGGCGCCCGGCTGCCGCAGGGCCTGGACCTGCACCACGTCGGCACCGGCGGCGTGCCCAGCCGGCCCCACATCGAGATGACCCTGGAGATGCTGCGCTCTCGCGGCGTGCGGGCCGACTGGAGCGGTCCGGCCAGCTGGCGCGTCGAGCCCGGTGGTGTCCGCGCTCTCGACCAGCGCATCGAACCTGACCTGACCAGCGCCTCGGTCTTCCTGGCTGCCGCCGCCCTCAGCGGCGGCAGCGTCACCGTGCCCGGCTGGCCCGGCCGCACCACGCAGGGCGGCGACGCGATCCGCGAGGTGCTCACCCGGATGGGCGCCGAGGTGGCACTGGACGGCGACGCCCTGACGGTGCGCGGGACCGGCACGCTGAACGGCCTCGACGTGGACCTGCACGCCTCCAGCGAGCTCACCCCGGTGGTGGCCGCGCTCTGCCTGTTCGCCGACGGGGTCAGCACCATCCGCGGCGTGGCCCACATCCGCGGCCACGAGACCGACCGGCTCGCAGCCCTGGAGGCGGAGCTGGCCCGAGTGGGCGGCAGTGTCGAGCAGACCGAGGACGGGCTGCGGATCACCGGCACCGGCCTGGCGGCCGAGGGCCTGCACCCGGCCGCACTGCTCAGCTACGCCGACCATCGCATGGTCCACGCCGAGGCCCTGGTGGGCCTGCTGGTGGACGGCTGCACGGTGGACGACGTGGCCTGCACCTCCAAGACCATCAACAACTTCGACACCCTGTGGAGCGACATGCTGGATGGTGAGCGTTGAGCCCCCGCGCCGTGCGCGGAGCGATGGGCCGCAATGTCCGCACCGACGACCTGGAGAGCTTCGACCGGCCGGGCAAGCGCAGCCGGCCGCGCACCAAGGACCGTCCCGACTACTCCGAGCTGCCCGTCGCCCGGGTGATCACGATCGACCGGGGCCGCTACCGCTGCCAGCTCGACGACGTCCTGGTGACCGCCACCAAGGCACGCCAGCTGGGCCGCAAGGGGGCCATCGTCGGCGACATCGTGCGCCTGGACGGTGACGTGAGCGGCGAGGAGGGCACGCTGGCCCGGATCGTGCAGGTGGAGGAACGCAGCACCGTGCTGCGCCGCACCGCGGACGACACCGACCCCTTCGAGCGGCCCATCGTCGCCAATGCCGACCAGCTGCTGATCGTCACCGCGCTGGCTGACCCGCCGCCGCGGATGGGCATGATCGACCGCATCATGGTGGCGGCCTATGACGCCGGGATCGAACCCATCCTGTGCCTCACCAAGTCCGACCTGGCCAGCCCCGATGCCCTGCTGGCGGCCTACCAGCCGCTCGGCGTCGACGTGGTGGTCACCGAACCGGGCAGCGACTTGGAGCCGGTGCGGGCCCTGCTGGCCGACCGCGTGACCGTCTTCGTGGGCCACTCCGGCGTGGGCAAGTCCACCTTGGTCAACGCCCTGATCCCCGGCGTGAACCGCACCACCGGAGACGTCAACGACGTCACCGGCCGGGGCCGGCACACCTCCACCAGCGCCATCGCCCTGGAACTGCCGGACTGGCAGGGACGCCAGGGCTGGGTGATCGACACCCCCGGCGTGCGCAGCTTCGGCCTCTCCCACGTCACACCCGAGGGCGTGCTGGCGGCCTTCGGCGACCTGAGCCGCTTCACCGTCGACTGCCCCCGCGGCTGCCAGCACGGCGCCGAGGACCCGGAGTGCGGCCTGGACGCCGCCGTCGAGCGCGGGGACCTGGCACCGGAGCGACTGGAGAGCTACCGGCGCATGTGGCAGGCCGGCCGCCTGAAGGACTGGGAGTGAAGCCGCTAGTCTGAGCCCATGGCGACTGATGGCAAGCCCGTGTCCTACACCGACGACCTGCGTCTGGCCCACCTGCTGGCCGACAATGCGGACTCCATCACCATGAGCCGGTTCAAGTCCGGCGATCTGCGCATCGACACCAAGCCGGACATGACGCCGGTCTCCGATGCCGATGTGGCCACCGAGCAGGCCATCCGCGCCACGCTCGCCAAGGCGCGTCCCCGCGACGCCGTGCACGGCGAGGAGGGCGAGGACACCGGCTGGGGACCCCGTCGCTGGGTGATCGACCCGATCGACGGCACCAAGAACTATGTGCGCGGCGTGCCGGTCTGGGCCACGCTGATCGGCCTGATGGTCAACGACGAGGTGGTGGCCTCGGTGGTCTCCGCCCCGGCCCTGGGCCGGCGCTGGTGGGCCAGCAAGGGTGACGGCGCCTATGCCGGCAAGACCCTGCTCAAGGGCCAGCCGATCCACGTCTCCGCGGTGCAGGAGGTGGGCGACGCCTCGTTCAGCTACTCCTCCATCGACGGCTGGATGACCTCGGGCCGCGGCCAGAACTTCGTGAACCTGCTGCGCAGCTGCTGGCGCACCCGCGCCTATGGCGACTTCTGGAGCTACATGCTGGTGGCCGAGGGTGCGGTGGACCTGGCCGCCGAGCCGGACCTGGCGCTGCACGACAAGGCCGCCCTCGACGTGATCGTGCGCGAGGCGGGCGGCCGCTTCACCGACCTGGACGGCCACGACGGCCCGTCGGGCCCTGGCGCCATCGCCACCAACGGCGTGCTGCACGAGGACGTGGTGGCAGCCCTGGCCCCCGACGAGCGCGACTGACCCGGACGACGCACGAGCGCCCGGCCCCTGGTGGGGCCGGGCGCTCGTCACGTCAACGGGGGCTCAGATCACGCGGACCCGGATGGTCTCCTCCATGGCCTGCAGCTCGTGCTGCAGGTTCGGGTGGGAACCGGAGACGTCGGTGACGGCGTAGCCGATGTGGCCCTGGGTGGCCAGGGTCTGGAAGGTGATGTTGCCGTCGTGCTGGGCGAAGACCTGGTTCAGCCGGGCCATCACGCCGGGCACGTTGCGGTGCAAGTGCAGCACGCGGGTGCCCTCGAAGGGCTGGGTGGCCACCTCGGGCATGTTGACGCTCATCGAGGTGTTCCCGGTGGACACGTTGTCCAGCAGCTTGCCGGCGACGTAGCGGCCGATGTCCACCTGGGCCTCCTTGGTGGAACCTCCGACGTGCGGGGTGAGGATCACGTTGTCCATCCCCTGCAGCTCGCTGACGAAGGGGTCCCCCGCCACCTTGGGCTCGGTGGGGAAGACGTCCAGACCGGCGCCCGACAGGTGGCCGCTGCGCAGGTGGTGCACCAGAGCCTCCAGGTCGTAGACCTGTCCACGGGCCAGGTTGAGGAACTGGGCGCGCGGCTTCATGGCGGCGAACTGCTCCTCACCGAAGAAGCCGGTGTTGGCGGCACGGCCGTCGATGTGGAGGCTGACCGTGTCCGCCTCGGCCAGCAGCTCCTCCAGGCTCTCGCAGCGTCGGGCATTGCCCAGGGCCAGCTTGTCGGCGATGTCGTAGAAGATCACCTTCATGCCGAAGCTCTCGGCCAGCACGGACAGCTGGGCGCCGATGTTGCCGTAGCCGACGATGCCCAGGGTCCGGCCCCGCACCTCGTGGGAGCCAGCCGCGGACTTGTCCCAGACCCCGGCGTGCATCAGGCGGTTCCTGTCGCCCAGGCGCCGCGCCAGCATGATGATCTCGCCGATCGCCAGCTCCACCACGGAGCGGGTGTTGGAATAGGGCGCATTGAAGACCGGGACACCGGCATCGGCGGCCGCGCCCAGGTTCACCTGGTTGGTGCCGATGCAGAAGCAGCCGGCGGCCATCAGGTCCGGGGCCTGCGCGATCACCTGGTCGGTGAGCTGGCTCTGGGAGCGGAGGCCCAGCAGCTGCACCCCCTGCAGGGCCTGGACCAGGTCGTCGCCCACCAGGGCGCCCTTGCGGGTCTCGACCTCGATGCCCGCCTCGGTGAGGATGCGGGTGGCTTCGGGATGGATGTTCTCGAGCAGGAGTGCCTTCACTCACGCAAGTCTAGGTTCCTGCACCGGCTCGGCCCGACCGGTCTCACGAGCACCGGGGCCGGTGCTGCCGGTGTGCTGGTGGTCTACTCGGCCCGCTGCTGTCGCCGCAGCCGGATGGTGGGGATGGCGGCCAGCAGACGACGGGTGTACTCGTGCTGCGGATCGCGGTAGACCTGCTCCACCGGGCCCGCCTCGACGACCTCGCCCGAGCGCATCACCACCAGCCGGTCGCAGACGTGGCGCACCACCATCAGGTCGTGGCTGACGAAGACCATGGTCAGCTCGTACTCGTCCACCAGCTCGCGCAGCAGGTTCAGCACCTGGGCGCGCACCGAGACGTCGAGGGCGCTGACCGGCTCGTCGGCGATCAGCACGTCGGGCTTGGGGGCCAGGGCGCGGGCGATCGCGATGCGCTGGCGCTGCCCGCCGGAGAACTCGTGGGGATAGCGCTCCCCCGCATCGGCGGGTAGGCCCACCTGGTCGAGCACCTCACGCAGCCGGGCAGCCCGGTCCACCGGCACGTCGCTGCGCTGGCGCAGCAGCGGTGAGCGCAGCGGCTCGGTGATGATCTCGCCGACGCTCATCCGCGGGTTGAGCGAGCTGCGGGGGTCCTGGAAGACCATCTGGACGCTGGAGCGCAGCCCGCCCAGCTGCTTCTCGGGCAGGGCCTGGACCTCGGTGCCGCGGAAGCGGATCACGCCAGAGGTGGGACGGTCCAGCGCGGCCATCATCCGGACCAGGGTGGACTTGCCGGAGCCGGACTCCCCCACGATGCCGACGCGGTCGCCCTCGGCCACCACCAGGTCGACGTCCTTGACCGCGTGCACCCGGCCGCGACCGAAGATGCGGTTGACGCCCTCCAGCTCGTAGACGTTCATGCGTTGTCCCCCGTCCGGGCACCGGGGCGCCAGTAGTCGTCGACGACGGGCAGCCGGCTCCCGGGCTCGGCCAGGTCGAGCCGGGCGGTGGCCACCAGCCCCTGGGTGTAGCCGTGCTGCGGATCGCCCAGCACATGCTCGATGGAGCCGCGCTCCACCACCTCGCCGCGGTACATCACCATCGCCTCGTCGCAGACCTGGCTCACCACGGCCAGGTCGTGGGAGATGAACAGACAGGCGGCGCCCACCGCGTCGAGCTCGGTGTCGAGCACCTGGAGCACCTTGGCCTGGACTGTGACGTCCAGCGCGGTGGTGGGCTCGTCGCAGATCACCAGGTCAGGCTGGTTGACCAGGGCCATGGCCATCATCACGCGCTGGCGCTGACCGCCGGAGAGCTGGTGCGGGTAGGCGTCGGCGATCCGCTCGGGGCTGGGCAGGTCCACCCGGCCCAGCATCTCGACGACGCGACGCCGGGCGTCGCCCTGCGGCACGTCCTGGTGCAGCCGGAGCACCTCGGCCACCTGACGGCCACAGGTCATGGTCGGGTCGAGGGCGGTCATCGGCTCCTGGAAGACCATGCTGACCACGTCGCCCCGCAGCCGGGAGAGCTCGGCGTCACCGGCGCCCACCACCTGGTGGCCGGCCAGCCGCACCGAGCCGGTGACGTGCGCATTCTCCGGCAGCAGGCCCATCAGGGCCAGCGAGGTGACGCTCTTGCCGGAGCCGGACTCGCCGATCAGGCCGAGACGCTGCCCGCGACCCAGGCTGAAGGACAGGTGCTGCACGGCGGGCACGTGGCGTCGGCCGAAGCTGACGCACAGGTCCTCGACGACCAGCAGCTCGTCGGTGGTGCTCACTGGACCTCCCGGAGCCGCGGGTCGAGCAGTTCGCGCAGACCGTCGCCCAGCAGGTTGAAGCCCAGCACCGCCAGGGCGATGGCCAGCCCCGGCCAGAAGACCTGCTCGGGGTGGCTGAACAGCTGCTTGGACTGGGCCTCGTAGAGCATCCGACCCCAGCTGGGCGTGGTGATCGCCGTGGCCAGGCCCAGATAGCTGAGCGCCGCCTCGGCGAGGATGGCCATGGCGAAGGAGACCGAGGCCTGCACCCCCACCAGCGGGGCGATGTTGGGCCAGACGTGGCGGGCGGCGATGGTGGGCCAGCGGGTGCCGCAGCTGCGGGCGGCCAGCACGTAGTCCTGGCTCATCACCTGCAGCGTCGCGGCGCGGGTGATGCGCACGAAGACCGGGATGGTGGCGACGCCGATCGCCACCATCCCGGTGAGCGTCGAGCCCCCGACGGCGGCAGCCAGCAGGATGGCCAGCAGCAGCGCCGGGAAGGCGTAGAGGATGTCGGTGATGCGCATCAGCAACCGGCCCCAGCGGCCCTGCACCATGCCGGCCAGCAGGCCCAGCGGCACGCCCACGACGGCGGCGATGGTGACGGCCACGACGCCCACCAGCAGGCAGATGCGGGCGCCGGCCATCAGGCGGCTGGCCACGTCGATGCCCATCGAGTCGGTACCCAGCAGGTGCGGCCAGCCGGGCGGCTGCATCCGCTGGGTGGGGTCCACCTGGGTGGGGTCGAAGGGGGTCCAGACCAGCGAGACCAGCGCGGTGAGCACCAGCAGGCCCACCAGTACGGAACCGATCCACAGCGAGGCGCGCCTCATCGCTCCACCTCCTCGCTGCGCAGCCGGGGGTCGATCAGCAGGTAGGCCAGGTCGACCAGGGCGTTGATGACCAGCACCAGCGCCACCAGGATCATCACGATGTACTGCACCAGCACCAGCTCGCGCTGCTCGACGGCCTCCAGCAGCTGGCGGCCCAGACCGGGCAGGGCGAAGACGGACTCGACGACGATGGCGCCGACGAACAGGGTGGACAGCTGCAGGCCCAGCACGGTGACCACGCTGAGGGCCGCATTGCGCAGGCCATGGCGCACCATGGCGGCGCGGGTGGTCCAGCCCACCGAGCGGGCGGTGCGGAACCAGTCCTCCTCCAGCACCTCGATGAAGGCGCTACGGACATAGCGCGAGAGCACGCTGGCCTGCACCAGCGCGATCGAGACCACCGGCAGCACCAGGTGGCGCGCCCAGTCTCCGACGCCGCGCGAGAGCGGCGTGTAGCCGTTGGCGGGAAGCCAGTGCAGCTTCACCGCGAAGACCACCACCAGCACGATGCCGGCCAGGAAGGCGGGCACCGCCATGCCCACCTGGCTCAGCGCCGAGGCGACGAAGCCGCTCCAGCGGCGCCGTGCCACCGCGGCGAACATGCCCAGCGGGAAGGCCACCAGCATCGCCAGCAGCATGCCGAGCACCACCAGCCACATGGTCAGGCCCAACCGCGGGGCGATCAGCTCGGCGATGCTGCGGCCGCTGTGCGCGGTGGTGCCGAGGTCACCGGTGAGCAGGCCACCGAGCCACTCCAGGTAGCGGATCCAGACGGGACGGTCGAGACCCAGCTGGCCCCGCAGTGCCTCCAGGGAATCCGCATCGGCCTGGTCGCCCAGGATGGCGGTGGCGACGTCGCCGGGCAGCAGGTTGACCAGCGCGAAGATGATGGCCGATGCCACCAGCAGGCTCACCACGAAGGTGGTGAGCCTGCTGACGACGAGCCGGGCGCGGGGCCTCATCCGTTGCGGGAGGCCATCTGGGTGACGTCGAAGCTGGAGCTCGTGGTGTTGGCATTGATGCCGGTGATGTCGGAGCGCGAGACCGCGATGTGTGGGAAGAGCCACAGCCAGTCGGCGGCCGCATCGGTGGCCAGCATCTTGGAGGCCTTCTTCATCAGCTCGACGTACTGGGCGTCGTCCGCGGCATCGGCCTGGGCCACCAGCTTGGCGAAGTCCGGGTTGTCGTAGTGCCAGTAGTAGTTCGGGTTGGCGAAGTTGACGATGTCGCGCGGCTCGACGTGGCTCACGATGGTCATGTCGTAGTTGCCGGCGGTGTAGACGTCGGACAGCCAGCGGGAGAAGTCGAGCTCCTCGACGGTGGCGGTGATGCCCACCTGCTTGAGCTGGCTGGCGATGAACTGCGCAGACGGGGGCGCATAGGGCAGGGTCGGCACCCGCAGGCGCAGCGTCAGGTTGCTGACGCCGGCCTCCTTGAGCAGGGCCTTCGCCTTGGCCGGGTCATAGGGGTAGGTCTTCGACAGGTCCTCGTACCAGGGGTCGGTGGGCGGCACCATGGAGCCGATCAGGGTGCCCTTGCCGCCCCACACGGAATCCAGCAGGGCCTGGCGGTCGATGGCGTGGTTGATGGCCTGGCGCACCTTGAGGTTCTTCAGCGCCGGGTTTCCACCCTTGCCCTGGTTGAGGCCGAGCACCACCTCACCGTTGGTGGTGCCCTCGGTGACGGTGTACTTCGAGGTGTCGCTGAACTGGTCGAGCGCCTCGGGGGCGGTCAGGTCGCTGATCACGTCGATGTCGCCGGAGAGCATCGCCGAGCTCATCGAGTTGGCGTCGGCGAAGTAGCGGAAGGTGACGGTGTCGAAGCGCGAGGGGGTGCCCCAGTAGTCCTGGGAGAGCTTGAGGCCGACGCTCTCGCCCTGCTTCCATTCCGCGAAGGTGAAGGGGCCGGAGGCGACGGGGCTCTTGGCGAGGGTGGCGAAGGACTTCGGGTCGGCGACGATGCCGGCGGCCGAGGCCATGTCGTAGAGCCAGGCCTGGGAGGGGCGGCTGAGCTTCACGGTGACGGTGCCCGCGTCGGTGGCGGTCGCGGAGCTGACCACCGCCATCTGCTTCTTCATCAGCGGCAGCACCTTCTTGTCGGTGCGGATCCGGTTGATGTTGTCCACCACGGCCTGGGCGTCCACCGGGGCGCCGGTGGAGAACTTGGCCTTGGGCTGCAGCGTGAAGGTGTAGGTCTTGCGGTCCTCGGAGCGGGTCCAGCTCTGTGCCAGCAGCGGCTTGAGCTTGCCCTCCCCATCGATCTTCACCAGCGTCTCGTAGACGTTGTAGAGCAGGGCCTGCTGGATGGCCGCACCGGCGGTGGTGGTGGGGTCCATCGACTGGGGCTGCGCGGTGGCGCCGACGACGAGGTCGCGGGCCTGCTCCTCGGTACCGCCGTCGGAGCTGCTGCAGGCGGCCAGCGTCATGGTCATCACGCTTGCCACCAGCAACGATGCCAGCTTGCGAAGACGCATCTTGGATCCCATCTCTCGGTCCTCCGCCCCGGGCCCTGGCCCTGGCTCGCGCAAACTCTACCGTCGGTTCCGGCAAAGTCGGTCCGCGAGCGCGCGTGGTCGGCACGGCTTTTCGGTGAGGGCAGAATGGAGGCCGGACAGGAGGCGGATGGACACCACGGGCAGGACACGACTGCAGGGGATCACGCTGCGGGCCTTCGACATGTCGGAGCATGCGGCCCGGGCAGGGCTGCACCAGCAGCGGATCCGGGTGGAGCGTTGGCGGGCCCGGCTGTTCATGATCTGCCAGATCTCGCTGGCCGCCGGCACTGCCTGGTGGCTGGGCCAGAACCTGCTGGGGCACGCCATGCCCTTCTTCGCGGCCGTCTCGGCGATCATCTGCCTGGGCTTCAGCTTCGGCCAGCGGGTCTCGCGGGTGCTGCAGGTGGCCACCGGCGTCTTCATCGGCGTGATGACCGGGGACCTGTTCGTGCACCTGTTCGGCACCGGCCCGTGGCAGATCATGCTGGTCTGTTTCGTGGCGATGAGCATCGCCACCTGGTTCCACGCCAAGGTGCTGATGATCAACCAGGCTGGCATCCAGGCGGCGACGGTGATGACGCTGATGCCCGCACCGAGCGAGGGTTTCAGCCGGTGGCAGGATGCCCTGCTGGGCTGCGCGCTGGCACTGGTGATCGCGCTGGTGGCGCCCACCAGCCCGGTGCAGAAGCCCCGCGTGAAAGCGGCGGAGGTGCTGGCCCACTGCTCTCGCACGGTGCAGCAGATCCGCGACGCGCTGCGCCGTGAGGACGAGCAGGGTGCGGAGAAGGTGCTGGAGAGGGCTCGCGACACCGAGTCGCGGTTGAGCCAGCTCAGCGAGGCCGCGGCCGAGGGCGTCGCGGTGGCCCGCTACTCCCCCTTCCTGCGCGGCCACCGGGAGAATGCCCAGGCCATCGCCGAGCTGGTGGCGCCGCTGGACCGGATGACGCGCAACCTGCGGGTGCTGGCGCGTCGGGCCAGCGTCGCGGTCTGGCGCGAGGAGGAGGTGCCGGCGGAGTACCTGGACCTGCTGACCGAGCTGGCCGGCGTGATCGACTTCTGCGCCTCCGAGATGTTCGCCCGGCGGATGCCCACCCGCGCCCGGGAGCGCATCATCGACGTGGCCCGCACCAGCTCCCAGATGGAGCTGGGCAGCTCGCTGTCCGCGGCCGTCGTCCTGGCCCAGACCCGCTCCATCCTGGTGGACCTGCTGGAGCTCACCGGCCTGGACTACCCCACCGCCCGCGAGCTGGTCCCCGACATGGCCTGAGGGCCGTCTTCGGCGACCGAAACCGGCTCGATTTGGGCTTTCGGCAAGGCCCGTGTAATGTTGTGTTCACCGACGCGGGGTGGAGCAGCTCGGTAGCTCGCTGGGCTCATAACCCAGAGGTCACAGGTTCAAATCCTGTCCCCGCTACTAGGCGCAATGTGCCGCTGGCTAGGTCTTATGGATCAGTCAGCGGCACATTGCTTTTGTGTCGTGCACTCCACGTGCACTTGGCCTGAGCGCCGCATCCTCCTCGAAAGAGTTGAGACCCATTGTGCATGAGGCTCACCACCGAGTCGCACACGACCTCAGTTCTCCCTACTTCACCAGGCGTTTCCCCTCCACCTTGGCGGCGGCGCGCACCACATTGAGCACGAGGCGATGGACTCTGGCTTAAAGGTGCATGACCAGCAGTAAATCGTCGCCGCAGCGCAGCTCCTTCCAGGCATCCCGACCACGAGCCCGGGTGGATAGAATCGTCTACAGATACAGTTATCTGTGTACGCTTCATTTCACGAGGAGGTGCCTGATGTCCGAGTTGCTCCGGCTTCGGCGCCGCGACCTGTCACCTGTCGCGGCTCATCGGGCGCTTCAACGAGGAGATCTGGAGCGAATTGCCCCCGGCGTCTACCGGAAGAGCGATCGCACCCCAGCAGACCAGGACAAGCTGCAGGCAGTGGCCCTTCGCCCCCACGCCACCATCTGCCTGACCTCAGCCCTCGCGCACCATGACCTGATCGATGAGATCCCGACCTCACTGCAGATTGCTCTGCCACGGGGAACCCGGATTCCAAAGGGAACCCCGACCTTGACCTGGCACGTCTTCGACCCCGACACATTCGACCTAGGGCGTGACGTGGCCACCATCGACGGATCGACAGAGTTGATTGGGCTCTACAACCCCCAACGCAGCATCGTCGACGCCTTCCGGCTGCGCGGGCAGGTCGGCTACGAAACGGCACGAGACGCGCTGAAGGAATGGCTGCGCCGGGGCGGCAAACCCGCCGAGATCGCCCAGCTCGCAATCCAGATCCCCCGAGCGAAGCGACCAGTGTTCGATGCGCTGGAGGTCCTGTCATGACCACCGGGGACGAAACGTTCCGCAGGCTGCAGTCACTGGCCCGCTCCACCGCAGCCAAGCGGAGAGCTCCCGCACCCACCCAGGAATTGTTGACCCGGCACCTGCTGGAGTCCTTCCTGCACCGCCTCACCCTCACCCCTCACCACGACGACTTCATCCTCAAGGGAGGAGTCCTCCTGGCGGCCTACGGGGTGCGCCGCGCCACCAAGGACGCGGATGCCAATGCCATCAGTGCCGACGTCACTCCCGACCATCTGAGCCGCGTTGTCGAGCACATCGCCCAGCTGGATCCGGGCGATGGCGTCAGCTTCAACCTCCAAACGCTGCACATCGCACAGATCCGCGACGACGCCCAATACCCCGGGTTCCGCATCCGCATCACCGCCAGCATCGGCCCGTGGAAGGGCGTATGCGCGTGGGACGTCTCGACCGGTGATCCGATCGTGCCCGCACCCCGCATCGTCCAGATCGAGCGCGTGCTCGGCGACCCGATCGCCCTGCTCGGCTACGCCGCCGAAACAGCCATCGCCGAGAAGGCTGTCACCATCCTCGAACGGGGCCTGACCAGCACCAGATGGCGCGACTACGTCGACATCGACCAGCTCTGCCAAGCCGGGTTCGACGCCCAGGAGCTGTTGCGTTCCGCCACCGCAGTCGCCGACTATCGCGGCGTCACCCTGAGACCCCTCGCGCCCCTGCTCAAGGGCTACGGAGCGCTGTACCAGGCCAAATGGGCCGCGTGGCGGCGCAAGGAGCAACTCCACGACCGCACTGAAGCCAACCTCGACGACCAGATCGCCCGAGTGGCGGCCTGGATCGACCCGATCTTCGGACGCACCACAAGCTAGCGGGCGCGCCACCAGCAGACGCCAGCCGGCTTGGGTGAGCATGACCACTCATTCAGACGAACTGAGCACCGACCGTCCCCTCATCATCGAACAGCTACTCCTCAAGGCCGACGAACTCAGCGCCGCCGGCGCACCCCACGACCAAGTCGACGACCTCATCCACGCCGCCCTGGACCTGCTCACCGACCAGACCCCGTCGGTGCGATGATGGCCCGCCGACCACCCACCGAAGCCCAGAAGGCAGAACGAGCCGAACAACTCGAGCACCTGCACGCACAGATCGCCGACAAGGCCGCCGACCTCACCAGCTCCGAGCAGTGGCAGGCCTGGCTGCGCGTCGCGAGCCGCTTCCACCAGTACAGCTTCAACAACACCATCCTGATCTGGACCCAACGCCCCGACGCCACCCTCGTCGCCGGCTACACCACCTGGCAGAAGAGTTTCCACCGCCAGGTCACCCGCGGCGAACACGGCATCCGCATCCTCGCCCCCGTCACCCGCCGCCTCCCCAAGACCAAACCCGACGGCACACCCCTGCTCGACGACAAGGGCAAACCCCTCATGGCCACCCAGATTGTCGGGGTCAAACCGGCCAGCGTCTTCGACATCAGCCAAACCACCGGCGACCCCGTCCCCGAACCACCCCGCCCCGCCCTGCTCACCGGCCAAGCACCCGACGGCCTCTGGCAAGCCCTCGCCACACTCGTCGGTGAGCAGGGCTTCCGTCTGGAGCGCGGTGACTGCCACGCCGCGAACGGCTACACCGACTACACCACCCGAACCGTCAAGATCCGCGACGACGTCGACGACGCCCAAGCCGTCAAGACCCTCGCCCACGAACTCGGCCACGTCCTACTCCACCAGCCCACCACCGACGCAGATCCGGTCTGTCGGGGCAGTCTCGAGGTCGAAGCCGAATCCGTCGCCTACCTCATCACCGCCGCCCACGGCCTCGACAGCAGCCAATACACCTTCACCTACGTCGCCGGCTGGGCAGAACAAACGCTCCCCCACCACCCTGACGGCACCACCGTCGCCGACGTCATCCACTCCACCGGCAGCCGCGTCCTCACCGCCGCGCACCAGATCCTCGACGCCACCGCGGTACCAGACAACACCCAACCCATCGGCCAAGCCCTCGCAGAGACGGTCGCCCGCAACGTCGCGGCAGACCGCACAGCGATGGTGCCCGAGCGAGCCGGCTCCTCGGTGGCATTCCAGGCAGCGGCGATCTCGGGACCCTCGCACCAGGTTGAGGTGTCGCGGTCATCCCTTCGCCGTGGGAGCAGTCCTGCAGCTCCACCTCGGTGAGACGGGACAGCACATGGGCGCCTTGCGAGCGGCCAGTCAGGTGTTCGAGGCGTTGTCACTTCCCTGCCGGGTTGCCTGTCGTGGCGTGGAGGTCCTGTGCCTGACGCAGGTTGAGGACCGTGCGAGTCAGCATGGGCAGCATCGAGCACAGCATGCCGAGCGCGCCGGCCAGGGTTGCGGCGCGAGTGCCGTAGTGCTAGCCCAGGATTCCTGCGATGGCGCTTCCCAGTGGGATGGAGCCATACATGACTTGGGTGTAGGCGCCCGCGGAGCGAGTCAGCTGATCTTCCGGCGCTGGCTCGTGGTCACCGTGGGCCTCGCCGGGGCCGGTTACGGGCTCTTCGCGTCCGCCCGCTGGGTTGCCGGCCTGGTGGCGACGTGGAAGGGTCGCGGGATGCCGAGGTGGCCTCGCTGGCGCAAGAGGTGACCACGATTCCCGAGGGCAAGCGCGCGGAGCGGGTGCGGCAGCCCGTACAACTGGGCGATTAGTCAATGAACACTGTATAGTTCAGTCCATGCTGACTATTGTTTCGCGCCTCGACGTCATGAACCGGCTCGGCCGGGCCATGGCGGACCCGACGCGCTCCAGGATCCTCATGACCCTGCTCGGCGGTCCGAGCTACCCGGCTGTGCTGTCGCGCGAGCTGGAGCTGACCCGCTCGAACGTGTCCAACCACCTGACCTGCCTGCGCGACTGCGGGATCGTCGTCGCCGAGCCCGAGGGGCGGCAAACCCGCTACGAGATCGCCGACCCGCACCTCGCCGCGGCGCTGATGTCCCTGATCGACGTCACGCTCGCGGTGGACGAGGACGCGCCGTGCATCGACCCGGCGTGCTCGGTGTCGGGATGCTGCGGGGCGGCGGTGGACGCATGAGCGAGACTCTGACCACCGCGCGCCGCGCGACCCTGCACCGCCGCGTCCGCTTCATCGTCGGGTTCACGATCACCTACAACGTCATCGAGGCCATCGTCGCCGTCTGGGCGGGCGTCCTCGCGTCGTCCGCGGCGCTGATCGGCTTCGGGCTCGACTCGGTGGTCGAGGTGCTCTCGGCCGCTGCCATCGCCTGGCAGTTCACCCGCAAGGACCCGGAGCAGTGGGAGAAGGTCACGGTCAAGGTGATCGCCGTCGCCTTCTTCGCTCTGGCGGCCTACGTCTCGGTCGATGCGGTGCTGGCCCTGGTCGGCCAAGAGGGTCCCGATCACAGCCCGCTGGGCCTCGGCATCACAGCGCTGAGCCTGGTCATCATGCCGCTGCTGGCGTGGATCGAGGTCCGGACCGGGCGAGAGCTGGGCTCCAAGAGCGTGATGGCCGACGCCAAGCAGCTCATCCTCTGCGTCTACCTCTCCGGCGCGGTGTTCGTCGGCCTCATCCTGAACAGCCTGTTCGGCTGGTGGTGGGCCGACTCCGTCGCGGCGCTTGTCGTGGCGGTGCTCGCGGTGCGCGAGGGCCTGGAGGCATGGCGCGGCGACGTCGAGTCGCCGTTCGAGGTGCTGGAGGACCTCGAGGACGAGGACGACGACTGATTCCCACGAGAGGATGACGGAGGAGGCCCCCGGAGCTCTGCTTCTGGGGCCTCCGCGGTTCCGCCAGTGTCACGACTCCGACATGCGCTAGGAGAAGCCGACCACGCCGAAACACACCGCGGCACACCCGGCAACGAACGCGAGGAGCACCAACAGCGGGACCGACAACCACCCGCCCAGCCAGGCGATCGGGACAACAGCCATCGCAGCGCCCTGGAACAGATTGGCCGGCAACATCACCTTGCGGGCATCCCTACCTTCAAGGACGTGCCCAGCGATGAGCGAGAACAACAGGTACGGCAGCATCGCGGCCGTGGCCACCCACCCCACCTGCGCCGGAGTCCCGTGCAAGGTCACCGCAGTGACCAGCGGCAACGCCATCGCCGCCACCTGGCTGCCGAAACTACTCACGCTCTGCCCAAACCAATACTACGCGAAGCTCCGGTCGTCACGGACCAGTCTTGCGATCGGGTCCCTCACAGCCACCGCCTAGCCTCACAAGTTTGATGCTTTTTACTTGTGAGATCCTGCCGCATAAACGGCTCACAGGCAACAGGTGCCTAGACTGTGAGGATGGAGGTTGAATAATGGCACGTTTCAGTCACATCGCCGGCGACGTCGCCCTGGACCTGATCAACACGGTCGAGTGGCGACTGTCCGACGAGGACCGAGAAGAGGATCTCAACGACTTCGGCGACGTCATGGCCTGGTGCCTGGAATCCGCGCTGATCCATAACGAGGAAGCCAAAGCCCTTCAGGTGCCGCCCGGTGAGGCTGCCACGGAACATGCCAAGGTCCTCGCATTGCGCGAGGCGCTGTACGGCGCACTGTTCACCGACGACGCCGACGCAGGCCAAGTCATCACCGACGAGCTCCACCAAGCACTCACCGCAGCCACCTACACCCCCGCTGCCGATGGATGGCGCTGGCACGACCGCACGCTCACCCCTGCCACCCCACGCCACCGGATCGCCCGAAGCATCATGGCCCTGCTCGCACGCTCCGACCTGGACCGGCTCCACCAGTGCGAGGACGCCCACTGCGGCTGGGTCTTCCTCGACACATCCAGAGCCCACAACCGACGCTGGTGCGTCACCAAGGACTGCGGCGACCGCAACCGATCCCGCGCCTACTACGCCCGACAGAAGACTGGGACGTAACCAGCTGAACACGAACGGGTTTCGAGCGCCCTTGGAGCATGACAATGGCCGAGCGACCGGAAGGTCGCCTCAACCCCACTGACTGCGCCTGGCCGTCACTCCGGCACCGAGACGAGACAGAACGGGTGGCCAGCGGGGTCGACGAAGATGCGCCACGCCTTCGGCCCCGGATCCATCACCCCAGTCAGCGGCGTCCCACCGGCACGCTCAACCGTGGCAGACGCAGCCTGCAGGTCGTCGACCAGGAGATCGAAGTGCACCTGCTGCTGACCAGACTCGCCAGGCCACGGAGGCGGCACATAGCCCTCGACGCGATGGAACGAGAACCGACCGACCGGTTCCCACTGCAGGGTGAGCCAGTCGTCCGTGCCCTCGGCTGGCGCGAGGTCCAAGACGTCCTGCCAGAACGCGGCCACTGGGACGGGATCGTCGCACTCGAACACCAACTGCGTCAGGACGGCCATCATGACGACACCGTAGCGACACGTCCATGTTCAGCGGGGCCGTGCACGCGAACCTCGCTCCTCTGCAGCAGCTGCCAGCCGCGCGGTGTCGATGGCAATGCGCGCCGTCCCACAGCTCATCCCAGCCGTCCCACAGCTCATCCCACGGAATCCAGCCGTCGGCTTGGACCTCAGCACACGGTGAGGAACCCAACACCGCATTCGGGACAAAGGGTGCGGTTCACGAGGCCAGACGCGGGCCCGCGTGACCAGCGAGCAACTGCCACAAGCCATCGCAGCGCACCCACGTCATGGTGATCAGCAGGCGGAACTGTTCACCGTCGCGCAGAGTGTCGACAACCGTCCCAGTGACGACTGCCTTGTCGCCGACGACCCGCACCACGGGGTCTTCGAAGCGCTGGGAGGCGAAGGTGACCGCAGTGGTGTTGCGGTGGACATACTCGTCGCGGTCCAGCACCAGCCCTGCGTAGCTGGTCCAGACACACTCGGGATGCATCAGCAGCCGCAACCCCTCGGCATCTTGCTCAGCAAGGGCACGCGCCCGGGCCTCAACCAGGTGGAGGACGTCCTCGGTGGTGCTCATACCGGAAGGCTAGCCGCCAGGGAGCCCCCGCGCCCTCGACATGCACGGGCATCAACTCACGCGCAGGGTCGTTGACTCCAGGGCCCGTGCGAGGTGTGGCGGTGCGCGTTGCCTAAGCTCGAGCCATGGCCTCACCTGAGATCCAGCTGCGCAACGGACGGGCGGGAGACGTCACTCGCATGGTCCAGTTGCTGACCGATGATCGCGTTCGCCATCACCTGGGCGGCCCCCGGCCGAAGTCCATCGCCTTGCCGCTCACTGTTGTCAGTGTGGCTGGAGCGCGGTGTGGACGTCGCAGATGGGCCCAGATCGTCTCGGACGCACGCAGTGGACGGATGCTGGGCACGGTGGTGGCGGATCGGCGCAACCCGGATCGACCCGGACACGTCCGCCCGGAGGGGCGAGAGTTGGAGCTGTCCTACGTCCTACTGCCTGACGCCTGGGGACGAGGCATCGCGGAGGCCGCGTGCCGGGAACTGCTGGCGCGAGTGGCGTCGGAGGTCCGAGGCGACGAACCCGTCCTGGTTGTCACCCAAACGTCGAATCAGAAGGCCCTGGCCCTGGCGGCACGGCTTGGATTCGTGGCCTGCGGGGAGTTCGTGGAATTCGGCTCCGCCCAGCAATTGCTGACGGCATCTCTCACCACCTTTGACGCGTGATCGTCGCGCAGCCATCTCGGCTGCAGAGAGGCACGGGCGTACCGGTGCCAGATCACACGCACCTCGGCGACGGTCCGAGCCGTGAGTGAGGCAGATCCGGGACTGCTTCAGTTCTGCCCGCTGGCACCGTCGTCGGTGCCGCAGCAGGGCCCATCATGAGGTAGCTCGACTGCAGGGCCCGGTCAGCACCTCGCAGCGTCGCGCTACCCACCGCGGCCAGCTTCGCCAACACTGGTTCCGGGACGGTCACATTCGCGCGGCCTTCGAGGCGCTCGAGCTTGAGCCACGCCACCTGAAGCTCGGAACCGTTGGGCGGCAGCGCGGCTGCCAGCATTGGGGCAACCAGCTCCGCTGGCGCCTTCAACGCACCGGGGTGAACGGGCTGGCTGCTGACGGCGGCGGTATGCCGCGTCAGGCTCAGGGCCGTGACTGCGGCATCCCAGGACCGCGACTCACCTCGACCAACGGGCACGTCACGGCTGGCGCGCATGAGCCTCGTAGTGGCAGCCATGAGGTCCGGGTCGACCCGCTCCCCCGGTGACATCAGTTTGGCCCACTGCCGATGTTGTTCACCCCACGCCCACAAACTCCTGGCCAGCGCCGGCTTGATCGCGTCGCTGTAGTCCACGAGAGCTTCGGTGCTCCGGGTCGCCTGGGCTTGGGCGATGGCGTCCACTGCCACCAGCACCGAGCCCGCAGCCCGGGCCGTCACCAACTGCGTCATCACCGACGGCCGCTGAGCACAGCGATCCACGGCGCGCGCCCACTCCATCACCGCCGTGCTGAACTCACTTCCCACATCGGAACGATGCTTGCCCGGTGCGTGTCCGTGCAGGGCGGCATCCAGGCCCAGCTCGACCGCGCGCACCGCGCCCAGCACTTCACCGTTCCCCGCCGTGGTCGCGACCCTCGACGTGGCGTGAGCCGCCAGGTACGCGACATGCACCAGCTCACGCTCCACACCATGCCCGGGCCTCATCTGCCCGATGGCATCAGCCACCGCCACCATCGCAGGCGCCGGTACCTCTGTCTTCCAGGAACGCGACTGCAGCACGTGGGTCAACGCCGACCCCGACACCTCCAGAATCGACGCAACATCACCCGCGTCCTGCCCGGCTCGCTGGCTTGCAGCGTCCACGACGTAGACCAAGCCCATCACCGATGCCGCCAGGTCCCCGGGATCGTCGACGAGCAGATGACGTGCCAGCCGGTCGGCCTCCGACGGCCTCAGCCCAGGCACCAGTACTCCTCGACCAGATCGCACACCAACACGACCACCGCACTCGTCCCGACGGGATAGGCACCGATCGCCAACCGACGCAGCTCCCGCTCAACCTCCTGCAAAACCGCGAGCACGCCGGGCTGCTCGACCTTCACCGGGACGGGAACCACGTCGGGCTCCAACAGTCCGGTGGCGGACCACAGCGCCTCGTTCACCGCCGTGTCGCGCTGGAATGCCCCCAGCTCCTCTAAGTCCCACGTCGCCAACCGAGAACGCTCCGCCGCGGTCATCAACAACCCGACCGCGCGCTCCAGGCTCCGCGTGCCTCCAACTGTTGCCATCACACCCGCCTTCCACCCGGCCACCGTGACCGCCGCTCACTGGCGCAACCCACCATGTGACCCCGGTGCTCGCGAAAAGTCCCGGCACCCGGGCGCTACTGGCCATCTCTGCTGGAAGCGGTGAGACGTCGAAGTCGACCGACCTCACGGACACTGAGCCCATCGGCGCACCACTCAGCCACCTGCGTGGCTGTCAGCCCGTGGACGGTGACCATCTCCTCGATCAACGCGCCGGCGCGCGCCTCCGCCTCGGCCAACGCCCTGGCGCCGGTGCGTAGCTCCACCTGGACGCGGACGGCCCGATCGGTCAGCGCCGACTCCCTCTCCCGCTGCTGCCGCAACCGCGCCACCCGAGCCTCATGAATCGCTCGCCTCGCAGCCACCCGTTCCTGCTGCCGTCCCATCGACCTTCACCCCTTCCGAACCACCCTGACGAAGACCCAAGCGAACGCGACGCCCCCGGTGCCCACCAACCGCCAGAACGAACCCCCGGAGAAACACGAACCCATCAAGCGCCACACACCTCTTGCACTCCGGGCACGACGGGAAGGTGGGCGCTAACCCAGCGACCGTCGACGCTGGGGAACCAGGAGAGAACAACTCATTCGTAGGTCCCTCCACTGGTCCAGCTCCGGTCCAAAGCGGTGGACGCACACGATCCACCTGGCCGTGGTGCTCCAGCGACGCGACCATCCCGTCCCACGGGGCACGGTGAAGGTCACCGGGTGAGGCCATTTGGCTTGAGGTCATATGACCATGTCGCTGCACAAGCTGTCGGCCGGATCGGGCTATGACTACCTGACCCGACAGGTTGCTGTGCAGGATTCCACCGAGAAGGGCCACCAGGGCCTGACGACGTACTACTCCGAGCACGGCGAAAACCCCGGCGCCTGGGTGGGCCGGGTCTGTCCCAGAAACGGTGTAAGTGGCTCCATCGCCCTGCGGGGCAGGAGGAGTCATGATGACCGA